>JAGROX010000254.1:0-7775 GCA_020440025.1 Verrucomicrobiia bacterium
GGTTCGGCAAGCCGATCTGGAAAAAAACCTACAACGGCGTGCAGTATGGACTGGGCACGATTCCTGCCGGGGGATTCGTCTCCCTGCCGCAGATGGCCCCGATGGAGGCGATCGAGGGCAACACTTCCGACGAAGTGAGAAAAGAGCCGCTTCCGCCGATCACGCCGCTCGATAAGATCATCGTGGCGGTTGCCGGTCCGCTTTTCAGTTTCCTGCTGGCAGTATTTTTTGCCGTGGTCGTCTGGGTGGTCAAACAGCCGGTCGATGAAGCTTCGGCGACCACCGTGATTGGTTCCATCGCTGAGGAGAGCCCCGCAGACAAGGCGGGTCTCAAGGTGGGAGATGACATCCAGTTCATCAATGGCCACAAGGTGAAGAAATTCCTCGGGATGAACGACAGCGTGAAATGGCTCATCATTTCTGCCGAGTCCGATGACATCGAGGTGGATGTGCTTCGCGATGGCAAAGAGATGACGTTCACCGTCAATGCGCCTCATCCGGAAGCCGCTGCCTCCGAGGGAAATCTCCTGGCGAAAGGATGGAATTCACTCTCCTCCCGGAAACAACTGCGTTCGATTGGCGTTGGACCTGCCCGGACCCCGGTCATTTCCGGAACGGCAGAGTTTTCCCCGGCCTCAACCCTCGATTTCAAGGAAGGCGACATCGTTACCGGGATCAATGGCAAGCCAGTGAAGGACCTGATGGATGTCGTCACCTATCCGTTGGAGGTCGGAAAACCGATTGAATATACGCTCCTTCGAAAAGGCGAGACTCTCACGGTCTCCGTGACTCCACGGATGCCGGATCTACCCGAGGACTACAAAGGAGATCCGGATACCGGAGTCCTCTACGATGGCGGTGGGATTCGCAAACTTGTTCGTATCAACCCCCTGACTCAGGTGGCGGATAGCTTCCGAACCATCGTGAACACGCTCCAGAAAGTGATCAATCCCAAGAGCGGGATCGGAGCCGATCAGCTCAGCGGTCCTATTGGGATCATGACTCTCTATTACACGCTTTTCCAGCATCCGGACGGCTGGCGTCTCGTGTTGTGGTTCAGCATTGTGCTCAATGTGAACCTTGCCATTCTCAACATGATGCCCTTCCCCGTATTGGACGGTGGACACATCGTCATGTCCCTCTTGGAAGCAGTTCGCCGGAAACCTCTCAACTTCAAGGTGCTGGAAATCGTGCAAACCGCGTTTGTCATTCTTCTCCTCGGGTTCATGGCTTTCGTTTCGTTCAAAGACGTGGGTGATCACGTACCGGACGGTGGAGACGGGGCGGCCTCGCAGCCTCCGAGCTTCCTGCCGCCGCAGAATTGATTGCGCGATCGGCTTTCAGGCCTTCCGGTTCCTGCATGTCGTCCCTGACCTACACTCCCAGTCCTTTCGGCGCGCCGCGTCGACGCACCCGTGAAGTTCGGGTCGGCAATGTTGGCGTCGGCGGCGACAACCCCGTCCGGGTGCAGTCGATGCTGACCAGCGACACGCGCGATGCCGAGGCCTGCATCAAAGAGACGCTGGAGCTGGTCGCGGCCGGTTGCGAGATCGTTCGCATCACCGCCCAGACTCGGCAGATCGCGGCCAATCTCGAGCCCATTGTCGCGGGAATTCGCGTGGCCGGCAGCGACGTGCCCATCGTGGCCGACATTCATTTCAAACCCGACGCCGCGATGGAAGCGGCCAAGTGGGTCGACAAAGTGCGGGTGAATCCCGGCAACTACGCCGACAAGAAAAAGTTCCAGATCCGCGAATACTCGGACGCCGAATACGCCGAGGAACTGGAGCGAATCGAGGCCGAGTTTGCCCCGCTGGTGGCGCTGTGCCAGGAGCGCGGCGTGGCCATGCGCATCGGGACCAATCACGGTTCGCTCAGCGATCGCATCATGAACCGTTACGGCGATACCCCGCTGGGCATGGTCGAGAGCGCGCTCGAGTTTGCCCGCATCGCCCGCGAGCGGAATTATCACGACTTCATCTTTTCGATGAAGGCCAGCAATCCCAAGGTCATGATCGAGGCCTACCGCCTGCTGGTGGCACGACTCAATGCCGAGGGTGAGGATTGGAACTATCCCATCCACCTCGGTGTGACCGAAGCCGGCGACGGAGAAGACGGCCGCATCAAGAGCGCCATCGGAATCGGTTCCCTGCTCGCTGACGGCATCGGTGACACCATTCGCGTCAGCTTGACCGAGGACGCCGTTTTCGAAATTCCTGTCGCCCAAGCCCTGGCCAAAGTGAGTGCTGAAATCGGTGCCCGCAATGCCGAGACGACTTCGTCCATGACGCTCGGCTGGGACGACGTTTCATGGAATCCCTTTGCCTTCGAAAAACGAAAATCCGAGCGCGTCGAGATCCAGGGCATCGGCATTGGCGGGGACGAACAGATCGCCGTTTTCACTCATCGCGAAAAGTGGGACGCGCTGGCGCACAAGCTCGATCAACTCGGTGATTTTCAGCCCGAAGTCGTCGTCGAAAACTCGGGCGTTCTGGCCATCGACCCCCGGGACGATGCCGCCGTGGCCGAGTTGAATGCGATGGCCGAGGCCACACTGATCACCATTCCCGACGGCATCGACCTGCCCATCATCACCGCGTTTCGATTGCTCGCCTCTCGCGTGCACGCCCGTCATCCCATTTTGCTGAAAGATGTGAGAACGCCGTCGGATGACGACCAGGCCGTTTTTCTCGAGACCCTGCTGCGCGCCAGTGCCAATCTCGGATCCCTCATCTGCGATGGCATCGGCGATGCCGTGTTGGTGCAGGGCGAAAAAGCACCCGGCCAGAGTTTGCGATTGGCCTACAACATTCTCCAAGCCAGCGGGGCGCGGATTTTCAAGACCGACTATGTGGCCTGCCCGAGTTGTGGTCGGACCCTGTTCAACCTTCAGAGTACCACCCAGAAAATTCGGGCCGCGACCGGCCATCTCAAAGGCGTCCGCATCGCCGTGATGGGCTGCATCGTCAATGGTCCCGGTGAAATGGCCGATGCCGATTTCGGCTACGTCGGCGGCGCCCCCGGCAAGATCAATCTCTACGTCGGAAAAGAGCCGGTGAAGTTCAACCTACCCGAAGACGAAGCCGTCGATCGCCTCATCGACCTTATCAAAGAACACGGACGCTGGTTCGATGCCCCCGAGCGAGTCGCGGGCGCGGAAATGTGATTCAGAAGGGTTTTCCTTTGATTTTCCGATCCAGCCCTGTTGGGTCGCGGACCTGACCCTTTTAGATCCACCGGGATTCTATGGAGGAGCCAAAGTTCACAAAAGCAATTCTTAAGGGATTAGGAGTACTGATCGCGGCCTATTTGTTTTTGCCGGTGTTGATTTTTGATTTCTCGAAAACCGTGTTTCCCGAAGAAGAGTCTTCCTCGCGAGGCAACCTCATCGCCATCGGGCCAAAACTTCGTGGAGTGGGTTTTGCAGATTTTTCCTACTTTTACACAGGGGAAGAATGGCCCTATCGGATGTATCCATGGGTTTGCGAAATCCATCGAAAAATAAAAGGGTATGATCGCCCTGATTAATTTCTCAAGAGAATGCCCTACCGCCCGAAAAACGAACCATTTCCGCTGCCCTTCGAGGTGTATCCCGAAGAGTGGTTTCGTCGGCTGGAGGCGGGCGAGATTTTTCCGGAACGTGCCGATGCGGTGACGGAGGTGGATCTCGGGTGCGGCGATGGGAGTTTTCTCAATGGGATGGCGAGGCAGTATCCAGAGCGGAATTTCCTCGGGGTCGAGCGTCTGCTCGGTCGGGTCCGAAAAGTGTGTCGGGACACGCGAAAGGGTGAGCTGGCCAATGTCCGGGCATTGCGACTGGAGACGACCTACGCGGTCGAGTGGTTGTTGCCGCGAGGTTTTGCGGATCGGGTGCATCTGTTGTTTCCCGATCCCTGGCCGCGAAAGAAACATCACAAGCGGCGCCTGATGCGGCAGCCGAAGTTCCTGCGGTCGGTTCATGACCTTCTGAAACCGGGAGGGGAATTCTGGTTCAAGACCGATCACGAAGAGTATTTCGACGTCGCCGAGGAAGCGCTTCAGGAGATTGATTTTTTCGAGCGCCTGCCCTGGCCGGAGGATGAGTTCTATCCCGTGACCGATTTCGAACAAGTCTGGCAGGCGGACGGGCGGAAGATTCAGGGGATCCGGTTGCGGAAAATCGCTACCGCGTGAGTTGTGTCGGTGCCTGCCGATGGCTCGATGTGGGTGTGACGCTCAAGGTTTCCGCTGTCAGTTCGACTTCGACTGCGCCGAGCTCGGTGATGTTGTAGAGCTGGATGCTGCGGGATTTCAATGCGTGGCGCCAGGCTTCGGTGATGCTTTCCTGAGGCGGAAACTCGTGGTGGGTCGTGATGACGACTTTGGGCTGAACCTGATCAAGAAATTCAGTCAGCCCCGAGAAATCAGTGGCATGCCAGCCTTTGATCCAAACGTCGGCCCGCAGTCCACGGGTTTCGTTGGCGAGCAGCCATTTCTCGGTGAGAAAGCCGCTGTCGGCGGTGGAGAGCACCCGCCAATCGTGATGGCGGAGTTGGAGCACGAGACACCGGTCATCGGCCAGCGAGGGCGGTGTTTCCTCTCGCGGCGGATAGAGCACGGTCACGACGCTGTTTTCGCTCATGGGAACGCGATCGCCCCTCGCCAACTGCAGGTGGGAAACGCGGGTGCGATCGATGCTCTCCTGAATGCGTGGGATGACTGACGAGCGACTTTCAAAAGGTGTCGCCATGACGGCACCGGGCCGCAGTCGATCAATCAGGAGCGGTGCGGCCCCAAGGTGATCGAAGTCGCCGTGAGTTAGCATGAGGGCTTGGACGCGATTGATGGCGTGGTGACGCAGCAGAGGCTGCCCGGCGCTGGCGAAGCCGATGGGGTCGCCGGGATCGATCAACCAATGTGCGGTTCGCTGATCGGGTAGATGAAAGGACCACAGCTGCGAGAGTCCGCCGATGGTGGGCTCGAAAACGGTCACGCGGCAGCTGTCGGCGGAAGATCCCGACCCGCTCAAGGTCTCGGGAGAGACGTGGACGTAGCCGCCCGGGGCCGAGGCAAAGATACCCGCCATCCACGAGACAAAACGGACGAGGCCGCCGTTGAGGGGATTGATCAGGCTGCCTGCGAGGATGCCTCCACCGATCAGGGAAACGAGAAGGCTGACACCCGCGACGCCAAGAACCAGGGCGGCGAAGGGCACCATCACGACATTCGAGACGATGGCGACGGGCGTGAGAATCTGAAAATGATAAATGACCAGAAAGGCCGAACCCGCCCAGGCAGTGATCGATACCGCCAGCCCGCTGGTTAGCCAATTCGCACCGCGATCAATCCCCCGTCGCCACCGGGGAACGTAGCGACGAGGGAGGAAAGGATCGATTCGCCAAGGGTGATAGAAAAGAGCCCGCAAACCATCGGCGAAGAGGGCGATCGAGGCGAGGACAGCGAAGGAGAGCTGGAATCCCGGCAGGAAAAGTTGCTGGGTATCGATCGCGAGAATGAGGAGGGCGGCGAAGGCGAGGCTGTTGATCAATCGCGGGCGACGCTCGGCCACGAATCCCAGCAGAACGACGGTGCCCATTACTGCCGCACGCACCGCTGATGGTCGCAATCCGGTGACGGCCGCATAGAAAAGGATCGCGGGAATCAGCAGCAGTACCGCATGCCGACGGGGCATTCCCAACCATCGCAGCAGACCCCAGAGGAAGGCGAGGAAGATGCCGACATGAAGCCCTGACACCGCGAAGACATGCATGGCTCCGCTGAGTCGGAACTGTTCCTCGATGTGTTCCGGCGTGTCCTCTCGGGAGCCCAGCACCATGGCTTTGATCACTGAGGCGGTGTCGGGCTGGTCCTCCAGTCCCCGGGTGATGAAACCTTCGATGGCGTGACGTGATTTCAATGCGAGAGCGATCAGCGGGTTGCCGAGATCGCGCTCGATGATGCGAATGCGGTCGCCCGAACCCACCGAAAACTCTCCGGTGGCGCCGAGGGTTCGTCGAAAGAAGGCGGCGGAGTCAAATGCGCCCGGACTGCGAGGCGGATCGAAAGGCCCCAGCAGTCCGGTCGTGGCGATGCGGTCGCCGTATCGGAGCGATTCGTTGGGACTGACGAGGCGGGTCGGTAATCGTTGATCACAATGCCATGTGACGCCGGCGACCCGCATTTCTGTGACCCTCAGGACGCATCGTCCGCTCCGGGATCTGCCGGCCCCGGGAGCATCGGGTTCTTTCACCACCAGGCCGGTGACTTCGATGCGGAGGGAGTCGCCGTGGTTGAGATTTGGCGCGAAAGGGAATTGCCCGATCTGCCAGAGAGCGACGCCATGGCCGAAGGCAAAGACGCCGAGTGTGCCCAGAGCAAGGAGCCCATGCCAGGTGGGTTTTTTCCAGGCGATGGCAAAAGCGATCAACGCCGTCGCCGCATACGCGATGAGGGGAATCCGAGTCTCCAGGGAATCTGCCAGGACAATTCCAAGTCCGGCAGCGAGAGCAACGGGCACCAAGGGATCACGTCCCAACAGGGTGGAGAGGCGATCACGAAGCGAGGAAAGCATGGAAAATCGGGCGGCAGGAGAGTCGCCTGATCTTGTTTAGCAAAGCCGTCAGCCGATTTCCAAAAGAATTCTTCGATCGTTCCCGACGGAAGCGGGGGCTCAGGCTGGCGCGATTTCGAAGGCGATCAGGTCGTGCGCTTCGCGGAGGCGGGATTCGCATTCGTTCATGGTGTCGGCGACGACGATGATCTCGCCGGCTGACTGGCCAGTGCCGAGACGCGCAGGGTATTCGCGTCCGGGTTTCGCCCGGCAGGTGAGGCGGGCGACTTGAGGCACTTTCCGGGCCTCGC
The DNA here is from genome assembly GCA_020440025.1 of Verrucomicrobiia bacterium. GTDB lineage: Bacteria > Verrucomicrobiota > Verrucomicrobiia > Verrucomicrobiales > DEV007 > JAEUHH01. The sequence goes on from JAGROX010000254.1 coordinate 6,841, forward strand.
TGAGACCGGAGATTTTCGTGACGACACCGGCATCGGGATACAGCATCCAGACTCCGGCGAAACACCTAGCCTGATCGGGAAATCGGGGCGTTTCGCCGAGAGAGAGTTGCAACACAGCCCGCCAGGGATCGAAATCGTAGGCGCGACCGATGAGCTCCATCAATCGACCGCCGGGAGGCCGAGCGGCGATTTCTCCGAAAACCGGTCCTTCCGGGGTGAGAAAAATCTCCATGTGAGTCATGCCATCATTGATGCCGAGTGCCTCGTGAACACGCTCGGCGAGGGCGTTGATCGCCGCCTGATCACCAAGAGATTCCGACGCGGGCACGATGCTCGCCCAATGTGGAACCAGGTAGCGGGTGTGATTGCGAAACAAGGTCCGGTTGTTTTTTCGGAAACTCTCAACGCTCATTTCGGCTCCGGCGATGAATTCTTCGGCGAGTAGCCCGGGAGCCAAAGCTGCGGCGACTTCCTCCACACTTGAGCAGAGGGACACTCCGCGACCGCCAGAACTGATGGGTACCTTGAGCACGACGGGCAGTCCCAGACGTTCGACGACTTCCTCGGGAGTGGTGTCGGCGGCGGTTTCCAACCACGGCGCGCACGGAATGCCAGCGGCAACCACCGCTTTCTTCATCGTCAGTTTGTTGTGACAACGCTGGGCGCTTTCAGGATCAAGTCCCTGCAGACCGAATTTTTCGCGGATCGCGGCGGCCGAAGGAACGGCACCCTCCGCCACCGCAAGCACCGCCGAGGGGGTTGCGTTGTGGTAGAGCTTCTTTGCGGCGGCGACAGACGCTTCCACCGTTCCTCCGAAAGCCCCCGTAGCCTGTTCGCTGCGGGACTCGACATCCTGAACGGAGAACGAGCAACCCAAGGCGCGAGCGGCCTCAATGGCAGGCTGGCGTTTTCCGACAAAAAGGATTTCTTTCAAA
>JAGROX010000254.1:7834-25241 GCA_020440025.1 Verrucomicrobiia bacterium
CCGATCAACTCGATGAAATTGCCATCCGGGTCGCGCACGGTCGTGAGATACATATTTCCGCTCAAATTCGCGGGCGTCTCACCGAGCAACTCGACCTTGGCTGCCTTCAGTCGCGCCAGAGTTGCGTCCATGTCCGCGACGCGAAGCGTCAGGTAACTGATGCCGACGGTGGAGTGGATGAAACTTTGGTCGGGCTTGGCGCCGGGCGCGGTGGGAAAGGACATCAACTTCAACTTGGTGGCGCCCTCTCCTTCGCCGAGCACGAAGACGCGAATGTCAGCGCCCAAGTTCTTGGTGAGGCCAAAGGCGGTCGCCTTCTCGGCGGTAGCGGTGAAGCCTTTTGCTTCGGTCAGTCCTAGGGCTTCGGTGTAGAACTTGGCCGACTTCTCCAAGTCGGAAGCCACGATGCCGATGTCGATGGTGGGTGAGGAAAACGGGCTCGATTCGGGAGCGGCTTCTTTTTTCTGGGCGCGGACCGACGGCGCAAGGGAGGCGATGAGGAGCAGGGAGAGAATGGGGGCAAGAGGCTTTTTCATTTGCAGACTCTGGCGTGTTGCCCGCAGTGATCAAGACCGAAACCGCGTTTCCTGAACCATTTGTGAAGATTTGCTCGATCAGTTTGGGCAGGGATCGAAAATGAACTACCGTGATCGCGACGCTCTCTTTCTGGCCCTGATCATGGTCGGTCACCATGGGCTGGTCTTCCGAAACGTATCGTCGACAACTACTCCCTCCATGAACATTCTCGGAATCGAAGGCGGTGGAACGCGGACCTCGGTGTTGCTCATCGACGCGACCGATGGCGGCGAAGTGGCAAGCTTTTCGACCGGCCCGGGGAATCTGCAGCTCCTCAGTGGCGAAGGTCTCAGGGAACGGCTCGAAGAGATTCGCGATCGATTGCCAACCTCGCCCAACCGCATTGGCATCGGCTTCGCCGGCGTGCGATCCGAGGGAGATCGGGAAAGGCTCACCTCAGCGGTGTCGCGGATTTGGCCTGGCATTCCGGCTGTGATCTCCGATGACCTGACCCTCGCTCTCGAAGCCGCCAATTGGCTGTCAAGCTGTGTCGCCCAGGTGCTTCTGCTCAGCGGAACGGGTTCCTGCTGTCTTGGACGGCATCGTGATGGCCGACTCGTCAAAGTGGGCGGGCGGGGACACATCATCGGGGATCGCGCGAGTTCCTGTGATATCGCGCTGCATGCCCTGAGGGCCGTGGTCACGATCTCCGACATTCACGCCGACTGGCCGCGGCTCGGGACGGACATTCTGACTTTTCTCCAGATGAACGAGCCAGAATCTCTGATCGAATGGTCCATGATGGCCAGCAAGTCCGAGTTGGCGAGCATAGCTCAAGTGGTCTTCAACGCCGCCGCCAGTCGGCAGGATGAAATCGCCATCGCCATTCTCGATCGGGCCGCCGAGCGACTCAGCAAGGACAGCGTCCATTGCGCGGCGAGAGTGGCAGCACCAGGGGAGAGCGTGCAATTCGTGCTCAACGGTTCGGTGCTTTTGAAAAATTCCCGTTTTGCCGATGACGTGGTCGAGAGGATTCGCAAAGCCTGGCCCGATTGCGAGATTCTCCGGCTGGAAACTCCCAGCGTTCGGGGTGCGATCACAATGGCGCTCAAACTCGATGGAGGTGCGGCATTGGAGCTGAAAATGTCGAAAAATGTCATCGACGAAACCGCCGCCTGGCGTCCCGTCTCCGCATCGCCAACCGAGTTGCGGCATCCCAAGTCGACGCATTTTTCCGAGCTTCCGCTGCCCGAGGCCATTCAGTTGATGCTGGAAGAGGACGCGACCATCTCGGCAAAAATTCTCGAAGAAACGGAGTCGATTGCGTGGACGGTGCGCCAAGTGGTCCGGGCTTTTTCCGAAGGCGGACGTCTGCTCTACTGCGGGGCCGGAACCAGCGGCAGGCTGGGCGTGCTCGATGCCAGCGAATGCCCGCCGACTTTTCGGACGCCGCCGGATCTCGTGCAGGGCATCATCGCCGGAGGGCACCCCGCGTTGTGGAGTGCCGTCGAAGGTGCCGAGGACGACCGGACCGCAGGAGCCAGTGCCCTCGCCTTTCGGCAGGTCGGAAAAAATGACGTCGTCATCGGCATCTCCGCGAGTGGGCACGCGCCCTTCATCTGGGGGTGTCTCTCCGAGGCGAAACAGCGCGGTGCGACCACGGTTCTCGTTTGCTGCAATCCCGCGTATCGCGATCATCCGCTGCTCGACGGTGCCATCCTGCCCGACACCGGGCCGGAAATCCTGACCGGTTCTACCCGACTCAAATCCGGCACCGCGACCAAGCTCATCCTCAATCTCATATCCACCCTCGCGATGACGCATTCGGGAAAGGTCATGGGCAATCTGATGATCGATCTGAATCCCTCGAACACCAAGCTGCGCAACCGAGCCGTGCGCATCGTCCGCGAACTGGTGGGCGTCGATGAAGCGACCGCCTCGGCTGCTCTTGAGGAAAAAGGCTGGGTCGTCCGCGAAGCGGTTGAGGCTTTGTCGCCCTCGTAACTTCCAAGCGCGCACAGTTCACGCCTGGGAAGGTATCATTTCCGTTTCGGAAAAAAGTCGTGCCCTATGCTGATCGCAATCCACACGACGAAGTAAGGGATTTCCTGGATACCAACAGAAGGGAAGGGCAGATTCCAAGGGGTTGATGCCCCGTAGGTGGCGTCCCGGGTGACGTGCGAAATAAGAGTGATCGCGATCAGGGAGAAATAGAGACCCTTTCTCTCCTTGCTGAGCCACAGCGAGAAGATCGTCGCCACGGCGAGCGAGAACAGAATGCTGTGACTGAAAGGTCGCCGAGGAAGCGAGATCCAGTCATTCAAATCAAAGGATCGGGCTGCGATTCCATGATCGAGATCGATCAGGACCGCAAACGAGACGAGAAGAATCAACTCCTTCAACGAGATGATGCCCCGGCCATAGGTCATGAAAATCGCGAGAACGGCGATGAGCCCGTGAACGAACGAGTCGGCCAGAGACACCATGAACAGGGGCTTCGCGGCCGGGACCAACACGTAATGTCCTCAAATCGCAACGGCTCAGCCGACGGTCAAAAGAAGATAGCGATGAAGACGATTCGGGAGCGGCATAGAGAGGTCGTCAGAACCTCGTGCAGAGAACAGCCAATCTCACGGTTTTTTCAGAGATGGCTTCAGATCTTCTCCCGTCAGTTCCTGATAGGCGGCCAATACCGTCTCCGCATTGGTCCGATTCCACGATGTTTCGCGAATCTTCCGGATCCAGTTGCCCAAAAATTCGTCGCCGCGTCCCTCCAGCGCGGCCAGCATGGCCTCGGTCGCGAAGTAGTAGTGAGCCGCTGCGAGGCCATCGACCGCCGTGAGGGACGCCGACTCATCGCCGAGGGCAGGCCAACCCAGCAGATCGATCTGGTTGGCAAAGGCTCGATACTGTTCGGGTGGCCAAAGCGATTCGAAGATCTTTCGTCCTTCACCTTGGCCAAATTGGTGATCGCACTCCCGAATGGCCACCGCATTGGCTACGCCATCGCAGAACCAGCGGCGGTCATCACTGGCAATCACCTGGGTGACCAGGGCTCCTTCGGTCAACTCGTGCGCGGTGACGAACCAAGACTGCTTTTCCGTGAGCACGGTAATTCGTCGCTGGGTGAATTGTTCCACCAGTCCTTCATCGTCGGCTTCGGCGGCCCGAATGATGATGTCGATGAATTCCGATCCCTCCCGCAGCGCTTTGATCTGGTCATCGAGAGATGCCGCAGCGACATCGCCTTCCAGTTTGGCGATCACCGGGATTGCCGCGGGTTTGGCAGCCGTGGCCGTGGCAATGGACTGCTCAAGACTTTGACTCGACGGGTGAGTGAACTTGAAATTGAAGCTGATTTTTTCCCCGTCGTCGGATAGCGAGAAATCCTCGATTGGCGCGCCTTCCTTGAGTAGATCTACCAGGTCACTTTTGACATGAATCTGGATCTCTTTTCCGGTGAGGAAGGGCAAAACGTAATGGACCACATTAGCTCCCCCGGCCACGGTCGTGGCAGCGCTGTTCGCCATATCACGATTCACCGTCAGGCCCAGGGCTCCGAGGCGCTCCAGACAGGCATCGTCGAGTTCCGCCGGCGGTTCGATACCAACTCCGGGTGGAAATTGTTCCTCGAGGATCTGCTGGGTCTTTTTCAGTCCGGTGACCCATTCCGGTGCCAAGACGGCAATCGCGGCTTCCATCGCTTTCGGGTAGGTGAACGTATAGCCATCGATTGTTTTCTCTGTCCGGTTGGTGAATCGGAAAAAGGGCTTCGGTGTTTCCGGTTTCTCTGGCTTGCCTTGAAAGAAGCTGTTCGCCGCTCTGGCCAACTGGATCGTCTCGGCACGGGCCGCTTTCGTGATGGACAAAAGATCCGGATAGGCCTGTGACAACGCGGTGGCAAAGCGATCTTGATCGAATCCGCCCTCCGGCACGGGAATGCCTTGAGCGGCGAGATATTGCAACACAGGCGTACCCTTCGGGTCCGTCTGACTCAGTTTCAGCAAGTTCCAAGCGAGCACCCGACTGGCACCGTTGACGAGTTTGGTGTCGGTGACGGAGAGCGGCTCTTTCTGGGCCAATTCCTCGAGGAGGGAAGTGGCGACCGTTTCGTCCGTCGGCACTGGGAAGTAGCCCAGCCGCATGAGTCGTTGAGAGAGGTCAGGTGATTCTCTGTTGGCGATGATCTGGTACGCCATCAGATAGTAGCGGGCGAGACCCCGGATGAGGACTAGGGAGGTCTTGGGAGCAAGAATCGTGGTTCTGATTTCGTGACGCAGGAGTGACTCGATGAGGTGCGATTGGATCAGCTCCAGAGTCCCTTCGGTCGCCAGTTGTTCCTCCATCTTCTGCACGATGCCGAGAAACTTTTCCAGATCGGCGGCAACGGTCTCTGCCGAGTTACCGGGCGTGGCTGAGACAAGAATGTCGAGTTTCAACGCACCCGCCTTGGATGGCTTGATGTCGAATGCCCCGATACCGGCACCGGGATTGACGAAGGGCGGATGCAAAGTGATCTCGTAGCCTTCCCCCTCTCTCACCAAGAAGTGCACTTGCTCGAACTCGATTCGGTTCTCTCCCTTTCGAAAGGGGGCCACCGTGGCGTGGTTGTAGAGGTGGACCCTTCCCAAATCACCCGACCATTTCTCCCAGTTCGCCGTCAGGATGGCAATTTCCTTCAAGGCCTTTTCATAGGCTTTGTCGATGTCACTACTCAGTGAATCCTTTCCAATCAGCTGCTTGACGCGATTCAGGGTCAGGGCCCGCACGTCGGGATCTGCCATGGCTTCGCGCAGCCCATTCGCTTCCGCTTTGGCGCGCTGCTTACGCGCATCCCGAAATTTGGTGAGAGCTGGTCGGAGCAGGGTGATCACGTCGGCCTCGTCCACCGGGTAGGTCAGCGGCACACCGTCGAGATCAGCTGTCGTTTCCTCAGTGGTGCCAAGATTTTCGAAACTCAGACTGACCGAATACTCCTGGGCCGATGCACTCAAGCCGATGCCGAGTCCCAGGATGCCGATGAGAATTTGTTTCATGGTTGAGAGCATCGAATCAGAGTTTGGAAATCGGCACAAGCCGGAAACAAAAAAGGCCGCCCGCGTTTGCGGACGGCCTTTTCGGAAAAATTTCGATTCGAGCAAGGCGATCTAACCCTGTTGGGTCGCGGACCTAACAGGGTTCAGTCACCTTGTCGGATCAGCCCAGCTCGGCGAGTTTCGCTTTGATGGCTTCGAAATTCGGGAGTTCGCCGGGATTGTCGCTGCTTTCGGCGTAGGCGATGGTGCCATCCTTGGCGACGATGAAGGCGGAACGCTTGGGCACGCCACCCATGTGGAGATTCTTGGCCGGGAGGAAGCTGTCGTAGGCGACATCATAGGCTTTGGCGGCGGTGTGCTCGTAGTCGCTGAGGAGGGTCAGGCTGATGCCTTCTTTGTCGGCCCAGGCTTTTTGCGCGAAAGGATTATCTCCGCTGATGCCGAGGACCTTGGCGTTGAGGCCTTCGTATTCGGCCAGCTCGCTGGTCACGGAGCAGAACTCCTGAGTGCAGACGCCGGTGAAGGCCATGGGAACGAAGAGGAGCAAGAGATTCGTGGTGCCTACTTCTTCGCTGAGTTTGACCACTTCGGGGCCATTGGCGCCGAGGGTGGTGAGTTCGAAATCGGGGGCTTTGTCGCCAACGGAAAGTGCCATGGTGGGTAGTGTGTTCGGGTTAGACTGGATGAGATGAAGGCCCGCAACGGGCTCACGGAGTATAAGAAGTCCCGCGTCAGGGTCAAACGAAAGGGGCGGGGGAAGGGTGCGCATTTCGCCGATGACGAAAGGCGATTGTCGGTGAATGGTGACTCCATCATGGACGAAAGTGACGACGTCTCAACCTATCAGGGAGAATCACCCAAGCTCGATCCCATCTCGCTGCGCCTCGCGGCGGCGAATGCGCTGATTCGTCGTCGGCGGACGATCAAGCCCAGTGACATGAGCCTGAAGCAGGTGGAAAACCTTCATCTCGCCAGCATTCTGGAGAATGCGAACTGGGCACCGACTCACGGGATGACGGAGCCGTGGCGCTTTTTTGTCTTCACTGGCGATAGTCGGCAACGACTCGCGGATTTCCTGCAATCGACCTACGACAAGCTGACTCCCGCCGCCGAGGTGCGCCCGGACAAGCGGGAAAAACTTGGCAAAGTACCCCTGCAAGCTCCGGTGGTGATCGCGGTGGGAATGAGTCGGCAGGCCAACGGAAAAATTCCCGAGATTGAGGAGATCGAGGCGGTTGCCTGCGCGGTTCACAACATGCACCTGACCGCCTCGGCCATTGGCATGGCGGGATTCTGGTCTTCGCCGCCCATCATTTACAGTGACGAAATGCGAACCTGGTTGGGCTTGGAAAAGGAGGAGGACAAGTGTCTTGGGCTTTTCTATCTCGGCTGGCCGAAGTCCGAGGAATGGCCGGAAGGCGCTCGCGGAGATTTGACCGAAAAAATCGTGTTTCATCGATAGTTCTCCTTCACGGATATGGACATGTTTCTCCTCGCCGCCATCAAAGACTGGTTTGCCTGGTTTCCCGGAGCCGAGTCGCTCACGGTCCTGAAATGGACGCTGGTGATTGGGCTCATCTTGACGGGTTTTTTCGGCACCTTTCTGCCGATGCTTCCGGGGACCTCACTGATCTTCGTGGGGGTGCTGGTGCATTATTTTATCATGGGCATGCAGGATGAGAGCGGGCTCACCTGGCAGAGTCTGGTGGTGATCGGGATTCTCTGGGCGATCTCGATTGCGGTGGACTGGGTGAGTGGCGCCATGGGGGCGAAATGGTTTGGCTCCAGCAAATACGGCGTTTGGGGGGCACTCATCGGGGGAGTGGTCGGAGCCTTTATTCTTTTCCCCGTGGGCCTGATCCTCGGCCCCATCATTGGTGTCTTTGTTGCCGAGATCTGGTTTGCGAAAAAGGAATGGAAACCGGCGGCGAATTCCACCGTGGGAACCGTCGTCGGCGGATTGGCCGGGATGGTGGGCAAGATGATCCTCGCCATGGCCATGATTCTCTGGTTTGTGGCCGATGTGTTTTTTCTGAATCCCCCCGCGTGATCTTGGTGGCGAGCGCGAGGCGGAGGTGTATCCTTTCGCCGCGAAAGCTGGTCGGAGATGATCGCTGGTGTGGTTCCGTTTCGGCGGGATCGGCATTAGAGGAAAGTCCGGACTCCTTAAGGCAATGTGCCTCGTGAAAACGGGGGCGGCGGAGGGCGTAAGCCACCGTTGACGGATAGTGTCGCAGAAAACAAACCGCCCTCCCGCGAAAGTGGGAAAGGTAAGGGTGAAAAGGCGAGGTAAGAGCTCACCGCCCCGAGGGTAACCGAGGGGGCAGGATAAACCCCACGTGGTGCAAGACAGAACAGAGCAAAGTCCGGGCCGCCTGTCCGGTTCCCGAACGCGCAAGCGGGAAGGAATAAGCTTGGGTATTAGTCGCACCCTGAAACGCGCAAGCGGGACGGGGAGTTTCGGCTTCGGCCGGGGCTAGAAAAATGATCGTCCATCTCGTTTCGGCGGGATGAACAAAATCCGGCTTACGGGACCAGCTTTCGCACCTTTCTCCTTCCCAATCATCCGTCTCACTGGCCATTCCCGCCGGGAGACGGATTTTTTGTGCGCTCAACTGACAAGAGCCTCTCTAATTAATTGAGCAGCTTGAAATCACTTGATCGAACTAAAATTTACGGGAAATTTAAAATCTTTAAGGTATATTGATTTTTCAGGAACCGAAACCTCAGCCAACCTTCCGCTCATCCTCATGACTTCGCTCACTCTTGAACCCCTCACTTTGGCGGCAACCGGCTTCGACTACGCGCTGCAGCAGCCGCTTTTCCCGGGGAAATTTCTCCTCTGGAGTCTCTTCATGCTCTCACTCCTGAGTTGGGGGGTGATCATCTCGAAGTCGATCTCGCTGTTTCGGATGAAGCGGGCGGATGAGGAGTTTCTGAAGCTTTATCGCGGTGGCCGTCAGCCCCTGCAGGTTTTTGAGCGGAATTACGAAGATCCGATGTCTCTGCGCTGGGTCATCTACGATCATGGTGCTCAGGCGGCGGCGTTTCAGATGCTGGGTTCGCCGGAGCGCGACGAGACCTTTTCGGTTCGGCTGCGTTCGGCTGAGGGCATGACGCCTGCTCAGATGAAATTGGTACAAGAGGGACTCGGTCGCGGGGAACTGGCGGCGAGTGCCCGGTTGCGGGACGGCATGCCATTGCTTGCGGTGACCTATCTGGTGGCCCCGTTTGTTGGTCTGCTGGGCATGGCGTGGTTGTTGATGAAAACCTTCGCCCAGAATGGAACGGCCAGCACCTTGGCCGAGGTTTCGCCCGGGGTATCCGGTGGGCTGGCGGTGATGGTGGTGGGATTGATCGTGGGCGTGCCTGCTCTGATCGGACAAATTCTGCTCGGTGCGGCCTGCCGGGAGCGCAATCGTGTTCTCGGTGACTTCCGCTCGGAGTTTGGTCGGGCACTGGAATATCACTACGGATCGGGCCAAGGCATGGTGCAGACCTACGATGAGGAAACAACCAACCATCACGATCGTCCGCTGACTGCCTACGATCGCGCCCATGCTGCTGCCTTGGATGGTGATGGCATCGAAAACGCGGCGGCGTCTCTGGAGGCAAATGCCGACGCCGAGCGTTACAGTGCCGACAGTCCTTTCGTGCTGATCGAGGAAGATCTCTCGGCGACAGAAGAGCGCCCCATCGCGGCTTTCGCCAATCCCGAGGATGATCAGCCCTCGCTGAAGGAGGGATTCCTTTTCCGGACGCCGTTTGTGGAATCCGATGAAGACGTCAACCCGATCGCCAAGCAAACTGCGGGTCTGGTGAGCGGTGGGCGCCATGCCATGGCGTAGGCCGGGTTGATTTTGCTTTTTGACTTTTCCCGTTTTCACCGCCATGCCCATCGAAATTCAGAGCCGACCTTCTGATCGTCCCGAGATCATTGACCGAATTCTCCATTTGGTGGCTCCTCGCGGTTGGAACGCGAACACCCAGTTCTTTCTGGTGTTTCTCGCCGTTCTCGCAGTGCATCTTTGGGTGGCTCCGGCATTGATGCGATCGGCAGCGGATCTGGAACCCGGTGATCCTCAGGGCTATTTTTCCAGCCATGGAAACGAAGCGGTCGCTCCCACATCGGAGACTTCCAAAAACACCCCTGATTCTGCGGAGTCGTCAAAAGCCTCGGTGCCAAAGCCCCTCGGATTCGAGGAAGACAAGTTGGTCCTGACAGACTCCACTCTCGTTGCCCAGCCGATCACTGAGTCGAAGCCGGAAGAAAAAATCGAGGAGAATCCTCCCGTATTACCTGAACCGGCATCGAAAGTCGCGCCTGCTCCTGCCGTGACTGAAGCACCTGCTGCTGCGGTGAAAGTCGTCGCCGATGAGAAGAAGGCGGCCAGCAGCCCGGTGGTACCCGCTGTTGAAGCGTCGGCAGAATCGCTACCGGTCGCCAAGGAGACGGAAAAATCCCAGCCTCGTTTGACCGATCTTATTGTCGAAGCACCCTCTGCCCCTCGGGATCAAGCGGCTGCTGCGCCGAAAAAATCCGCCAAGCCTTCCAGTCCGCCCGCCAAGGCGGCTTCGGGTGGAGGAATGCGGCAGTTCCGGGAACTTCGTTGATCGCTGGGTTGACCGGTCGAGTAAGCAAAGGAGTCTTGTCGAGTCACTGCGGCGTTCCGTCGAAACTTGGTCGAGAAAATCATCATTTTAGTTCCCTTTCTTGCCCTTTGGTAACGTCATGATTGCCAGTATTATCCGTGATTCATTGCCAAGTTCTTTTGCCGTAGCCATCGGTTTTCTCCTTTTGTCGACCAATGTCGGTCACGCCCAGGCACCGGCGGCGACCGAGGGCCTGCCGCTGGCAATTCAGCCTATCGATGGAACGGGCGCTGAGAAGGCGATCGCGCGACTGCAACAGGTGCTGCAACGCATCAGTCCTTTTCGCGTTGGTGCGGCCACGGGGGCACCGGTGGCGGGGGGTACCATGGGGGCGGGATTTCTTCAGGGGCGGATGAATGCGGCCGATGGGCGCAAATTGTTTGACCGGAAATATGGTCGTGGCAGCATGGAAGCCGATGTCCGGCAGTTTGCCGATGACATCGTTTTCACCCTGACCAAGCGCCCGGGTATCGCCACGAGCCAGATTGCCTTTTCTTTCAGCCCGACCGGGAAACCGTTTCAGATTTATCTGTGTGATTTTGATGGCACCAACATGCGCCAGATCACGGAGAGCGGATCCAACGTCGCGCCCGCCATCAGTCCCGACGGCACCCACTTGGCCCATGTATCTCTCCAGAATGGCGAGATGGGCGTGGTCAGAGTGGTTGATCTGGTCAAAGGCAAACCGCTCTCCATTTCCACTCAGCCAGCCACGCGGACCGAGCTGGCATTTTCTCCGGATGGCAAGCAGCTCGCTCTCTCGATGAGCAGCGGACCCGGGCCCAACAACGATCTGTATCTGATCAAGCTGCCACGCGGAAAACCGGTGCCGCTCACCCAGACTCCCGTGCCCGAGACCTCACCATCGTGGTCGCCGGATGGAAAACGTCTCGTTTTTGCGGCCCCGCCCGCGCCAGGTCGATCTGATCTTTTCGTGATGGATTTGAAATCGAAATCCTCGACGCCGATGCCCACCGGGTTTCCGGTTTCCATCGATCCCGCCTGGTCGCCTGATGGCAATCAGATTGCGTTTGTCTCAGTATCCGGCAGCAGCCGAACCCTGTGTGTGCGGAATTTCCAGACCGGTCAGACTCGCAAGCTCACCGAGGGCAGCCAACCCACTTGGGGAGCCGATTCGCGTCACCTTCTTTTCACGAAGAGCAGCGGGGCCATGTCAATGATTCGGGTCGACACCGGACAGATCTATCCGGTGGTGGTGGGCGGTGGTCGCGCCGTGGATCCGAGTTGGACGCGCTGATTTCTGGATGAGGCGACGGGGGGATTTTGAGTGGATTCCGGCTGACAGTGGCGGGAATACCTGATAACGAACGAGGAACCGTGGCGTGCCTCTTTCCATCGAACTCTAAATTTTCCCAAGCATGAAACTGCAACCCGGCGGCTCCCAAGGGGGCGAAGTGAAATTCCTCATCGGCCTCCTGATGACCGCGGCGGGGCTGTGGTTTTTCTTTGATTCGGTTCGTTTCACCACCGGTCATCCCGGCATGATTTCTGGCGCGATGCACGGTGGCAGAGGGGGTGGAGCAGGCCATGGCGGCGGAATGGGAATGGGCCAGACGACTTCCATGGGCATCGTCCTCGTGCCGTTATTCGTCGGCGTGGTGGCACTGTTTTTCGACGTGCGACGCACCTGGGCATGGATCATCACTTGGGTCGGTGTTGCCGTCCTGGCCATTGAAATCGTCAGCCGATTCCGCCCTGAGTTTCAAGTCAAGGGCACCCACGCCATCATGATGCTGGTCCTCATCGCCGGCGGCATCGGCTTCATGCTCCGGGCCTACGTCGAGGATCGGAGATCGGGAGGTGGAAAGAACGATCAATCTGGTGGATCGGCCACGGGCGGCTGATTTTTTTCAGAAAAGGATAATCGGCGGAGGCACGATTCGGACACCGCCGGGCTGTAAATCGGCGCCCTCGCTTTCTTCGATGCTGCTGACGATGCCTTTCTCGAATCCGATCGTCACCTTGCCCGTTTCGACTTCCAGATAGGTGACAGCCTGATAGGGGCGACCAAACTGATCGAATGCCGTGGTGGTCTGTGGCACCCGATCGTAGGTGATGTATTCGAAGGTGCCGGTCTGACCGTCCTTATCCACTTTGGCGTTTTTCTTACTTGGTTCGCCGAGCGACTCCCGGACCTCATCATCGGTCATGCCGAGAGCCACCTGTCGATTGTCTATCAGGTCGTCTACGAGGACTTGTCGCTCGTGGAGCTTCGTCAGATTCTGTTCCGTTTTCTCGTCGAGCCCGTCCACCATGGCGCGTCCGATCCAGCCGGCGACTTGTCCCTGTTTGGCCTGGCCCCGGACGCGGTAGGCTTTTTCACTGATCGCGAGCAGGGTGACTTCCTGATTGGCAAAGAGATTTCCCAGCCATCGATCCGCCACCAGGGTTGTGTAAATTGGTGCCGCTTGGATGACTTTGACCTTGATCTCCTTTTTCACGAGTCCCTCCAGATAGACGGCTCCGTCTTCTTGGTTGAGGCTGCTGCCTTCCCGATCCGCCTTGGATTTGCGAATGGGAATCGGGCGGAGTTGCGCCTCGGCGGCTGAGAGACCGATGGCGAGGAAAAGGCCGGCGATGACGGCGAGGCGCGGGCCCAGAGAAATTGACCGCTTCATGACAGTGATGTGGGGTTGAACGTGATCGTGGGAAACGGGGGTTCGCCCGTTTGACGACTGAATAACGTTACTATTCATTGGGCGCTCGAAAAAGCCTGAAATCATCCTTACTCTGTCACATGTCCGACCGTACCCTCTCTCACAAGCTCTATGCGGCCTCCCGCGAAGTCATTCCCGGCGGGGTCAACTCGCCGGTGCGAGCGTTTCGCAACGTCGACGGAGAGCCGTTCTTTGTCACCCGGGCGCGGGGCAGTCATCTCTGGGATGCCGATGGCAATGAGTTGATCGACTACGTCGGCACTTGGGGGCCGGCTATTTTGGGCCATGCGCCAGCCGCCGTGTTGGATGCCATCAATCACGCCGGAAAATCAGGCGTCAGCTTCGGCATTCCCCACACTCACGAAATCGAAATGGCCCGACTCATTGTCGACTGGGTGCCTTCGGTGGAAAAAGTCCGCATGGTCAACAGCGGCACCGAGGCGACCATGTCGGCGATTCGTCTCGCTCGCGGGTTTACCCACCGGGACAAGATCGTGAAATTTGACGGCTGTTACCACGGCCACGTCGATGCCCTGCTCGTCGCCGCCGGTAGTGGCGCGCTCACTCACGGAAAACCCGATAGCGCCGGGGTGCCGAGTGCGTTTGCCAATGAGACCATCGTGCTGCCATTCAACGACCCCGAGGCGCTGGAGAAAGCTTTTGCCGCTGAGGGCGATCAGATCGCTGCCATTATTGTCGAACCGTATCCAGCCAATGCCGGGCTCGTGTTTCCGCAGCCGGGCTATCTCGAATTGCTCCGCGAAATCACGACACGACATGGAGCGCTGCTGATTTTCGATGAAGTCATGACCGGCTTTCGCGTTGCCAAAGGTGGTGTGCAGGAACTGACTGGTGTCACGCCTGATCTCACGGCTTTGGGTAAAGTCATCGGTGGCGGACTCCCTGTGGGAGCCTTCGGTGGTCGCGCCGACATCATGGACTACCTTGCTCCAGACGGTCCTGTCTACCAGGCCGGAACGCTTTCCGGGAATCCTCTCGCCATCGCCGCCGGGCTGGCGCAGCTCAAGGAAATGGAACGCCATGATGGTTGGAAACAACTCGAAGCAATCGGTTCGGCCTTTGAGGAGGGCACCCGCGAAGCGATGGCTGCGAGCGGTCTACCGCTGAAACTCAACCGGGTGGGTTCCATGTTCTGCCTGTTTTTCACCGACCGCGAAATCCGCAATGTCGATGACGTAAAAAAATGCGATTTCGACGCGTTCCGAAAATTCTTCTGGGCGGCACTGGATGAAGGCGTGTATTTTGCTCCCTCGCAGTACGAGGCAGGATTTATCTCCCTCGCGCACAGCGAAAACGATGTCGCCCGCACCGCCGAGGTGGTGGGGACCGCCCTCAAAGCGTCTGCCGCCTGATTATGTTTTCTCGGTCTCACTCACTCTCAGCAGCCCTTGCCCGGGGGTTGGTGACGAGCGGCGTGATGGCCGTTCTGGCTACCCTGCTGCCTTTGGTATCGGCCCAGCAACCTGCTGAGCCGCCGCCGACTGCCACCGCAGAGGCGTCCGCAGCGCCAAAGCCCGAACCGGTCGTCGAGCCGACCCCAGAGGAGAAATCGCTCGCAGCCATCAGCAGCCTGCGCACTTCTATCATGGCGGTGGAAGCCGAAATCGAGGCGGTCCGCAAACAGCTCAAAGCGGTCTCCACTCCGGCCGAACAGGAAAAATTTGCTGAAGAAATTCAGGCAAAAAACCTGCAGCGGGACCAACTCGTTCGCGATCTCGAGACCGTCGCCACCGGAGTCGATCTGGAGGCTTATCTTCAGAATGGCAACGCTCCCGCCGACATCTCAAAGGAGTTCGAGGATTTTCTGCGGCCCATCATCGGAGAACTGAAAGACCTCACTTCGAAGCCGCGAGAGATCGAGGGACTGCGCACGAAAGTGGCCCAGACCGAGCGTCAGATCGAGCAGGCAAAAAGTGGTATCAGCCATATCGACGAGCTGTTGGCGGTGGCCAAGGAGGCCGCGATTCTCAAGGAATTGAGAAACTTGCGCACCGAGTGGGGAAAGAAACTGGAGCGGGCCGAAAACGATCTCAACGTCGCTCAGTTCAAGCTGACCGAAGCCGAGGCCAGCCGATCCTCGGTTTTCACCTCAGCCCGCGAGGCGGTGGCTGGTTTTTGGCGGACCCGTGGACGGAATTTTCTCACCGCGATGGTCGCCTTCGTGCTCGTCTGGTTCGGGTTGCGTGTGCTGTATCGCAAGATTCTCCCCTACAGCCCCATTCACCGGAGGAAAGATCGCAGTTTCTACGTTCGCGTTCTGGATGTCGCCTATCAGCTTTTTGCTCTGTTTGCAGGCATCTTTGCCGCCATTCTCGTGCTCTACGCGGCGTCGGACTGGGTCCTGCTTGGTCTGTTGCTCATCTTTCTGGCTGGCCTCGCCTGGGCCAGTAAACAGGCCGCGCCGCGATTTTTCGAGCAGGCCAAACTCATGCTGAATCTCGGCTCTGTCCGAGAGGGCGAGCGCGTCATTTTTAATGGCGTGCCCTGGCAGGTGAAACAGATCAATGTCTACACCGACTTGGAAAATCCCGCGCTCCTCGGGGGACATCTGCGCCTGCCGATTCGTGACTTGGAGCCGCTGAATTCCCGCCCCTTCGAGAGCAAGGAACTCTGGTTTCCGACCCGCGAGGGCGACTGGGTGATCCTTTCCGATGAAACTTATGGTCGCGTCATCCAACAGACGCCGGATTGGGTGACTCTAATCCAACTCGGTGGCGCGCGAAAAATCTACGCCACGCCCGATTTCGTGGCCTTGTCACCTCGAAATCTGTCGCTCAATTTCCGGGTGAGTGTGACCTTCGGAATCGACTACCAGCATCAGGCGGTCAGCACCACCGAAGTGCCCCCGATCTTTCTGGCTCGCTTGGAAAAGGACCTGCTTGGTCTGGTCACCGCTGATGAGATCATCAACATCGGTGTCGAGTTCGAGTCCGCCGGCGCCTCGTCGCTGGACTATGCCATTCTCGCCGATTTCGCCGGTTCAGCCGCCTCCAAGAACAACAAGCTCACTCGCGCCATTTCCCGCATCTGCGTCGATGTCTGCAACGAGCAGGGCTGGGTCATTCCGTTCACGCAGATCACCGTTCATCAGGCAGCTCCGCCTGAGTCGGTAGATTAGTGACCCAAGAGGGTCAAGTCGCGGAGTTAACAGGATTGAATCCACCGATTCAGAGGGGCCGAAAGGCCGTCCCCCATGCAAGACTCGACAGGGTTCAGTCTCCCAGAGTTTTAGCGAACAAACAGGCCCAAAGGGCCGACTCCATGGCAGCCCAGGCCATCGGCCTGGGACCTTCGAAGGAAAAAACGCTAGCCCCGATGGGGCGGCCCCAGTCACAATGGTCGCGTCATGCCCCAATCGCTCGCGAAAGTCACCCTCCATCTGGTCTTCTCGACGAAGAACCGGGTTCCTTTTTTCCGAGATCCCGAACTCAGAAGACAACTTTTTGCCTACATGTCTACGATCCTCCGCGAAAAGGTGGATTCGCCCGCCCTACTGATCAATGGCGTTGAGGACCACCTGCATGCATTGATCTCTCTGAGCCGTAAAGTCGCCATCATGGAAGTGGTGCAGAAGACAAAAACCGAAACCACTAAATGGCTGAAAAAGCAGGCACCTGAATTGAGGGAATTTGCATGGCAAGCCGGCTATGGGGTATTTTCAGTGAGCGAATCGAACCTGACGGAAGTGATCCGATACGTCGAAAACCAGGAGCGCCATCATCGGGTGATGACCTTTCAGGAAGAGTATCGGAAGCTTTGCGATCGACACGGGGTCGAACTCGATGAGCGCTATGCCTGGGAATAGGGCCGCACCGTTGGTGCTTTCAATTTTTAGAATGAACTCTTCCCAGGGCGATGCCCTGGGCTGCTTTAGGGGCGGCCCTTTGGGCCTCGGCTTGTCGAAACTATGGCGCTGGCGCTCGATGAGAGGGCGCATTTACCCAATCACTCGGCCCACTGAAATACGCGGACGTAGTCGAGGAGAAAGACTTGGGGAAACTCGCTGTCGGGGAGCCGGTCAGATTTTTGATCGGTGCCAGCGAAGAAACCGCCATCGACGGCGAGGTTGATGATGAGGTGAAAGGGTTGATCGAAGGGGGCCCGGGGATTGTCGGGGGCGGATTCGCTGTCCCACTCCTCTTTTTTGCGGGTCTGGTAGAGTTCACCGTCGACGAACCAGCGGATCTCGTCGGCTTCCCACTCCAGCGCATAGACGTGGAAGTCTTCGGCGGCGTTGGCTTTGGGAAAGCGGTAGGTCTCGCCTTTGAAACGGTTGTTGGGCCATTTTCCGCCGAAGTGGAGGGTTCCGAGGGCCTCGTGGACGTTGCTGCCGCGAGACTCGAGGATGTCGATTTCGCCGCTGGCGGCCCAAGTGCCGTAGCGGTCGGTGGAGGGCAGCATCCACACGGCGGGCCAAATGCCTTCGCCGCCGGGAACTTTGGCGCGGATTTCGAAGCGACCGTATTGCCAGTCCCCTCGCTCCAGGGTGCGGATACGACCGGA
>JAGROX010000254.1:25326-31584 GCA_020440025.1 Verrucomicrobiia bacterium
GCATACTTGGGATCGGTGCTGTAGAACTGACGCTCGTTGTTGCCACCGCCGTAGCCGTTTTCCTCGCGACTCCACTTGGCCGGATCCAATCGATCGCCTTCAAACTCATCGGCCCAGACGGGCACCCATTGGTGGGTCAGTTGGCGGACGCGAAAGTGGGTCAAGTTTTCTTGAGCCCGGCGTTGCACGAAATGCACTTCGCCGGTGCCGAGCACGGGCAAGCCCTCTGCCTGCCACTGATCGGAATCTGCGGGCGAGCTTTCCAGCTGGTAATATTTTCCCGCTTCGGTGGGGAAACGAATTTCCTGAGCCGGGAGAATGGTGACTTCCGGATCGGCGGCGCGGATGGCGCCAGCGGCGGTGAGACCAAGCAGGCCGAAGGCGAGACGCGCTGAAAGGGTCATGCGTCCCGGCGTTTGAGCTGGGGGAAGAGAACGATGTCTCGGATGGACTCGGCTCCGGTCAGCATCATGATGACGCGGTCGATGCCGATGCCAATCCCGCCAGCGGAAGGCATACCGTATTCGAGGGCGAGCAGGAAATCTTCGTCGATCTTCTGAGTCTCTTCGCCGGCCTGCTCCTCGAGGCGTGACCGCTGAACATCGGGGTCGTTGAGCTCGGAGTATCCGGGAGAAATCTCCGCGCCGTTAATGACGAGTTCGTAGACATCGACCACGGAATCGTCGCTGGTGTTTTGTTTGGCCAGCGGCACGAGTTCCTTGGGCACGTGAGTGACGTAGAGGGGATCGATGGATTTTTCCTCGACGAGTTTTTCGAACACTTGCTGAGTGACTTCGTAGTCTTCCATCTCGGCGGAAATCTCGACGCCCAGTTCTCCTGCGCACTTGGCCCGACGTTCCTCGTTGGTAAGGTCGAACCAGTCATCTCCGGCGACGCCCTTGATGAGATCGCGGTAGGGCGTGCGCTTCCACGGACGGGAGAGGTTGATGGTCTTGGTGACTTCGCCTGCTTCGTTCTTGTGCTCGATGAGGAGTCCGCCGCAAAATTTCTCGGCGAGGTGACAGATCATTTCCTCGACCAAATCAGCCATTTGCTCGAAATCGGCGTAGGCCCAGTAGGCCTCGAGCATGGTGAACTCGGGGTTGTGACGACGGCTGATGCCTTCGTTGCGGAAATTGCGATTCAGCTCAAAGACTTTGGTGAAGCCACCGACGAGGAGTCGCTTGAGGAAAAGCTCTGGCGCGATCCGGAGGTAGAGTTCCATGCCGAGGGCGTTGTGATAGGTCTCGAAAGGCCGGGCCGCAGCTCCTCCGGGAACGTCCTGGAGCATGGGGGTTTCCACTTCGAGGAACTCGCGATCCTGAAGGAAACGCCGCATCTCGGCCACCATGGCGATGCGGAGACGGAACAGTTCGCGACTGCGCTCGTTGGCGATGAGATCGAGGTAGCGTTGGCGATACTTGATCTGGGTGTCCTGGACGCCATGCCACTTGTCGGGCAGGGGACGGAGGCTTTTTGAAAGCACGGTCAGAGACTGCGCCTTTACCGACGGTTCGCCGGTGCGGGTGGTGAAGGTTTCGCCTTCCACCCCGAGCCAGTCACCGATGTCGAGTTGCTTGAAAATCTGCCAAGCCTCTTCGCCGACCTGCTTTTTGTTCACGAAAATTTGCATCCGACCTCCGAGATCGCTGAGGTCGATGAAGTTGGTGTTTCCCATGTCGCGCAGGGCGGTGATTCGGCCGGCGACTTTCACCGGAAGTTCCTCGGCAAAATTGGCCTGCAGGGCACCGGGTGCGTGGGTGGTTTCGAATTTCGCTCCGAAGGGATCGACGCCGAGTTCGCGTAGTCGGTCGAGTTTCTGGCGACGGAATTTCAGCAGGGAACCCATGTCGGGTTCTTTCTCGCCCGCAGCGGCAGAGTTGGCGGCGGAGTTCTCGGCGGCATCGGCCGGGGCTTGCGACTTGTCTTCAGACATGGGAGATAATCGAGGGAGCGAAGGATGGAAGAAACGAAAAGACCGGGGCCATCGCCAGAGACGCCACCGGGAGCGCTTAGAATGATCGAAGAGAACGAAAAATCAACCGCCGCCGCCGGAAGCTCGGACGAAAGCGCGGGGCTGGCAGAGATCGCGCCCGACATCTGGCTGGACAGTCGGCTGGCGTTGGTGCATCGGGCCTCGCGTTGGCTGGCAGTGGCGGATGTCCATTACGGCTATGAACTTTCCCGTCGCGCGGCGGGAGGGCTGTTCCCGCTCTGGGGCATGGAAACGATCGAGCAGCGCTTCGCGGCCCTGTTGGAAAAACACGCACCCGAGACCGTGATCCTTGCTGGAGATACCGTCGACAGCGGCATGGCGAGTCGTGAGGCTCTGGACTGGTTGGCATCGGTGAGAGAGCGCTGCGATCGCCTCGTGTTGGTTGCGGGAAATCACGATCGCGGAGCGATTCGCCGCGAACTCGATTTCGTGGATTCTTTCGAACCGGGGGACGGATTCTTTTTTCATCACGGTCACGAAAGTCCCATGATTCCCGAGCGAACCCGGGTCGAAGTCAGCGGTCACCTCCATCCCAGCGTGTCTCTGAACGATGGAGCCGGACTCAGTCTGAAACTTCCCAGCTTGGTCTGTGAAACCTTGGGCGAGCGCCAGCATTGGTTTCTCCCTGCCTTTTCTCCCTGGGCCGGAGGCGGGGGATGGAAACGCACTCATCCCGATGCCAAGGTTCGCCAATGGGCGTGCGGAAAAGGGCGCGTCTTGGAGTTTGGCGAATAGCGTTTAGAAAAACCGTCGCGCCGGGACGATGGGGCGCGGCTGACAGATGCGGTTGATGCATTCGTCGAAACTTTCCTCGTTGTTGAGGATGCCGATGTCGACGCGGAGAAAGTAAATCGGCACATCCATGCGCGGTAGTCGGGGGAAGCGTACCGAGTCCTTTTCGGTGGTCAGAATCATGTCGACCTCACTTTCCACACAGCAGTTGATGAAGGTGATGATCTCCTGCTCGGTGAATCGGTGATGATCCATGAAGCGCTTCGTCGCCACCAGTTCCGCCCCGAGTTTGCGGACGCCATGTTCGAAGCTCTCCGGCACGGCAATCGCGCTGATGGTCCCGATGCGTTTTCCCGCCAGTTTCTCCAGAGGAAACACCTCGCGAGTCTCCAGATGCTGAAGGTGCTTGGGACGATGCTCGCATTCGATGATCTCCGCCGTGCGGTTGTAGCCTCGGATGCGCTCCTTCAGTTCATCGTTCGGCTCGTCGTTGCATTTGGTGATGAAAATATAGCTGGCTCGTTTCAGGTTGCGGGCCGGTTCCCGCAAGGTGCCGCGCGGGAGCAGTTTTTCCGTGCCGAAGGGGTGCCAGCGATCGATCAGCACGATGTCGAGCCGATGACGCAACTTCAAATATTGGAGGCCATCATCCAGCAGCAGCGTGTCGACATTCAGCTCGGAAATCGCATGCTTGCCGCTTTTCACCCGGTCCTTGTCCACGATCACCGGGATGTCCTTGAGGTTGGCCGCCAGCATGTAGGGCTCGTCGCCGGCAGTGCGGGAATCGAGTAGCAACTGCCTCCCATCGCTGACGACACGAGGTGGATTGATCTCGTTTTTTCCCTGCAGCTTTCCGATGATTCGCTTGAGTAGCGGCTTTTTCACCGATTTGTAGCCGCGGCTGAGGATGGCTACGCGGCGTCCGCCGTCCTGAAGCGAGCGGGCGAATTTTTCCACTACCGGAGTTTTTCCAGTTCCGCCTACGGTGAGGTTACCAATGCTGACGACGAGGCAGCCGAGATTGCGTTCGCGGAGGATGCGATTGCGGTAGAGCCAGAGGCGAAGGTCCACCACCGAACTGTAGACAGTGGAAAGCGAACTCAGAAAGACGCGAAAAACGGCCGCACGTTTGCCCTGACGACGATCCAGGATCACGTCGATGGCGAATTGCTCGAATTTTTCAATCCACTCCCTCATTTCACCTGAGAATGGCCCGGGTCAGTGGCGGGCGATGTGGATTTGAGGGTGTTCATCGGTAGAGAATTTCGACCGTGAGGCAGGGGGGCTGGCATGGGATCGGTAACCGGAGGGGGCCCCGATCTGCCGATGCTGGCGGGCGCTTAGAATCGTGGATTTTCGCCATCCCGCAACCGGGAATCACTTGCATTCGCCCGGGGATTCGGAACTGTCGGCAATCATGGAACGACCCGACGGCAGAAATCCGGACCAGATGCGTCCAGTCACTTTTCAACCCGACATCGCCCCGCACGCGAGCGGTTCGGTGTTGGTTTCTTTTGGCAACACTCAAGTGATCTGCGCGGTCATGATCGAGACCGGCGTGCCTCGCTGGATGCTGCAGCAGAATGTCCCCGGAGGTTGGTTGACCGCCGAATACAACATGCTGCCCTATTCCACTCTCCAGCGGAAACCGCGCGATATCAGCCGTGGTAAACTCGATGGCCGCAGCTCTGAGATTCAGCGGCTCATCGGTCGTTCGCTTCGCGCCGTGGTTGACCTGAAAGCGCTCGGTCAGCGGACCATGTGGGTCGATTGCGACGTGCTCCGGGCCGATGGTGGCACCCGCACCGCTTCCATCACCGGCGCGTCCGTGGCAGCGGAGATGGCGTTTCAGCGACTCATCGCCAAGGGAGAGCTGAAGGTGTCCCCGATGAAAGAACTCGCCGTGGCGGTGAGTGCGGGAGTTTATCAGGACACCTGCATTCTCGATCTGAACTATCCCGAGGATCGAGACGCGAGCGTGGATTTCAACTACGTGATGACCGAGAGCCATCAGATGATCGAGATGCAGGGTTCCGGCGAAGAAGCCACTTTTACCGAGTCCCAGATGTTGGAAATGTTGACCCTGAGCAAGAAAGGCGTCAGCGATCTGGCGGGGTGGCAGCGCGAGGCTTTGGCGGCTTTTGATCCCTCAAAGTCGATCTGAGCGGAGGGAAGAATGATGATTTCAGGGGCGAATCTGAATTCAGGTCTTGACCCTGCGGTGTTTCCGACGAAATTCCCCGCCCGCGACTCAAGGAGCCGCACAACCAGAAACCTTTCAAGACGATGTCACGAGTTTGCAGCATTACAGGAGCCCGCGTGAGATCCGGCCGCCGGATTCACCGCAGTGGTCTGGCCAAGAAAAAGGGCGGTGTCGGCCGTCACGTCACCAAAACGGTGAAGCGCCAGTTCAAGCCGAACCTTCGCGAAAAGCGTGTCTGGGTGCCGGAGCTCGGTCGTTTTGTCCGTGTGAAAGTCAGCGCTCGTGGTCTCAAGACCATCAACAAGAACGGCGCTTTCCAGACGCTGAAGAAAGCCGGTCTCGTCTGAGACTAGTCGAAGCTTCAAGCACATTGTTTTCGAAAGAGGCGACCCCAACTGGGTCGCCTTTTTCTTTGCCGGAAATGGCAAATCTGCGGCGGACTCAACAGGGTATGGTCACCGACTTGACCCTGTTGAATCGGATTCTGTTCGGCTCAGGCGGCCGGCAGGCTCAACCATGCGGTGGTGGTGCCTTCGACGCTGCGCAGGCCGAGGCGCATGTTCATCTGACCGGCGAGTACGCCAGCCGTGGTCAGGCCAATGCCGAAATGTTCAGCGCTCTTGGAGCCGTGGAAGGGCAGGAAGAATTCGCGGATCTTCTCGGGAGAAATATCGACGCTGGAATTTCGAATGAAGAAGTCGATACGATTGTCCTGAGCGGGAGAGGCTTCTCCGGGCGGCAGGATGTCGATCGCCACCTCGCCATCGGGAATGCCGGCGGCGGCTTCGGCGGCGTTCTTGATCAATTCGTTCAGGATATCCATGACCCGGTTGCCGTCGGCATGGATGGAGGGTAGGCCGGGGCGGGCATTGAACTGGAGCGTGACACCGCATTTTTCACAGACCTCGCGAGCGGAGCGCTCAAAGTAGGGGAGGAGATCGGACAAGCTGACGACTTCGGGAGTCACTCGCGCGCAGCCAGCGGCCGTCAGGATGACTTTGGCGAGATCGGATGCGTTGGTCGCCGAGTCGCGCATCTGCTCCACGTTCTCCTTGATCGACGCAGGCACTTCATCCATCAGGATGAGACTGGAGAATCCCTGAATGACGCCGAGGACGTTGTTATTCTTGTGAATCAGCCCCTGCATCATCGATTTGTAAAAGTCCCGAGTCGGGGACTCATCCAGAATGAGGTGATCGGCAAAAACAAACGTGTTGGCGGTGGAATCTTCGTCCATGGACCCAGTTCTCAAGGGTGAGTATTCAGTAAACGGGCGGATAATAGTGCCTGCTGACCATTCGGACAATCAAAATACCTCGATCCCTTG
>JAGROX010000255.1 GCA_020440025.1 Verrucomicrobiia bacterium
CCCTTCCTCCCCTTCCTCCCCTTCCTAAAAGCTAAAAGCTAAATGCTAAATGCTAAAAAGCTGTCAGTCCCTTGGCCGCCGCCCCCTTCCTACGCCCAGCATGGGCGGAAGCCAAAAGGGATTCCCCTGCGCTTCGGTTTTCGAAGGACCAAGCTCGCGACTCACCGTCAGATCGTGACCCTCTGAAAACCAGACAACGTCGCAGGACACAGGACTCCTGACCGGGGGCGCGGCTTCGATTGCGGGTTGAAGTTCGAGGCGGGTCAGGCGTTCTGTGCTCAGACTTGTTCTGCTCAGTTCGCTGACAATTCCTCATAGACTTTTCTAGGTTTTTTGAGCCGCCTTTCGTCCGTCCTCCAGCTTCATTTTTTGGCCGGTTTTCCTTCCACCTTCATCGGGTCTTCAAATTTGAAGGACTGAGAATCTACTCCTCCAATTCTAATGACAAATTCTCGATCACCTTCGCCAAGGTCGAGAATAGGATTGGCCGCAACCGCCGCCAACATCGAATCCCCCGATCTCAAAACAGATCTCGGAGCAGCCAGATCATGAGAATTTACTAGATTCCACCAACGGTTCTCGAACTTCATTAAATATTCTACGCCCGTCACGAGCGGAAGTCCGCTTTTGGTAAATTTCTCTATCAGATCTAAACCAACGGATTCCTTCCCTTGATTTACAATAAATAATTTGAAATAGAAAATCTCATCACCGCTTTGAATCACCTCACTTTCGATACCACGAAATTCGATTTTCAGAGTTTCCTCGGATCTACAATTATTTGCAGCAACCAAAAGGGTCGATGCAATACAACAAAATCCGATGATCGCCTTTTTCATTTTTCTTGAGCCAACGTTTGAAGATAAGCAACCTCACCGAGAAGCGCCGCTCCGAATCTCAGTTGAAGTTAGAATGTCCATGAAGCTCTCGACTCGCGGCGTGGTGAGGCTTGCCTACTCTGGCTTGTTCTGCTTCGTGTTCTGTGATTCAGGCTAGGGCGAATCGTTTGTGTCCTCGACATCTAACGGCGGCTTGCAGAGCTCCAGAAGCTCCGCGTCACTTTCGAAGGAACTGAGGACTCTCTCAAACTGTTCTCGGGCGCTGGCCTTCAACGTCTCGATGTTTTTCTTCGCAGGAGGTAGTGCCATCCAAAGAAGAAGGACTGGTTGCCGAAACGACTGGCTAATCACTTCTGGCCCCATCTCTGTGAGCATCTTTCGAAAATCTTCAGGATCGTCCATGGAGTGGAATGATGAATGGGCGGTCATAGGCGATGATATTTTGAGCCGAACACTCTTTATTCGTATGACCGCCCCGAGTGATATCCATTGGGAAGCCAGAGGCGAGAATGCGGAAGAATCCCCGGTGTGACAAGGAATTTCCGGAGAAAGGGGCGTCTATCCAGCCAGTCGGGTCCGGCGTTTGGGAGGCAGGATTTCCTCACGGATATCACTCCCCCTCACACCAGCCCCAGCCGCTCCCCCAACGACCGCGCCACCTGCTCGCGCCAAGCGGTGCGGTTTTCCCGCCACTCGGCGGTGGCATGCTGGGCGGGATCGAGGGCGATCCGCTTCAGCTCCTCTTTCCGGTGAATCTTCAGCCACGGCGGCAGCGCCGTCAGGCGAAACGCCAGACTGTCGGCCTCCACCATCACCACCGGCACGCCCATCCCCAGACAGGGCATCGCCACGTGGAGACGATTCGTGATCACCAGCGACGCCGAGCGCAAGACCCGCAGACGACGTTTCAGCGCCGCAAACCGCGCCGCCGCGTCGGGATACTCCCCCGGCCGCACCCGGTTGGTCAGGCAGAGAAACGGGCGATCCGAAATCCCAAAGGGCGGCAAGCGCTTCGGGTTCACATCCACCAGCACGATGGGGCCACCCGGATCATAGGCCCCGCCCGTGCCATCCCCATCAAAATCCCGCTCCAGCAGACACGACGGGCACGACGCGAAATAACACGCCAGATCCCGCGACTCGCACCACCGCACCGTATGCCAGTCCCGACAACCGATGGGTCCGCTCTCGCGCAAATGCTCCCGCGTCTCCGCCGTGTCCGGCACGTTCGACGCACACAGCGCCACGTAGCGAACCCGGAAATTCGGCGGCGGCGGAAACGCCAGCTTCCCCGTCCGATCCGGTCCATCTGGAACCTACGAGGCAGGATCTATCAAATAGGTTTGGATGAAATATAGTCGAGTCTTCTCACCCTTTGGTGCCTCCACGGTGTATGCGAGCGTTGAGCGGTCGGCTACGAATAATCTAGTATTTGGATTCTCTGGAAGCGGCCCTCCAATACTGGATGGAATAAAAAGTGATAGAGCAATTGCGCCCTCTCCCATCGGTGAAGCGGTGCCCGCAAGAAGAACTCCGTGATCTATTGTGGCGGTAAAGAATTGGTCTTTCGATACCATAGCGGAAGTCGATTGATGAATAATCACGTCCCTCTTTTGCGCCGCGAAGCGGATCAAAACTTGAAACTCTGGATCCGATAGCATTCCCGAAACTCCTTTCCCGACATTTAATGAATTAGCTTTTTGGTCCGAAGAGTTCTCGATCAGAGAGAAAAACTCCTTGGCTCCCTCGTTGAGAGGGCTTGGATGAAATCGAAGAGGGTTGATTTCAAAGTAAGTTAGGGGGTTAAAGCTAAAAGACGGTTGAACAGAGCCGCTTCGCGGCGAGAAGCTCTGATTAGCGCGATTGTGA
Source organism: Verrucomicrobiia bacterium (assembly GCA_020440025.1). Classification (GTDB taxonomy): domain Bacteria; phylum Verrucomicrobiota; class Verrucomicrobiia; order Verrucomicrobiales; family DEV007; genus JAEUHH01. The sequence goes on from JAGROX010000255.1 coordinate 2,709, forward strand.
AGACGAGGCGAAGGCTTCACGATAGTGGTGCTATGCAAAAAAAACATTCCATCATCGCAAAACCTCGCCTCG
>JAGROX010000037.1 GCA_020440025.1 Verrucomicrobiia bacterium
CAAAGCGCGGCACATTGTGAACACCAAGAAAGTCCGCCGCGGCATCCTGTCGAGTGACCCGGTCGAGGGTGATCATTCGGGTGATGGAATCCCGCGACGAACCCGGTTCATTGAACCCGATGTGCCCTGTTCGGCCGATGCCTAGAATCTGAATATCGAGCCCTCCCGCTGCCTCGATCTTGGCCTCGTATGCGAGGCAACTCTCGTATACCTGATCCAAGGCTACCGTGCCATCAGGGATATTGATATTTTCCTTCGGGAGATCGATGTGATCAAAGAGTTGATCACGCATGAACTGGTAGTAGCTCTCCCGGTGAGTCGGTTCCAATCCGTAGTATTCATCGAGATTGAAGGTGGTGACGTTTTGAAAACTCAGCCCTTCCTCCTGATGCAGCCGAATCAGTTCCCGGTAAAAAGGCACCGGCGTAGACCCGGTCGCCAGTCCGAGAACGGCTCCCCGGTTTTCCGCCTGACGCTCGCGGATCAAAGCAGCCAACTCTGCCGCCAGTTCCCGACTGGCCTGCGCGGAATCCGGATAGATAAGAGCCCGAGTCTTTTCGTAGCGCTCTTGCTGGGTCTGCTTTTTTCCGGGAGAATCGATGATCTTCATGCGGCAGAGACTACGCAAAGCCATGCAATCCGCCAACTGGAACCTTCACGATAACGGGAACACGCTAAGCCAGTCCGCGAGTCCCCTTGCCTGCCGCCCGAAACCGGGATAATAGAACGCTCCGTTTTCACATGAACGATTCCTCTCAATTTCTGGCGACACCTCGTGTCGTCGCGACTGTTCATCGCCCGCAAGATCTGCAGGCACTCGCCTCTCGCCCTGCCGACGACACCATCTGCGACCTGCTCGAGTTTCGTCTCGATAATTTGCGGGAGCACCTGGATGAGGTGGAAACCGTCGTCCGATCGACCCAAGTGCCCTGTCTCATGACCGCGCGTCATTCGGATGAAGGCGGAGCCGGGTTCCTGGACGAAGCGACCCGGGAATCTCTGCTCCGGCGCTTTCTGCCGATGGCCCAACTGATCGATATCGAAATTCGATCTCTTCCGGCCATGGCCGATTTGGTCAATGACGCTCGAAACGCAGGAGTCGGCGTGATCGCCTCATGCCACGACTTCCAGAAGACGCTTCCGCTCTCCGATCTCGAATCGGCCATCGTCGCAACTCAGGCCGGATTCGCTGACGTGGTGAAAATCGCCATGACCTTGAATTCGATGTCCGACATGACGATCCTGTTGCTCCTCACCGAAGCCACCGTCGCCAGCGGCCAGAAGATTTCATCCATGGGTATGGGACGACTCGGAAAAGTTTCCCGTCTCGCCCTGGCCGCCGCTGGCAGTTGCCTGAACTATGGGTTTCTGCACGAACCCAACGCCCCGGGTCAATGGCCGGCAGCCGAACTGAAGCGCCTCATCGGCGAATTGCTTCCCCAGTGACCGCTACTGGTCGCCCGTCACTCTGCTATTCCCACTCAATGCTTGCCGGCGGCTTGGTGGAGATATCGTAGAGCACTCGATTCACCCCTTTCACCTCGTTGAGGATGCGATTGGATGCCTCGGCGAGCAGTTCATAGGGCAAGTGAACCCACTCGGCCGTCATGGCATCCTCGCTGACCACCGCACGAAGACTGAGAGCATATTCGTAGCATCTCTCATCCCCTTTCACCCCCACGGTCTTGGTGGGAATGACGGCGGCATAAGCTTGCCAGACGCGATCATACCATCCGCGACCTCTCAGCAAGCCAATGAAAATATCGTCGGCTTCACGAATGATCTCCAATTTCTCATCAGTGACTTCGCCCGGACAACGAACCGCGAGCCCCGGTCCCGGAAAGGGATGACGCCCCACCACTGGCTCGGGCAATCCCAGCGAGCGCCCCAGATCCCGGACTTCGTCTTTGAAAAGTTCGTCCAAGGGCTCGATGACTCGTCCCTGGGCTTTCAACTCCATGATCTTGTCGACCCGGTTGTGATGGGTCTTGATCGTTGAAGCGATCGATCCACTGGTGGCACTCTCGATCACATCTGGATAGAGAGTTCCCTGGGCCAGCAACTCGACGTCATCGCCCACCGCGTCAAAGAACACGTCGACAAAGAGCCGACCGATGATACGGCGCTTCTGCTCAGGATCAGCCTCTCCAGCGAGGGCATCGAGAAATCGCTTCGAGGCGTCGATAGTCTCGATTTCGATCCCGACCGTCTTGAACTGCTCCTGAACCTGGGTGGCCTCATCTTTCCTCAGCAGACCGTTGTCGACAAAAATGTATCGGGTATCCACCCCCGCCTCATGCAGCAACGCCGCCAGAACCGAGGAGTCCACCCCTCCGGAAACTCCACAGACCACCTTGCGGCCGGCGGCTTCTTCCCGCACGCGATCCATGAGATGGTGCTTGAACGACTCGATCCGAAACTCGGTCGGGTTCTTGGCGAGTTTAAGGAAATTCCCGAGAATCTTCTTCCCCTCATCGGTGTGAGAAACTTCGGGATGAAACTGGATTCCGAAAAATCCGTCGGCCCACTGAAGCGCGACTGGAATCCCATCAAGGTTCTCGCCCAGAATCGTCGAACCTTCCGGCATCTTGCAGGTATCCGAATGGCTCATCCAGATCTGAGAATGATCGCGAACGCCCTCAAAGAGCGGCCCGCCATTTCGCGGGATCAGAGCCGCCGGCCCATATTCCCGAGTGTGACCAGGCGCGACCGAGCCGCCGAACTTGGTGTTCAACAACTGCATCCCGTAGCAAACGCCCAGCACCGGCACGTTCAACGACCGGAGGTATTCGAAATCAATGTCGGGCGCATCCGGCTCCAGGGTTGACCTAGGCCCACCAGACAAAATCACTGCCGGTGGATTCCCCGTGTCCCGCAGCTCGCTTGGTTGATAGAGCTTTGAAAAATAGCCGAATTCGCGAATTCGACGCACGATGAGCTGCGTGTATTGGGAGCCAAAATCAATGACGGCAATGGGATTCTCCATGGAAACAAAAATAGGAAAGACTGAAAGTAGAAGGGAGCGATGAAAAACCGAGCGAACGATCAGGCTCCGCTCTGATAATTCACGGGTTCTTCGGTAATGGTGATGTCGTGCGGATGACTTTCCTTCAAGCCACCTGCCGTGATCCGCACAAAACGTGCCTTTTCACGCAATTCACCAAGATCCGCAGCCCCGACATAACCCATCCCGGAACGAAGTCCACCCAGCAACTGAAACACGGTATCGCTGAGCAATCCGCGATACGGCACCCGGGCTTCGACCCCTTCCGCGACCAACTTGCCGCTGGAGTTTTGACCGTAGCGATCTCCCGATCCCTTGCGCATGGCTTTGAGCGAGCCCATGCCGCGGTATTCTTTCCAGGTTCTCCCCTGATAGTTCACCATCGCGCCGGGACTCTCGCGGCAACCGGCCAACAGCGATCCCAGCATCACCAAATCCGCTCCGGCCGCCAGGGCTTTGACCACATCGCCGGAATAGCGAATGCCACCATCGGCAATCACGGGCACGCCTCGTTCGCGGCAAACTTTCGCCACTTCCTGAATCGCCGTAAACTGCGGCGTTCCCACCCCCGAAATCACCCGGGTCGTGCAGATGGAGCCAGGCCCCACACCCACCTTCACTGCCGAGGCCCCAGCATCACAGAGATCGGTCGCCCCCTCTTCCGTCACGACATTGCCCGCCACCACTGGCACACTGCCGAGGCTCCGCAGGTGCTCGATCACCTGCATGACCCGGGTCGTGTGCCCCGTCGCCGCATCAATGAAAACCGCGTCCGCACCCGCCTGAATCACGGCTTCGGCCCGCTCGAAACAATCCTCTCCGACTCCGATCGCTGCGCCCACCCGGAGTCGACCATTGGGATCCTTGGCGGCATTGGTGTAGCGCTCCCGCTTTTCGATGTCCTGCGACGTGATCAGTCCGGCCAGTTTGCCGTTGGCATCCACCAGCGGAAGTTTCTCGATGCGATTCTGATACAGCATCCGTCTCGCATCATCGAGGGCCGTGTCGACAGGTGCCGTGACCAGTCGATCGCGGGGAGTCATCACGTCCGAAACCAGGCCTGAATGGTTCTCTATCATCCAGATGTCCCGAGTCGTCACCATGCCACAGAGATTTCCCTCCATGTCCACGACCGGGAAGCCGTTCACCCCCTTCTCCATCATGATCTGCTGAAGTGTCTCCAGAGTCGTCTGCGGAGTGACCGTAAACGGGTCTTGAATCACCATGTTCTCCGAACGCTTCACCTTGGCGACCATTTCGGCTTGATCCGGAACCGGCATGTTGCGGTGAATCACTCCCATGCCACCTTCCCGGGCCAACGCGATGGCCAACTCGGCCTCAGTCACCGTATCCATCGCTGAAGAAACGATGGGAATGTTCAGCGGAATGCCGTCTGTGAGCCGCGTCGAAAGGACGGCGTCGGACGGGAGAATGGCGCTCTTGCGCGGAACGAGCAGAACGTCATCAAAGCTTAATCCAAGTGGCAGGTCACCCATAGATAAGATTTAGGAGAAGCCGTAACCGGGTCAACTGGTTTTTCCCGGATATTTCGGTTTTCTTGGTCTCTTTTCGCTCGCGGCATGATTCTTGCGCTATTTCGCGCTGAACTGCTTTCCAGAACCACCCGTTGCCGCCATTCCCGATTCTCTCCGACATCTCAGACTTTGTGGCTGGCTCCTGATCTCCCTCGTTGCGATTGGCACCTTGGGATTCATGATCGCCGATCCGGAACACAGCTTCTTCCACGCGTTTTACCTGACTCTCATCGTCCTGACTACAGTTGGGATGGAGGCCGCCGAAGGCAAGGAGCGCATCGTTGCCTCAATCCTCATGATCGGCGGCATTTTCACGACCATCTATGCCGCCGGCACCCTCGTGACCTTCATGGTCGACGGCGAAATGACCCGAATCCTCAAGAAAAAGAAATTGAACACGCGCATCTCAAAACTCACCGATCACTACATCATCGTCGGATTCGGCCGCATGGGACGTGCTCTCTGCGCCGACCTGAATGAAAAAGGCGAACCCTTTGTCCTCATCGAGCGGGATCATGACCGGCTGCAACTGGCCGAGCAACGGGGCTACGCAGTGCTCAGCGGCGATGCTCACGAGGAGGATGTCTACGAATCCGCCGGAATCGTTCGCGCCAAAGGACTCGCCACCTGCTTGCCTCACGACGCCGACAATGTCTTTGTCACCCTGACCGCTCGCGGATTCAGCGATGATCTCAACATCATCGCGCGAGCTGAGGACGAGCGCACGCACACCAAACTCATCCGTGCCGGTGCCGATCGCGTGGTATGTCCGCCCGTTCTCAGCGCAGGCAAAGCCATGGCCATGATGGTCACCCCCATCGTCGATCACGGACCTCATTGCGATGTGGTGGATCGAAATACTCCCATCGAACTTTTCACCTCTCCCATCGAAGATTTTCCCGCACTGATCGACAAACCTCTGGCAGAGAACCACGTTCGCACCCGCACCGGCATGACCGTGGTGGCCGTTGATCGCGGCAAAAAGCGGGACCTCAATCCGACCGCTCTTTTCACCCCACAGGCAGGTGATTCTCTCGTCCTCGTAGGGCCGCCCAACGGGATGCTGCGAATGAAATACCTCTTCGGCAAAAAGCCCGAACCAGCCAATGCCTGAAGGAGCCCGAGCATCCCGGCTCGCCGCACTCCTTGGGTGTCTACTCCACCTTCTTCGTGCCCGGGCGCACTGCGGGAATCGCCGCCAACCAATCCGGCACCTCATCGGGTGCATAAACTGGAAACTGCACTTCCATGCAACTGACCACCGGATACTCGCCAACTTTGTCTTTTCCAGAGCGATTCACGACCACGAACACGCCGGCGACCTCCCCGCCTTGCGACTGAATAAAGTCCGTGAGTTCCAACAGGGTGCCGCCCGTGGTGATCACATCCTCGACCAAGAGCAAACGCTCACCGGAATGGATCTCAAACCC
>JAGROX010000256.1:0-457 GCA_020440025.1 Verrucomicrobiia bacterium
CCAACATGAGCCACGAGATTCGAACGCCGATGAACGGGATCATCGGGACGCTCAATCTTTTGAACGACACCAAGCTTTCAGACGATCAATCCAGTTTGGTCGACGTGATGCGGAACAGCAGCTATGCCTTGCTCCACCTGATCAATGACATTCTCGATTTCTCGAAATTGATGTCGAAGATGATGGCGCTCGAGAAACAGCCGATCACGGTCAGGCAGTTGATCGACGAGACGATGGATCTTTTCGGCTACATGGCGGCGGAGAAGGGGGTCGAGCTTTGTCATTATGTGGATGACAGCACGCCTGCCACGATTTTTGCCGACCGTCAGCGACTTCAGCAGGTGCTGACGAACCTGATTGGCAACGCGGTGAAATTCACCTACGAGGGCGAAGTTTTCGTTTCCTTCAGTGGTCGGGAAGTCATCACTGAGAAAGGTGCCCGCGAACTCATTCTCCA
>JAGROX010000256.1:582-1331 GCA_020440025.1 Verrucomicrobiia bacterium
CTCGCCATCAGTCGTCAGTTGTGCCGTCTCATGGGTGGCGATATCGGCGTGGAATCCGAGGTCTGGAAAGGTTCGCACTTCTTCTTTGAACTCCCCTTTGGAGGATTTGGCGAACAGGATCCTGGGACGGTCAATGCGAGGGCACGGCGAAAGAAGATTCTTGAAGACAAGAAAATCGTGGTGCTCTGCAAGCAGCCGACCTTGGCGTCCTTGATCAATCATCTGTGCCTCCGCTATGGCATCGAGGCAGTGATCACGGCAGATCTGACCGAGCACCAGATGGATGAAGTGATCGAGATGCGCCCCGACTGTGTGATTGTGGATCCCGGCGGTCAGCCGCCCGCTCAACTGAGCCGCTTCTGTGGTCGGCTGAACCGCCATGGCATTTCGTGGTTGGGATTGCTGAAAGCGACCGATCGCAAGCCGGACGGAGAGGCCTTCGACGAACTGAAGGTCGATTTCTGCTTCAAGCCACTCACCGAAGAAGGATTCATCGATGCACTGGCCAATCTGTTGGGCGGAGATGAAGGTTATGATGCCAAGAACGATCCGCTTTCCTTGGAGGGCGCTCGTGCCTTTGCCAAGCAACACCCAGCCCGCATCATGGTCGTGGACGATGTGGAAATGAACCGCAAGATCTGTTCGAAGATTCTCCAAAATCTCGGATATGCGGAGATTGGCACCGCCATCAATGGTTTAGATGCGATCGAGGCCGTGAAAAAGATGAAGCCGGATGTGATCTTCATGGA
>JAGROX010000256.1:1381-4939 GCA_020440025.1 Verrucomicrobiia bacterium
AATCGCGAACTCAGTCGCCAGCCCATCATCATCGCAATCACCGGGCACGCTCTCACCGGAGTGAAAGAAAGCTGTCTCGCCGTTGGCATGGACGACTTCATGACCAAGCCGATCGAGGTGGGCACCCTCAAGGATGTCGTGTCGCGCAACTACGGCAAATTGATCAACACTGCCGCGTAGCGCTTACCGACTCCTGCCTCGCTTGGGCAGGGAAAATACCGACTTGATGTCCTCCAACACAAGGTAGGAGACAGGCACCAGGAACAGGGTGATGAACGTTGCGAAAAGCACGCCGTAACCCAGGCTCACCGCCATCGGAATCAACACCTGTGCCTGAGTGCTCTCAAGGCGCAGGAGGGGAAAGAGGCCGGCGAAAGTCGTGATTGATGTCAGGAGGATCGGGCGGAAACGCGCCGCGCCAGCCGTACGAACCGCTTCGAACAGGGGCGTGCCTTCGCGGACTTTCCGGTTGATGAAATCGACCAGCACAAGGCTGTCATTCACCACCACCCCGGACAAAGCCAGCAATCCGAATTCGCTCAATTTGCTCAATGGCATTCCTTCGATGATGTGACCGAGCACTCCCCCAATCAGTCCGAAAGGAATCACCAGCATCACCATCAGTGGTTGCGAGTAGGACCGGAAGGGGATGGCCAGCATGGCATAGATGCCGAAAACGATCAGCAACATGCCTGCGATTTCGGCTTGTTTCGCCTCGCGTTCGTCGCGGGCTTCGCCTTCGAAGCTGTAGCTCATGCCGGGATGGGCGGCCATCAACTGAGTCAGGAAACTGCTCATGTCCAAGCGGATGGTATCCAGGTCGGCCACCTCTTTGTCGGCGTCGGCCCGAATGTTGACGGCTCGGTTCCGATCGATCCGTTGAATCCTCGGAAAACTCCGGCCAACCACCACGTCGGCGACGGAGGAGAAAGGCACTTCCACGCCCTCTGGAGTGCGAATTCGCATCGTTTGCAGGGCATTGAGCGATTTTCGCTCCGCCTCTGGATAGCGTAGCATCACGCGTACCTCATCACGGCTGCGCTGGAGGCGCTGAATCTCGTCACCGAAGAACGCCTGTCGCACCTGTCGCGCCAATGACGACATCGTCAGCCCAAACTGTTCGGCCTCGGGTTTGATGCGGAGTTGAATCTCTTCTCGGCTCTCGTCGAGACTGTCGGTGACATCGAAGAGCCCGGCGTAGGTTTCCAACTGCTCTCTGACGGTTGCGGCCGCATCGGTCAGCGACTTCACATCGTTGCCGGTCAGTTGAATATCGATGGGATCGCTGCCGCGGAAAAGTTCGGCCCGAAAGGTAAGTTCTTTTGCGCCGATGATCTCACCGATTCGGGTGCGCCAGTCGTTGACCAATTTCATGTTGTCAAAACTGATGCCCCGAGCCGTTCGATCCTCGCGCGGCATCAGGTAGAACTCCACTTCGCCGAGATGCGATTGTCCTTGATTGCTGCGACCTCGGGATGAGGAAACTCCCTGACCACCGATGGAAAACATCACATCTTGAACCACCGAGGCCCCGTCGGAGGTTCGATACTCTTCCCGCAATTGCTCCACGATGCCGGTGATGTGCTCGATGTGTTTCTCCGTCACCTCAAAAGGAGTTCCCTCCTGCATCGTCAACCGACAGGTGACTCGGTCGCTTTCCACGGGAGGAAAGGGGATGCGAACCAATCGTCCGCCTTGAATCCAGCCCACGGTGATGGCGAGAAACCCGAGGAAAATCGCCATCACGAGGTAGCGCCAACGCAGAGCCGCGTTGAGCAGCGGTTGATAGGTGGTGGCGACGCCTTTTTCCAGTCCGCGTGAGAAATGCCCCTGCAGCCACATGAATCCGCGATAGGGAGCGCCCAGCAACCAGGTCAGTTTTTCGCCGCAGCAGAGAGTCAGGAGTCGACGAACGGTCCCGCTCGAGTGATGCGACAGGTGCGCGGGCAGGATCATTTTCGATTCCATCAACGAAAAGCCCAACGCGGCAATCACGATGACAGCGATCTGCCCCTGCCACTGACTGCTGTGACCCGTTCCGAAAAGCATCGGGAAAAACGCGAGCATCGTGGTGAGAACCCCAAAGATCACCGGAAGGGCGACCTCCTTGGCACCCTCGACGGCGGCCGTTTCAGGATCGATTCCGCGCTGTTGCCACGAGTAGATGTTTTCGCCGGTGACGATGGCATCGTCGACGATTACCCCAAGCACCAGAATAAAGGCGAAGAGGCTGACAATGTTGATCGACACCCCGAGATAAGGCATCAGCGCGAGGGTGCCGAGAAAGGAAATCGGAATTCCGATGACCACCCAGAATGCGAGGCTGGGACGGAGAAAAAGCGCCAGGAGGAGAAAGACGAAAACCATGCTCTTCCATCCGGAATCGAAAAGGGTCTCCAGACGCCCACGCACGATGGTTGACGAATCTGACCAGAAATCGATCCCCACATTGAAGCGCTCCAATCGCTCGCGAGATTCCTCCATGTAGGCCTTTACATCGTCGGCGATGCGGATGGCGCTCTGGTTGCCCTCCCGGAACACGGCAATGAGGACGCAGCGCCGACCGTTGAATTTGGCAATGAAGGGATTCTCGTCAAAACCGTCGCTGACCCGAGCCACATCGGCCAGGCTCAGTCGGCTGCCGTCTTCTCGGGTCACCAGGGTGATGGCTTCGAAATCTTCCTGGGTATAGGCGCGTCCCTTGGTGCGAAGCGCGATCTCGCCGGAGACGGTCTGCAAGGTGCCCGCCGGGACGTCGATGGACGAGGCGCGCAGAGCCTGAGTCACCTGATCGAAACTCAGGCGATACCGTTGCAGCGCGGCCTCATCGATCTCGATGGTGATTTCGTATGGGCGCACACCCTGCAGCTCGGCGCCGGACACATTGGGCAGGGCGGTGATTTCATCGCGAACCTGCTCGCCCAATCGGCGGAGATCGGTTTCGCTCATCTCTCCAAAAAGGACCACGCTGATGACCCAACGATTGTAGTTTTCCAGTCGAACGGTGGTTTTTTCCGCGTCGCCGGGAGGAAAATCGGGAATGGAATTGACCCGAGCTTCGATGTCATCGAGCACCGCGCGGCGGTCATAGGATTCGTTGACCTCGATGTTGACAGTGCCTCCCGATTCTCCGGCAGTTGAGGTGATTTGCTCGATGCCCTCGACGTCGGAGATGGCTTCCTCAATACGAATGACGACGGACTCCTCCACTTCCTCGGGAGTGGCGCCGCGATAGGGGACGCTGACAATGATGTTGTCGCTCTCGAACTCCGGGAACACCTCGAGCGGCAGCTTTCGCATCAACAAGGTCGAAGCCCCTGCGACGATGACGGCGATCATCAGCAGGTTGGCGGCGACGCGGTTGCGGGCGAAAAACTCGAGCATCTCTCAGGTCGTTCGGAGGGTGGGGGAAAGCAACATTGCGTGGAGAGTCAACAGGGTTAGGTCGGGGACTCAACCCTGTTGAGTCGAGGTTTTCTGAGGCGGCGCTTTTTCGGTGGTCGGCTTTCCGCCACTGCTCTTGGGTGGGCCGCCACCCGGCGTTTCCAGCGGGGGCGC
>JAGROX010000038.1:0-153 GCA_020440025.1 Verrucomicrobiia bacterium
ATGCCCCCACTGAACCCTGTTAGGTCGCGGACCATACCCTCTTTAGTGGGGCGAAAATGGGCCGCTGTCTTCTCGGGGCCGGTCGGGGCATCCCGACGGGTTGGAAGGGCATTCTTGGGACGAGAATGGGGTTCCCAACGGGTTGGAAGGGCA
>JAGROX010000038.1:272-14750 GCA_020440025.1 Verrucomicrobiia bacterium
CTTGGGACGAGAATAGGGTTCCCAAAGGATTGGAAGGGCATTCTCGGGACGAGAATAGGGTTCCCAATGGATTGAAAGTATTTTCGCGGGACAGGAAATGGGTTCCAACCGCTTGGGATGGGGGCTGGAGGCCGATGGAGGTATTTTTCTCAAGGGTCAGAGGGCTTTCCGGGGCGAGGCATCTCGCTCCTGAGTCGCCTCCGGTTTCGATCCATCGGGGGGAGAGGTGGAACTCAGGAGGCGGCAACTTTTCTCCTCCCATTGGTGGGTCAGTGCTGGGGTTGACGGGATTGTCCCTTTTCAAAAGGCGAGGGTGGTCTAAAATCCGCCCATGCTCGATATTCGATTGCTGCGTGAAGATCCGGAAGGGATCAAGGAACGACTCAAGACCCGGGGTGGCGATGCCTGGACTCTGGTCGATGAAATTCTCGCCTGTGACGAGAAACGTCGCTCCGGCGAAACGGAACGTCAGGCGCTCCAGGGCGAGCGGAATCGGCTTTCCAAGGAGATCGGCATCGGCAAGAAGGCCGGCGAAGACACCTCGGCAGTCGAGGCGGAGGTGCGTGGCATCGGTGAAAAGATCAAGGCCATCGGCGAAGAGGCGGATGCCGCCGAGACCCGTCAGCGAGATCTGTTGCTCAGCGTGCCGAACCTGCCGCATGCGGACTGCCCGGTGGGTGCCGATGAAACTGCCAACCCGGAAATCCGCAGTTGGGGCGAAAAGCCGACCTTTGATGGCTTCGAGCCGCTGGATCATGTGGCCATCGGGGAAAAGCTCGGCCTGTTTGATTTCGAATTGGCGGCCAAGATCAGTTCCAGCGGATTCGTGGCCTTCACCGGTCCCGGCGCGCGGCTTCAGCGGGCCCTGATTCAGTTTTTGCTCAATCTCCACACGGATGAGCACGGCTATCGTGAAGTCTCGCCGCCTTTCATCATCAATCGCGACTGCATGTTCGGCACGGGCCAGCTTCCCAAGTTCGAGGAAGACATGTACGGGCTCGAAGAGGGCGCCTTTTTCCTCGCACCGACCGCCGAGGTGCCGGTGACGAATCTGTATCGCGAGATGATCGTGAAGCCGGAAGGGTTTCCCATCAAGGTCACCGCCTACACCCCGTGTTTCCGTCGCGAGGCGGGCTCGGCGGGGCGGGAGAGTCGCGGGATGATCCGCATGCACCAGTTCGATAAAGTAGAGCTGGTCAACATCGTCCATCCCGACGAGTCGATGGCGCAGTTGGAAAAACTCACCGCCGAAGCGGAGAAGGTGCTGCAGCTGCTGGGCCTTCACTATCGCACCATCGAACTCTGCACCGGCGACGTCGGCTTCAGTTCGGCCAAGACCTACGACATCGAAGTCTGGGCGCCCGGTCACGGCGGTTATCTCGAAGTGTCGAGTTGCTCGAATTTCGGCGACTACCAGGCGCGTCGGATGCGGCTTCGTTTTAAGGACGAGGACGGCAAGAACCAGTTTTGCCACACTCTGAACGGAAGCGGCACCGCGCTGCCCCGACTCTACGTGGCGCTGATCGAGACCTATCAGCAGGCCGACGGAACCCTTCGGGTGCCCGAGGTGCTGCAGCCGTATATGGGAGCGGAGACGATTGGTTGACCTCCGTCTGACTCAAAACATGAGACGGTCATGAATGCGGAATTCGTCGCCAGTCTCGCCGCCCGCTTTTCTCCCGGCAAAAAAGCGCTCGTCGGCGTTTCCGGCGGACGCGATTCGGTGGTGCTGCTGCATGCCCTGCGCGAGGCGGGATTTCGTCGGCTGGTGGTCTGCCACCTGAACCACGGCCTGCGTGGAAAAGCCTCGGGCGAAGACGCGAAGTTTGTCCGTCGATTGGCGACGCGATGGGGATACGAGGTCGAGATCGCCAAAAGTGATGTGATCAAGCTGGCCCGGTCATCGAAGCGGTCCCTCGAAACCGCTGCCCGCGAAGCGCGACATCATTTTTTCGCCGAGCAATCGCGCCAGCATCGCTGCTCTCGCCTGTTTTTGGCGCATCACGCCGATGACCAGGTTGAGACCGTGTTGCATCAGCTCTTTCGTGGCAGCGGCATCGCGGGACTCGGCGGCATGCAACGCGAAAGTCAGATGTGGGTGAACAGCGGATCGCGTCCCCCGAAAAAACTGGAAGTGATGCGTCCGCTGCTGGGCGTGTGGCGCGAGCAGATCGATGCCTACCTCGCCGAACACGGGCTCGCCTTTCGCGAGGATGAAAGCAACGCCGACGCTGGGATCTCTACCCGCAATCGCTGGCGTCACGAACTCATTCCCACCCTGACCGAGACGCTGGACCGCGACCCGCGCCCGGCAGTGATTCGTCTGGCCGAGATCGCGAGAGAGGAAGACTCGGCTCTCGTTTTCTGGTTGGACCAGATCTGGGATTCCCTGATCACGGGGGAAAGGGGTGAGCGGCTCAGGCTGGTGCCCTTGCGAAAGCTGCCCATCGCGATGCAACGTCGGGCTTTGAAGCGCTGGCTCGAGACGCATCGAGTTCCGGACATCGGATTCGATCTCGTGGAGCGGGTCCGGGCGATCTTGCCCACCGAGGGCGCAGTGGCGGCGAAGGTGAACCTTCCCGGTGATCGTCATGCGAGACGTCGCGCGGGTGAGTTGTTTCTGGAGTCGCCGCCGCAGGTGACGGGCTGACTGACTGTCGGCTCAGTTTCCCGCGACACCCGGTTGATCGGGAGCGGCTACCGGAACAGCCGCCGTGGCAGGAGCTTTCGGGGTGGTCTTCGCTGCAGGAGCGCTGCCAGCCGAGGGATCAGCAATCAGAACCAGCGCGTCGATCTTACCTTTCAGCAATTCGACTTCGGCGACCGTGAACGTTTTGGATTCAGGCACATCGAGTTGCATTGCGAGATCTTCCAGTCCGGCACTGAGAGAGATGATGTGGGGCAATTCCTGCACCTGAGGTTCCAGCGTCTGCAGGGATTGAAAGAAATAATCGGCGATGTCGTGGCGGGCGAGCACCTGAGTTTTGTCCGGCTGATAATCTTCCAGCGAAGCCACGCAGGCGATCTGAAAGGCGCGCAACCAGCCACCAAGACTGATGAGGTGGGCGGCATCGACATCGCGCAGCAGAACCATCTCGGCCTCCACGTCTTTTTGAGTCTTGGCGAGCTCGCCTTTCAGCTCGCCCCATTCACCGAGCGCGCTGTGTTCCAGTAGGCTTTTCGTGTGACGGGAGAGCCGAGTGCCTGCTCCGAGAACTTGAGCATGTTTCCAGAGTGCCCGGCCGATTTGCTCCAGATCGAGCAGCTTTTCCGACTCCACCACCAGGAAGCCATCGGCGATGAGCCCACCCAGGCCGAGAGCCAGCTTGGTGCGATCCTTGGGGGTGCCTTTCGGGATTTCCCGCTTCAGCTTTTCGTAGGGCAAAGGGCGCAGACGATCGAGGTCTTCGAAAATTTTCCGAATCGACGGTGCCGTGAAACTGTTGACGCCGAATTCCTCGCGGAGGTGTTCGTCTTCCAGCAGATCTTCCGGAATATCCTGCCCGAAAGTAGCGACGGTTCCCAAACCAAAAGAACAGGCGACCGCCAAAAAGACGGAGGCGAAAGAGGCTCGGTGGTTCATGGGGCGAAAGGCAACGGGGCCAGGTGCTTCAAGGTTCGGTTTGAGAGTAAGCGAGGCATTTCCGAACGCCAGCAAATTCGACTACCGTAAGCACGTCGTTTGCCACGCAGTTGCTGGCATTTCCTGATAGTCAGGATAACTTTGGTTCACGCCATGGATACCCCTTTGTTTCATCTCATCTGCGCCTCACTCGCCATCGCTGCGCTTCCCGGTTGCATGACTGACAACCACCACGTGGTGGAGATTTCCGTACCCCAGCAGAAAATGGCAGTCTACCGGGATGGCGTGCGGATCAGCGAGTTTCCCGTGTCGACCTCCAAATTTGGTCTCAGTGACCAGCCCGGGAGCAATCACACCCCTCTCGGAGCGTTTAGGATCGAGGAAAAAATCGGCGACGGCGCGAGACCTGGAGCCGTCTTCAAAGATCGACGTCCGACCGGCGAAGTCGTGGCTCCCAATTCGCCGGGCCGCGATCCCATCGTCTCCCGCATCCTCTGGCTCAAGGGCACCGAAGCGCAGAATGCCAATGCCTACGGGCGCTACATCTACATTCACGGAACTCCCGAAGAGCGCACTATCGGCACACCGGCCAGTTACGGATGTGTTCGCATGCGATCGCGGGATGTCATCAATCTGTATGAGACCGTGGGTCGGGGAGCCCGTGTCTACATCGTCAACCTCCCCCTGCAAGGGCCTCCGATGCCGCCGGTGGGCGGAGCCGGATGACTTCCCGCTCTGTGCAAGGATTCCCCACTTGACAGTTCTGGCGAGCGGCCTAAATTCCGACCCGCTTTTTAACGGCAGAAATTTAGAACGCAGACACTTCCTACAGATGGCCAATTCACGATCCGCTCTCAAACGCGTGCGTAAAACCCAGCGCGAAACGCTGCGGAACAAGATGATCAAATCGCGCGTCAAGACCTACCGCAAGCGGTTGGTCAGCGCCATTGAGTCCGGAGACGCCTCGGTCGCCCAGGCAGCTTTCAATCAACTTGCTTCCGCCGCAGACAAAGCCGGTCGTAGCCGGGTGATTCATCCGAATTCCGCCAGCCGTCTGAAGCGCATCTACACCAAGCGCATCGCCGCTCTGGCCTGAGCCACAGGGGTTCCGCTTGTGTTTTCCCGCCGAACCGGCTTTTCTGCAAAGAGAGGCAACTGGTGAGGGCGACGGGGGACAAAGTGCTTGAATTTCATTAATTTTTTGCTAAGCGCAAAGAGCGGTTCGGTTCATCAGATGATGGGCTGACCATTGCCGCTTGAGAGACTGAATACTGAAAAACTTACGCCTCGGACCATGGCCGCCGCTTCGAATATCGTCGCTTTTTCCGGCTCATCGGCACCTCACCTACCTGGACGAGGCCAGGAATCTACCGTCATGAGAAGCGATCTAGTCGAAGCAGCAGCCAAAGTGATTCCCCAGGCACCCTTGTTGATCAACATGGTGTCTCGCCGCGTGAAACAACTCAACCAGGGGCGTTCCGCCTTGGTCGAAGTCGAGCCCCGCATGGGCAACGCCGACATTGCCCTGAAGGAGATCATCGAAGGCAAGATCATTGCCGAATACGCCGAGGGCATGGAGCCCGAGCCCGAAAGCGTTTGATTGATTGATCGATCGATTGGATAAGGTCAGCGAGCTGGGCGGGAGATTCGTCCGTTTCTGACCGACTCGCCTTCGGGCATCCCAATTTTCGCTGCGACCGGGTCGGTAAGGTTTGTAAAAACCGGGTGCCGCTCGGTCGTTTTCGTTTTTAGTGAAGGCTCCACTGGTCCGCCTTTTTCTCCCATGAGTGACATCGCCTCCAACCGCCAGGCCCGCCGCGATTACACCATCGTGGACACGTGGGAGGCTGGCATCTCGCTGCGCGGGACCGAGGTGAAGTCGATTCGGGGCGGCAAGATCAATTTGCGCGACGCCTTCGTCCGGGTGGATAAAGGCGAAGCCTGGCTCTACAACTGCGACATTCAGCCCTGGGCCTCGGCCAGTCACGAGCAACACGATGCCAAGCGCACGCGCAAGCTGCTGTTGAATCGCCGTGAGATTGAGAAAATGCACGCCATGGCCGACATCAAGGGCAACACCCTCATCGCGCTCCGTGCCTATTGGAAAAATGGAAACGTGAAAATCGAAGTCGGAGCCGGCAAAGGCAAAACCCACGTCGATCAGCGCGAAGACATCAAAAAGCGCGAGCAAAAGCGCGAGATCGATCGCGAGATTTCCCGCCATAATCAGCGGTGAGATGGTGATTAAAGAGGGTTAAGTCCGCGACTTGACCCTGTTGAATCGATTTAAAGTACGATCAGTTGCCGCAGAGTCGGCATCGCGTCGCCCATGGCCCGGTTGCGGCCGGCGCGGATGAGAATCTCGGCGACGAGATCGGCCTCGCTGCGGGCTCGGCAGGGGAACAGCTTTTCCCGATCCGAGGCTTCGGCCAGTTGCCAGCGGATTCGCCAGAAGTCGGAAGGGTCGCCATCGTGGCCGATGCTGATCGCTCCGGCAGCGCCCAGATTGATCCGCACTCCGCGGAGGGAATCGCAGGGGCTTTCTCCTTCGGATACCGCCGCATCTTCTCGACAGGTGACAGAGAAGTTTCCTTGTTTTTCGGTCTGGAAAACAAAGCGATCCAAACTCGACATCTTGGATTCCAGAGTCGCCCCGAGCCTTCCGGCGATCCAGGCGGCCAGCCACAGGGCGGAGATTCGTTGGCTTGGGACGTAGTCGATCTCGAAACTCTCCAACTGACCCAGTGCCTGTCGGGCGACGGGATCGTCGAACACCCGGGCGATCGCGGTTCGCATCGGGTGTGATCTCGTGTAGGCAAGATCGTGGGTGACGAAGGAGTTCCCGCTTTCCTTCACTGCTGCGCTCAAACGGAGAAATTGGTCGCCGGGTTGGGACCATTGGCTGCTGTCAAAAATGAAGCGGTCAAGTCGGCTGTAGAGGCGCTCCTCAAAGACGTCGGACAGTTCCCCGCGCCACCAAAAGATGAGCGGGAGATCGGAGTCAAGATGAGCAAACACCGTGTTTCTCACCAAGCTGGCGTTGGCACCGGTGAGGAGAAACGAGACTTGTTCGGTGCAGACCGTCTTTTCGCCGCGCTCAGAAAGACGGCAGTGGGCCTGCACCCAGGAACGCACGGCAGGGGAGCCTGCGGGCTCGGCGAGAATGAGGATGGCCCGGCAGGCGGCTTCGCGGGTCAGCTCCTCGATGGTGGCGGTGAGATGGCTGACGGAGGCTGAATCTTCGGTGTAGACCGCGAGATTCAGCAGGGAGGCGCGAGCGATGCCGACGGGATTGTCGGGCGCGCCTTCGCCGCCGGAGAAAAAACGATACAGCTCCGCGTCGATGTCGCCGACGGCGACTTCGGAACCGAGGCTTTGCAGCTCACTCTCGTCGATCACAGCCGTCGCCATACGTGATCCCTTTCTTTCAGCAGTTCATCGGCTTCCTTTGGTCCCCACGATCCGGCTGGAAACTCGGCCATGGGTGGTGGATTCGCCGATTTGTGCCAGGCGTTTTCGATTTCGTCGATGAAAGACCAGGCCTGTTCCACTTCGTCGCGACGGGCAAAGAGCGTGGCGTCGCCCGCCATGGCATCGAGGAGGAGACGCTGATAGGCCTCGGGGCCACTGCCGCCAAAGGAGGTCTGGTAATCGAAATCCATTTTCACCGGCTGAAGCCGGGCGGCGGGTCCGGGCAGCTTGGAGCGCATGCCGAGAGAGATGCCCTCGTTGGGCTGGATGCGGATCACGAGCACGTTGCCCGGCGTGTCACCGGCACCCGGCAGGGCATTGAAAAGCACCTTGGGAGCCTGTTTGAAGTGAATGGAAATCTCGGTCGATTTTTTCGGGAGACGTTTGCCCATGCGGACGTAGAAAGGCACGCCTTCCCAGCGCCAGTTGTCGATCATGATGCGCAGCGCCACGTAGCTCTCGGTCATGGAACCGGGATTCACTCGATTCTCCCGACGATAGCCGACCACCGGCTGGCCATTGACGGTGCCGGCGGTGTACTGGGCGCGAACGACATTTTCGGCGACGGCTTTTTCCCCGATCATGGGACGCAGGCACTTCAAGACTTTCACTTTCTCATCGCGAACTCCGTCGGCACTGAGGTCGGCGGGGGGTTCCATGGCGATGAGGCTGAGGAGTTGGAGCAGGTGATTCTGCACCATGTCGCGGAGGGCACCGGCGGTGTCGTAGTAGCCGCCGCGACCGCCTTCCATGCCGAGATGTTCGGCACAGGTGATCTGGACTTGATCGATGCAGCGGTTGTTCCATAGCAACTCGAAGAGCGAGTTGGCGAAACGCAATACCATGATGTTCTGCGCGGTTTCCTTGCCGAGGTAGTGATCGATCCGGTAGGTGTCGCGCTCGGGAAAGGTCTCGCTGACGATCTGATTGAGGTGCTTCGCGCTCGGTAGATCGACGCCGAAGGGTTTTTCCACCACCACTCGCGACCATCCCTGCTCGCGTGGTTCATTCAGCCCGGCGTTGCGGAGATGAGTCAGGATGTCGTCGAAAAACTCCGGTGCCGAAGCGAGGTAGTAGAGCCGATTGCCGGTGCCGCCCTCCCGGTCCATCTCGTCAAGCCGATCGCGCAGTCGCTCATAGCCGGCCAGATCCTGGAACTCGCTCTGATGATAGAAAATCGTCTTCGAAAACTGTTCCCAGAGAGCGTCGCCCTGGTTCTTCTTGGTTTCGCCTTCGAGATCTTTCCGAAATTCCTCATCCGATTTCTCCCGGCGGGCAAAGCCGATCACATTCAGCCCGGCCGGCAGATCGCCCTTCATGGCGAGATTGTAGAGCGCCGGGATCAGCTTGCGATGCGTCAGGTCACCCGTGGCGCCAAAGATGACGACGGTGCAAGGCTCCGGACGATTCCGGAGATCCAGATCGTCTTCGTGAAAAGGGTTGGTGTCCATCAAGGCAGAGGTGGAGAAACGAAAAAGGGTTCGCGCCAGCGATTTCGGTGCCGCCACTCTCCGAGCAGCTTGCGTGCCTTAGGGCAGCGGAAACCGGGTATTCAGAGCGGCCACCTGTTCGCGGAGAGATTCCATTTTGGCGGCATCCTCGCGATTCGTGATCGCTTCGTGAATGAGATCGGCCACCTGACGCATTTCCGCTTCCTTCATGCCACGAGTGGTCACCGCTGGACTGCCGATGCGGATTCCGCCGCCCTTGAAGGGGCTTTCGGTGTCGAAGGGGATGGAGTTCTTGTTTACGGTGATGCCGGCTTCATCGAGTGCTTCCTGCACGATTTTTCCGTTGAGGCCCTGAGGACGCACATCGACCATGAACACGTGGTTGTCGGTGCCGCCGGAAATGATGCGGTAGCCGAGTTCAGTGAGGCGCGCCGCGAGCGCCTGAGCGTTCTTGACGATCTGTTGCTGGTATTCCTGGAAGCCGGGTTGGAGGCCTTCGAGGAAGCACACCGCCTTGGCGGCAATGACGTGCATGAGCGGACCGCCCTGAACGCCGGGGAAAACGGTGGCGTTGATCTTTTTCGCCAACTCTTCATCGCTGGTGAGGATGAGACCGCCGCGGGGACCGCGCAGGCTCTTGTGAGTGGTGGTGGTGACGAAATGCGCGTGCGGCACCGGCGACGGATGCACGCCCGCAGCCACGAGACCGGCGATGTGAGCCATGTCGACAAAGAGGAAGGCGCCCACCGAATCCGCGATCTCGCGCATCCGAGCAAAGTCGATCACCCGTGAGTAGGCAGACGCCCCGGCGGTGATCATTTTGGGCTGATACTCCTTCGCCACGGCGGCGAGTTGATCGTAGTCGATCGTCTCCGTCTCCTGGCTGACGCCGTAGTGTTTCACTTCGTAGAATTTTCCGGAGAAATTCGCGAAATGCCCGTGGGTGAGGTGACCGCCGTGGCTCAGATCCATGGTCAGGATCTTGTCGCCGGGTTCCAGCACGGAGAAATACACCGCCGCATTGGCCTGCGAACCACTGTGAGGTTGGACGTTGGCAAACTTGGCGCTGAAAAGCTCGCAAGCCCGATCGATGGCCAGTTGCTCCACCACGTCGACGTTTTCGCAGCCGCCATACCAGCGACGACCGGGGTAGCCCTCGGCGTATTTGTTGGTGAGGCAACTGCCCTGAGCCTGCTGAATGGCGCGGCTGGCAAAGTTTTCCGAGGCGATCAGCTCGATGTTGTTGGCTTGGCGATCTTCCTCCGCCGCAATGGCTGCGGCGATGGCGGGATCCGTGGCGATGAGCTGGGCGCCGATGTGAGAGGTCGCGCCGCCGCAGGCAGAGGCGTCGTTCGTTTTGTTGACCCGGCGTTCGTGGCGTCCGCCTTCAAACGGGGTCGCCAGCCAGGCGTCGACGATCTCACAGGCCTTGGCGTTGTCGGTTTTGGAACCGGCCAGGCAGAGCACGTTGGTATTGTTGTGCTGACGGATCAACACGGCATCGGCCACGTCGAGAGCCACCGCTGCTTGCACGCCGGGATGGCGATTCGCCGCGATGCTCATGCCGACGCCACTGGTGCAGCAGAGAATGCCAAAGGGAAACGCGCCCGTGGCCACGCCGTTGGCGACGCGGTGGGCATAGTCGGGATAGTCGACCGATTCCGTCGAGTGGGTACCGATGTCCTCAAAGGGAATGCCTTGCGCTTCGAGATGAGCGATGACGGCTTGCTTGAGTTCGAAACCGCCGTGATCGGCGCCGATGATGATGGGTCCGGTGGACGGGGCAGAGGTGGTGTTGCTCATGATTCAAAAGTTTCCTCGCCGGGCAGCAGGCCGCCGCCGGGTTGGTCAGTCACAAATTTCAATACGCTCGGCATCGCTTCCTTGATCAGGTTTCGCGTGCGCTCGTATTCGGCGAGATCCATCCCGATCGGGTCAGGGACATCGAGGTCGAGGTCGTCATCGACGATGAATTCCCGGAGCACGAAGGTTTTTTCGATGGCCTCGGGGAAAAGGGTCTGGATGGCGTACTGGTGCGACGTTGCCATGCCAAAAATATGAGTCGCCTCCCGGATCAACTGCGGCGTCAGCTGTTGGCTGCGCTGCTGAGAAATGTCGATGCCTTCCTGCTTCATCACCGTCACCGAGTGCTGACTGGGGTATTGACCGTCAAAGGCGCCGACCCCCGCCGATTCCACGATTATGGAACCCGGAGGTTGGCTGGCCGTCATGGCACGCAGGAAACCTTCTGCCATCGGACTGCGGCAGACATTCCCCGTGCAGACAAACACGACATGTTTCGGAGGGAGACTCACTTGGTCTTCAATGGAGCGCCCCACCGGCAAAAGTCAAAAGAGAACGCCGTCATCAGAGGAGAGAGAGCGGAAAAAGGGAGGCGTGTTTCCCGCTGGACAAGCAAGAGGATCGCGCAAAAGTGATCGATTGATTCCCGTCTCGGGAGCCGATCCAAATGACCCTGCATTCCGCGTGGTGCGACTGGTGGCGCGAAAAACGCAACCGCCCTCATTTTTGGTTCGTGATCGTCACCGCTCTGGCAGTGACGGCCGCCTGCATCATTCTCCGAAAAATGGAGCATCCTTGGGTTGGGGTGACCGGAAAACGGGTTCGCCACGGCTATCCCTTTATTGGTGAGGACTACGGTCGCTACTGGGGATTCTGGATCGGTCTCGGGGCAACCATTCTCACAGGGCTCATCGCCCTCGTCTCCCGCTGGTGGTGGTCGTGGGCGCATCCATCTCTGGATCAGTCTGTTCAGTCGGCAAAAAATTCACCATGGGGGCGAGGCAGCTGGATTTGCCTGATGGCCATTCTGTTGCTGGCGGGCTTGCTGAGAGTGCCGCAGATCGACCGCGAAATCCTTCGGGATGAGCAAGACACACTGCGTTACCACATCCACGGCTATCACTTCTACGATGAGAAACATGGCGGCGGCCTGACCTTCCAAGCGGTGACCTGGGCGGACGCGGCATTTTGGAATCAACACGGGAACAACCCCGTGCTCATGAGCGTGGCCGCCAAGGCCAGTCTGGTGATTTGGCAAAAATGGACCGGAACCCCGGGCGATCATTTGAACGTCGTCGCCATTCGTCTGCCATCGCTGATCGCAGGATGGGCATCGATCGCAGTGTTGGCGTGGTGCCTGATGGGGTTTGCCTCCGGTCGGGTCGCTTTGCTGGGAGCCTTGATGGCAGCCATCCATCCCCTCCACATCGACTACTGCGAGCAGGCACGGGGCTATGCCTTTGTCATGTTGGGAGCCCCGCTGGCCCTCGGTTCCGCCATTCGCGCCTTGAGATCGGGTCGATGGCTTTCCTGGATCGGGCTCGTGGGAGGTTGCGCGATCATGTTGTATGCCTACATCGGCAGCCTGTTTTTCGTGTGTCCCCTGGCCCTGACCGTGATCGTCATTCTCGCATGTCGCTGGTGGAAATCTCTCAGAGCGGGTGACCGACAGGCCATCCTCACCGCCAGGCGCGATGTCACCCGTCTCGTCGTGACGGGGTTGATTGGCACCTCGATCTACCTCGTTCTCGCGCTTCCCTCCATCATTTGCTTCTGGGACTATCGGGAAAAATTTCCCTGGAGATTTGCTCCCAGCGCCCAGTGGTGGCTGGTGTTCTGGACCGAATACGCCAGCGGCCATTTCTTCCAGCTTCCTCGCAACGCGGAAGGCAATACCGAGCCGCTTTCAGTATTGATCGATACCTTTCTGAAGCAAAACCCCCTCCTTTGGGCCGAAATTCTTCTGGCACCCGCATTGGCCATCGCCGGATTGATCCAGATCTGGCGGAAATCCGAGCGCTGGATCAGTCCGCTCATCGGAGTCGCCTTTCTGACCCCATTTCTCCAGATCGCCGTGCATGGGCTGATGACCCACATCGTGCTCTTCTACTTTTACCTGATCTATTGGCTTCCCGTGGTCATCGGACTGGAAGCCTTCGCCGTCGACTCATTCTTTGCCTGGGCCGCCGATCAATTGTCATCGACCAAAGGCGACCTTGATCAGTCAACCCGACGGGGACACGCCCCCTGGTGGCCCATCTGGCTCACGATGGCGTCCGTGTGGATCGGGTTTCTTTTCCTCAACGGGGGACTGAAGCAAAATTTCAGAGCCTGGCTTGCTCCGAAACGGGAGAGAGAGCTGGTGAACTACGATCGAGGAGACTTTCACTGGATCAACTATCCGGAAGGGCGACTGCTGAGACTCAGAAAGGAAAAAGAGATCCCTCAAGTGTTTCCCGAGCCTTTGTCAGGGCACGACACCCCTTCCCACTGACGGGAAAAAGCCATTTGCAAGGAGGGAGGCACCGCCTATGGTCCGCGACCCCCGTCCTGTTGCCGTTACTTTGCGCTCATGACACTGGCTAGCTTACTTACGCCCGACCGGGTCCTTGCCTCGATGGAAGCCACCGAGCATTGGCCGGCCATCGTGGAATTGGTCGATCAACTCGTCGCCACGGGCAACTATCCCGAGACCGGTCGCGAGACCATCCTCGCCTCCCTGCACGATCGCGAAGAACAACGCAGCACCGGCATCGGCGGCGGCATCGCCATTCCCCACGCCTTTTCCGACGATATCGAAGAAGTGACCGCCATCTTTGGTCGGTCCGCCGGCGGCATCGACTTTGGCGCCATCGACAATGCCGCCGTCCACTACATCGTCTTGTTCCTCGTGCCCCGCGAGCAATACACCCTCCATCTCCGCACCCTGGCCGCCATCGCCAAGATCCTGAACAACGGCAACGTCCGCAATCAGCTCGCCGAAGCCGCCGACATCACCGAGATCCTCGACGTCCTTGCGCTGAAGACCACGCCGCGAGTGTGAGGGGGGACGTCCGTTTTGGGGGAGCGTCCCACTACTGGCCGCTCCATTGCCGCATCGCTTTTCCGGTGCCTTTCCGCTCCGCATTCTCGGTCGATCGCCGCGCCGCCATCCGGCCCCTTGTCACTCCTCCATCCCGGTCCCATCGGGACCATTCATTGGTAGCCCGGCTTTTCAAAGCCGGGTCATCACGCATCCCAACCTCGTGGCGTCCCGTCGGGACGCTTGATTACTTGATCACCCCCAAAGGTAGCGTTCGTCATAGTCGACCCCGTGTTTCTCCAAGAAATCTCGGTATTCCTCTTGAAAGGTCCTTTTCCGATGATGTTCCCGTTGCCGGGCGATGTAGGCCGATACTTCCGCGGCCATGGAGCGGCTGACGGTGAACGCTCCGTAGCCCTCCTGCCATTGGAAATGCCCGGCATTCGGTCCCAGGACTTTTTCTTGGTTGATCCAAAGTGAACTACCGCCCTTGATCAGTTTCACCGCCTTGGCGACAGACATCCCGGCGGGAATTCCAAGAAGGAGATGCACGTGATCCTCGACACCGCCAAAACGTTTTGGGACCATTCCGTTTTCCGAAGCGATGCCCGCCATGAAAGCCCAGATCCGCTCCTCAATGGCACGAGCGATGAGGGGTTCGCGTTCGCGGGTGCTGAAGATGAGATGAAAATCGAGCGAGGTGTAAGTGTTCGCCATAAGGGGAAGAATTTCGCGAACGGCATTCCACGTCAAGCGTCCCGATGGGACGCGGTCGAGTTGGTGGATGATCCTTCCCCGGCTTTGAAAAGCCGGGCTACCAATGAAGTGTCCCGATGGGACACGGTTCTCAGAAGGCGTCGTGGGGATATCGACCGAGACAGAATATTCCGTGGCAAGGCGCTTGGAGGGAGTGGAGTCGGCTCCGCGACTGCGAAAATACAAAGCAAAGGGAAATTCTGGGTGGGTCAAAAACTCACCAAGAGCGAAGCGAGCAAACATCCAAATTTGAATCCAAATCGGTTTGCTTAAGGACACCTGAGAATCGGACGAGAGGAGTTTTCCTTCCCGGTGTTTGAGAGAGCAAAACCGGAAGTGGAATCTAGGCGTATCGCCTGCCTGCCAGAATCACAGCCGACCAGCCGCCCCGG
>JAGROX010000038.1:14790-15061 GCA_020440025.1 Verrucomicrobiia bacterium
AGGACACTGAGAATCGGATGGGAGGAGTTTTCCTTCGCGGTGTTGAGAGGGCAAAATCGGAAGTGGAATCTAGTTGTGCCGCCTGCCCGCCAAAATCACAGCCGACCAGCCGCCCCGGTCCCATTCATTGGTAGCCTTTGAAGACACCTGAGAATCGGACGGGAGGTGTTTTCCTTCGCGGTGTTGAGAGGGCAAAATCGGAAGTGGAATCTAGGCGTATCGCCTGCCCGCCAGAATCACAGCCGCCCAGCCGCCCCGGTCCCATCGGGGC
>JAGROX010000257.1 GCA_020440025.1 Verrucomicrobiia bacterium
TTCAGCAGGGTGGCGACGACGGCCAGGAGCATGCCAAGGGCGGAAATCTGATTGCCGCGACGTGCGGTGCCGGCCGAGCCCAGCATCTTGATTCCGAAGATGAACAGGACCGAGGCAACGATGTAGGCGAATTCGATCAGTTGATCCATGATGAGCAAAGTGGAGTGGTCGGAAAAAATCGAAGGAAATACCAGAAGCGGAAGTTCAGGCAAGGCGGCGGGTCACTTGTCCTTCTTCTTGAACATGCCGAGCATACGATCCGTCACCATGTAGCCGCCGACCACGTTGATGGTGGCGAGGATGAGGGCGGCGAGCCCGAGCCACTTGCCCAGTCCGCTGTCGGTGACGCCGGCGGCGATGAGCGCCCCGACGATGGTGATGCCGGAGATGGCGTTCGATCCCGACATCAGCGGCGTGTGCAACTGACTGGGGACTTTCTGGATCAGCTCAAACCCGAGGAAGGCGGCGAGCACGAAGATGAAGAGAAGAAGGACGATTTCCATGGGGCGGTGAAGGATCGAGGAGTTAGGATCGGGGATCGAAGGGAAGAGGAAAAATTCAGGCGTTGTCTTTGAAGCGCTCGTGAACGACGGCGCCGCCGTGGGTGATGACGCAGCCTTTCTGGATGTCGTCGTCGAGATTGATTTTCACGGCCTTGGCTTCGCTGTCCCAGAAATGCTCCAGCATGTTGGCGAAGTTTGCCGCCAGCACTTGGGTGGCGTGGGTGGCGACTTGGCCCTCGTAGTTGGTCAGGCCGATGAGACGAACACCGTTTTCGGTGACCACTTCTTCGCCGGGAACGATGCCCTCGACGTTGCCACCACCTTCGGCGGCGAGGTCGATGATGAGACTGCCGGGTTTCATGCTGGCGACGACGTCGGACTTGATGAGAATGGGAGGCTTGCGACCGAAAACCTTGGCGGTGGTGATGACCACATCGCTCTGAGCACAAACTTTGCCCTGCTCCTGGCGCTGTTTTTCGAGCTGCTCGGGGGTGAGTTCCTTGGCGTAGCCCTGATCGGTGCCGCTGGTGGTTCCGAGATCGATGCGAAGCGCCTTTGCTCCGAGGGATTCGGCCTGCTCGAGGGCCTCGGCACGAACGTCGAAGGCGGTCACGCGGGCACCGAGCCTCTTGGCGGTGGCGATGGCCTGGAGGCCGGCGACGCCGATGCCGACGATGAAAAACTTGGCCGGGGAAATGGTGCCCGCTGGGGTCATCATCATGGGGAGGATGGAATTCATCCGATTCGCCGCAAGAATCACGGAGACGTAGCCGGCGAGATTCGCCTGAGAACTGATCGCATCCATTTTCTGCGCCAGCGTGCTACGCGGGATCATCTCGAGACTGATCGCAGTCACCCCTTGCGCGGCAAATGCCTTGATGAGATCGGGCTCGTTGAAGGGATCGAGAAAACTGACATGAAGGGCGCCCTTTTTCTGTTTGGCGATCTCGTCGAGTGAGGGTTTGCGGACGCGAAGGACAATGTCGGCATCTGCCAGAAGACCGGCGCGGTCAGTGGTGATCGAGGCACCCGCATCAGTGTAGGCGGCATCGTGGTGATCCGCACTTTCACCAGCACCCGATTCAATCACGACTTCGGCACCGAGACCGATCAACTTCTTGGTAGCCACGGGGTCGAGCGCGACCCGGGTCTCGATGGCGTCGGTCTCTTTGGGAACGAAAATCTTCATGATGACCTTGAGAATAAGGAAAGGAATTCCCGATTTTTCGGGTGCTTTTAGGTTACCGAAAGTCGGGCCGCTGTCGACCGGAAAGGCGGTGATGGACGGAAAGCCGCCGCGCTTCTCAGTTGGCAGGTCGCGAGAACTCTGCCAAGCTCCCGATCGCTGTTTTTTCGACGGAGTTTCTTTCGTCGTTCCTCTTCGATGTCTCCGCGCAAACCAGCCCTCGGTTTTATCTTTGTCACTCTGGTTCTCGATATTCTCGGGATCGGATTGATCATTCCCATCCTGCCGAAATTGGTCGATCAATTGGCGGAGGGCGGCATCTCCGAGGCGTCTCACGTCTACGGGTTATTGGCGGCGCTCTATTCGTTGATGCAGTTCCTGTTCGCGCCGCTCTTGGGCAGTCTCTCGGATCGCTTCGGTCGACGCCCGGTCATTCTCGCGTCGTTGCTGGGATCGGGGCTCGACTATTTCCTTCTCGCCTTTGCCCCCAGCCTCGCGTGGTTTTTCGTGGGGCGGATCATTGCCGGCGTCACCGGGGCCAATTTTTCGGCGGCCACCGCCTACATCGCCGATGTCAGTCCGCCGGAAAAACGGGCGGCGAATTTTGGGCTCATCGGCGCAGCCTTCGGACTCGGCTTCATCATCGGGCCGGCAATGGGCGGATTTCTCGGTGAGATAGGCCTTCGCGTCCCCTTCTTTGTGGCGGGTGGACTGACTCTGCTCAACTGGCTTTACGGACTGATCGTGCTGCCAGAATCTTTGAAGCTGAAAAATCGCAGTCAGTTCAGTTGGACGCGGGCCAATCCCGTCGGCTCCCTGCTTTCCCTCCGCCGCTATCCGTTGGTCTTGGGATTGTCCGGCAGTCACTTTCTGATTCAGGTTGCCCATCAGGTATTGCCCAGCACCTGGGTGCTCTACACGGCCTATCGCTATGGGTGGTCGCCCGCGCAGACGGGTGCCTCGCTGGCGGTAGTCGGTCTGATGGCGGCCATCATGCAGGGCGGAGTGACGCGACTGGTGGTGCCGAGGCTGGGTGAGATGAAAACAGCCGCCTTTTCCCTGATCGTCAGTGCCTTGGCATATATCGGCTACGGTCTGGCGACGGAAGGTTGGATGCTCTATCTGATCATCATCGCCGGCTCTCTCGGCGGACTCGCCAACCCGGCGATCAAAGGACTGATCTCCAACAGTATCGGAGACAATGAGCAGGGCCAAATGCAGGGTTCGCTTTCGAGTCTCACCAGCCTGGCAGGCATCATCGGGCCTCCTGTGGCAGCGGGACTGTTTGGCTACTTCATCACTGATGCAGCCCCCTTCTATCTGCCCGGAGCTGCGTTTTTCCTCAGCGCCTGCCTCGTCATTCTCGCGATTGCCCTGGCCGCTCGATCCGCAAAACGGGCACGGCTGATCAAAGAGCGTGAGGAGGCTGTCGCTTCGGCGGAAGTTTGAATCACCAGGCCGCGCCCAAGGTCGGTTGGCTCTGCATCCGATAGGGCATCCAGATGATCCCGACGGCGCGAGCGTCGCAATTTTTCTTCAGGGGCGTCAGGCGAATGGTTTCCAGTTTCTCGTTCATGGGATCCATCGCTTCTTTGAGTTTCTCGACCTCGGTCTCGCACTCGCGTTCGAGATCTTCGAGTTCGTCTTTCAAGTCATCGACTTGATCCTCGGCCCGGGCGACATCGCGAGTCTCTTTCCATGTGCGGGAAGCCCCGGACATGGCGCTGCGACTGCGGCTGGAAACACTGCGTCCCAACACGGCGCTGAGAATCGTGCTGCCGATCCGCATGACGGTGTCCATCTTGGCGCTGTTGGCTTGGGCTTTCTGCTCCTCCACCGTGTCCAAGGCGCGACCGAGTCGGTCCTCGATCGTCTTGATTTTCTTGTCAAAAGTGGCGCGCAACTCGGCCACCTTGGCATCGCGAGCTTCGTGGGCGGCGTGAACGAGACGGGCGCGGAAGTCGCCCTCGGCTTCGTCGAGCTTGGAATACTGGCCGGTAAGCGGGCTCTCGTAGATGGTCACGGAATCGTTGGCGTAGAGCCAGTCCTCCCAATCCTTTTTCATTTCGGTCCAGACCTTGGACTCGATCAAGGTATTGGGGAGTTCGGCAAAGGAGGCACCGGCCAGGGGCTCGTTGGAAAGTTGGCTGACTTTCAAACCGCTCGGTAGTTCGCGGTCCTCGCGCCAGTTGATCTCACCCCGGGCGAGGTCGATCTCGTTGATCACGGCGGAAACGCGGTCCCCGTTGATGCCTTTCTTGGCATCGCTGTAGCGGACGTCACCAATGCGAATGATCGCCGGGACGTAGTTGATTTCCTCAGCAGAAACGCCGGCACCGGCGGGAACAAAGAATTCGTCGGCACCCCGGGGAAGCCGCGGCCGCATCGCCTTCGGCTTGGCTTTGGCTTCGGACGCGCCCGTTTCCGCGGCGGGAGCTGCTTTGGCAGCCAAGGCAGCTTTGGCGGCCAGTTCCTTGCGTCGCGGGTCCATCAGTTGCTTGATTTGGCGTCGCGCCAATGGACCGCGCAGATAACTCATGACCCAGCGAACATGGAAGACCACCGGCTCGTCCTCGTGAACGTTGTTCATGAGGAAAACGCGCGCACCGAGACCAGCGAGGAGTTGCTCCATTTTGGCCCGGTTGAATCCGGAGTCATTACTGGAGGCGGCGCCTTCGAGACCATCCAGCACCCGCATCTTGTCGCGCTCGGTCTGGAGTCGTCCCAGAAACCAGGTACCGATGTTGGAGAGCGCCTTGTAGTCGAGATCGACCGGGTTCTGGGTTGCCAGCAACACCCCGAGCCCGAAGGCCCGCGCCTGTTTCAGCATGGTCATGAGCGGCTTTTTCGAGGGCGGCGTGGCCGTGGGCGGGAGATAACCGTAGATCTCGTCCATGTAGAGCAGCGCCCGCAAGCTGGTGGTGCCGGACTGCGATCTCATCCAGCCGAGAGTCTGATTCAGCAGCAGCGAGACGAAGAACATGCGCTCGGTGTCGCTGAGATGGGCGATGGAGAAAATCGAGATGCGCGGTTTGCCTTCGGGGGTGTGCATCATCCGCTTGATGTCGAGCGGTTCGCCCTCCAGCCAGGCGGAAAAACCGGGGGAGGCGAGCAGATTGTTCATCTTCATCGCCAGGTCCTGCCGCGATTTTTCGGGCATGACTTTTTCCAGGTCCATCACCCCGATCTTGTCGAAAGGCGGCACCTGGATGTGACGAATCAGCGTTTCCAAGGTAACGCCATGACCGCTGCGCCAGGCGTGGCTGAAGATGTTGGATAGGACGATGTGTTCCGGGCTCTGGATCGGATCAGCCTCGATGCCGATCAGCGAGAGCATGCTGGAGACGGTGGATTCGATGCGCTCGGCGAGCAGCTCGGCATCGTCGAGAATTTCGAAATCGGGAACATCGAGCGAGGCGAGAATCGACACCGGCAATCCGGCGCTCGATCCCGGGGTGTAGACCGCCATGTCGACCTTGTCGCGAAAGGTGCGAATGCGCTCGGGACTCTGGCCCCATTCTCCCAGGCCCTTGCGCCAGAGATCGGCCTGTTTGGCGGCAAATTCATCGGGAGTGATCCCTTTCTTGATGGCGTCATCCTCATTGATCCATGGACGGAAATCCTCCGGAGCCAGATCCGGAAAGGTCAGCATCAGGTTGGCGATATCGCCCTTGGGATCGATGACGATGGCGGGGATGTTGTCCATCGCTGCCTCTTCCAGCAGAGCGATGCAGAGTCCGGTTTTTCCCGAACCCGTCATCCCGAGGACGACACCGTGAGTGACGAGATCCTTGGAATCGTAGAGGAGCAGCTCATCCTGCAGCTCCTTTTCGCCGAGGTCATATTCGCGACCGAGATAAAAGGTGCCGAGTTTTTCGTAGTCTTCGGTTTTGATGTCCATGGTCTGATGGCCTCGCGAGAGAGGCGGAGTTTGAAGTTGGAAAGAAGAAGCGGAGGAAGATCGGGATGGAGATTGAGACAAGTCGAAACCGGGAAAAGGTCACCCTCAACGGGTGAACTTGAACGACTTCGATTCGCCATGGAGCCGCTGATAGCCTTCGCGGCCCTGCCAGACCCAGAGAACGAGCTTGTGGTTGCCGGGTCCGATTTTGGACAAATCGATCATGGTTTCCAGCGTGCCGACATTGACCGGTTTCTCCGGTCGCACGGTGCCGACGATATCTCCATCGATCCTCACTTCGACCCGGTCGACGTGACCGCTTTGCGTAGAAAAATTGGCCACGATGGGCAGACGATTTCCGCTCATCTTCCCGGCGGAGAAACGAATCCGCGGGCGATAGCGATTGGTGGTCAGAAATCCCTGCGGCCCGTGCATACTGCGTTGCATGGATCGGCTGGGACTCGGTGCCTTGGGACCAGCCTTGAGCGGGATGGCGGGAAGCCCCAGCATCACCAGCACAGCGGCGAGGAAGATAGTCACATTGCCGGAGAATCGGCGAGAACAGGGAAGGACGGTCGACATGGGAGGAGGAAGTGGGGATTGAGAACGATACGCAGAAAGTTGCGTCTATCAGGCCTATCGCAACGGGACTGGCGAATCAAGGAAGACGTTTGAAATCGGTCGGGATCGGTTACCATAGACGCCACCATGACCCCCCGCTGTTGGGCAGAAATCGATC
>JAGROX010000258.1:0-16208 GCA_020440025.1 Verrucomicrobiia bacterium
GGCCGCCTTCGAACGCTTCCTCTGCCTCAACGGCCCCGCGTTTTACGGATTCGCCGCGTCGGCCGAGCGATTCACTTTGAAGAAAGCCGAATCCCACACCGCGCTGCTCGACACCCCCGCCGGCCCCGTGACCCCGCTACCGCTCGGCATGGGCACCGCCTTGACCTGGAAAATCCAGCCCGCCTGAGTCAGTCATTCAGCGAGCGCGTCCCTCACTTTTCCGCCGGCACCTTCCACGGCAGGATCATCTCGTCCGTGATCACCGTGGCCCAGGTGTTCCAGACATTGGCCTGATCCGGCTGAAACCACTCGCTGCCTCCCTTGTCCGCGGCGGGCAGGCCAAACGACGCCCAGGCCGCCAGCATCTCCCCATCCGTAGCACCCTTCGTCGGTTCCGACTTCGCCGACGCGATCATTTCCGTCGTCACCTGCTTCGGATTCGCCTCGTCTCGCAGCCGACTCAGGTGCGTCAGGCGGATCGGCACATAGACCGATCCATCCAGCGCCTCCAGCGCGATGATGACCCCGCGAAACGTGGTCCGACTCCGCGAGCGCACCACCAGGATGTCACCCACCTTGAAATCCTCCGGCCGCGACTCCGCCGTCACCCGCAGATCCTCCTCGCGCCCCTCGTAGAGATCCCGATAGCTCAGAGGATCGCCATTGATGAACACCTCCACCTCGCCCTTGGTGACAAACTTCGCCTTGCCCGAAAAACTCGCCGGAGGCGGTTGCCCAAAAGGCGGCGCGTCGATCAGACGTTGGCGTTCCTCCCGCACTGCGAGCGCTTCCGGCAAATTCCCCGCTTGAGTCAGGCCGACCTGCAGCTTGTCCAACTCCTGATCATAGCGCCTCACCAGTTCGCTCTTGGGTCGCTCCAGCTCCCGGGTCAATGCCGAGCGCGCCTCCAGATATTTCGTCTGCAGCCGATTCAGCGGCTCATACTTGGACAGATTCCGGCGAAACACCGCCTCCTTGAATTTCCCCGCGCTGGCCGTAAACGCCTCCGCTTCCTTCTTCACCATCACCGCTGCCTCCAGATTGGCCGCCTGCGTCTCCGCTTCCAACAGCCGGGCCAGCGCCTGCAGATACGACTGATCCAGTTGGACATACCGTTCATCCAGCTTCGCGAGCGCCCCCTCAAACGAAGCCTTCAGCCCCGCCAGATCCACCGGTGTCCTACCCCCATCCTGAGCCAAGCCGGAAATCGCGGCCAGCGCCCCGCCGCACACGACCATCAGGAACCATCGAAAAAAAGAACGATTCATAGCGGGCTCAGCATCGCGGTTTCTGCCCCGCGCCTCAAGGAGAATCCCAGTGGCGGCCTTGGCTGATTCGAGGGTGGCGGGCGCTCACATCCCTTTCACCACCAGCGGCACGCTGGCCACGGGGATGTCGTCCACCACCAGTTGGAGCAGGTATTCGCTCGGGGCGAAAAATTCCTTCCCCATCACATGCCAGATGAAATGGATGATGTCCTGCTGGGTCAGAAAGTTGATCTCAAAATCCGTCGTGCCCGTCTGATCCACCGTCGCCCCGTCCGGATCGACCCAGTCGATGCGCATCGAATGCGGGCCCGCCTCCTCCGGGCCGAATCGCACCGTCGTGGCGATGGAAAAGGATTCCGCCGAGCCGGGGAACTTGGCAAGGCTCAGGATGTCGAACGTGCCGAGTATGTTCAGCATGCCAGCGTTGACGGTAGCCGCCTGGCAGATCGCAAGGATTTCCGCGTGCATGATAGAGGGTGGGATGAATGAATGGATGAATGAATCAATAGTGATCGAATACCTGAAACTGGCGCTTCGAAGAATGGAGGCACAGGATAGGGGGAATCCGCCACCGAGCCAAGATGGAAATACCGGGGATCGCCTTCCGCGCGCTGATTCTAACGCGCGCCCCACCACGATGCCCCTCTCCCGATCATGCCCCAATCACAGAGCCGGAGGCTCGTCACAAGGGTAGCCGGTGGTGAAGCGAGCGCCCAGCGAGGAAACCACCGGATCGCGACCAAATCTCCCCGCAAGCCCCGGCAGGGGCGATACAAACCGCACCAGGGCGTTCGGCTACCCGCAATCTCCCCCGCGAGACGGTTGGGTTTCACGGGACTTCTTGATCCTTGTTGATCCCAGCGCTCCGTAGTATCTACGGTGAGCGATTTTTCGATCTCAGACAGAATTCCCATGCGATGCGCGACAGACAGCGAGATCTCCGACTGGCTTGAGGAAAGGTCTCTGGTGAAAGACCCCTATCGAGGTGGATCATCCCCGGATTTCTATCTTCAGTTTTACGTGCCCACCAAGCACCGTTGCCTGGATTTCTTTACTCGAGATTACTACTTGGGAATCATTCCGGAATCTGAGTCATTGATTCACATGACCGACTGGCCGCTATACCAACCAAGCGAGATGATGGCAGTCACTGGCATCAGATCCAGTCAGGGAGACGACCGACTTCTGATCAATGCACCGGGGCATTGCCTGACTCCTGAAGAGATGGAAATTGGCGTCGCCCTCTTTAGCCTCTCGGCATCATTTGAATGGAACGCCTACCTCTACAGTCCTGTGCATCGTTCCACGCTATACAATTGGGAAGGTGAAATATTCGACTTTTGGACAGACAGTGAAACCGCCTTTACGAAGATGAAGCTGATTCTGGAACGGTTCGAATTGCCGGAAACTTTGGAAGGACATTCCCTATCCCAGATCCACGGTCGACGAAAATAGGGGGCACATAACGCGGTGGCGTTCACCTGCCTTGTGTCGTCCCTCCGGGACTCCTCCGAACGGGAACGGGGTTCCGGTGGTTCGTTCGCTCGGCGCTCACTTCACCACCGGCTACCGTTGTTTCGTCCCTCCGGGACTTTTTTGGGGTTCGCGGGGCGGTGACTTAACCCTGTTAGGTCGCGGACCTAACCCTGTTGAATCCCGCCGGAGTGACGGACCTGAGTCTCGTCATCGGCGATCCCCCGACCCAGGCAGAGGTGCAGGCGATCATGGACAAGCTGAATGAGTTGATCGCGGCGCTACAGCGGTGAGGTGGTGGGTTTCCTTATTTTTTGATATAACAATTCGGCAATGCCGATTGGAGATCATCCACCCCGGCGTCGGCTACCTGCGTTTTGTAAAGAGACAAGTATCGAAGTTCAGACAACCCTTTGAGATGAATCAAGCCTGAGTCCGTAACTTTCGTTCCAGAGAGACCCAACATTTCTAGCCTAGTCATTCCCTGAAGATGACTCAATCCCGCGTCAGTTACCTGCGTTTCGTCTAGATACAACGATCTAAAAGCAGTCAATCCCTTGAGGTGGATCAACCCCGCATCGGTCACCTGCGTTTCGCGGAGAGACAACATGGTAAGTCCGGTCATTCCCTTGAGATGGATCAAGCCTTCGTCTGACACTTCCGTTTTGCCGAGATGCAGAGTTTGAAGTCCGGTCATGCCCTTGAGGTGTATCAAACCCGCGTCGGTCACCTGCGTATCGTCGAGATACAACACCTGAAGCTGGGGTAGCTGTTCCAGAAAACGGAGATCGGCGTCGCAGGTAGGCGTCGAGGATTGGAAGCCGATTATGATCGATTCGATTGATTCTAACCATTCGGTGCCCAGGTTCTCCTCGAACCAAGTGCGCCATTCGCTGGGAACGACCGTCCAAAACCAACCCGGCTCTGTCAGGACTGCCCCTCCGAGCCCCTCGATGTGCTTGATGGTCCGATATTGCCGAAATACGGGCGGAGCCTTGATGGCCACAGCGAGCAGCAGCGGGATGGCCACGATCCAAGCCCAGCGGCGGCGCAGGAGCTGATCCAGCTTTCGGGGTTGACTGAGGGCGCCCGCGAGGTCCGTCGCGGTGTCGGGGTTTGGCTTCATTTTCTTATTTCTTGATCACACATTTCGGCAATGCCGCTTGGAGATCCGCCACCCCGGCGTTGGTCACTTGGGTCCCACTGAGATCCAACTCTTGAAGCCCGGCCAATCCCCTGAGGTGACTCAATCCCGCATCGGTCACCTGGGTCTTTCCCAGAGACAACACTCGAAGTTCGGTCATTCCGCTGAGGTGGATCAATCCCTCGTCGGTCACCGGCGTTTCGGCGAGAGACAAGGAATACTCCACGATCATTTTTCTGAAATGGTGGAGGTCGGCGTCGCGGAGGGGTGTCCTGGTGAGGTCGACGTAGACGATGTTTTGATAGGGCAATATCCAGGCGTTGCCCAGTGCCTTGTCCAGCCTGGACTGCATCTCTGCGGGCAGGGCATCTGAAAGCCGTCCTTGAGAGACGCCGATGGTTCCGCCGACCGCATAGATCTGTTTGATGCCCCGGTGTTGGCGGATCACCGGCAGAGCCTCGATGGCCACGGCGAGGAGCAGCGGGATGGCAACGATCCAAGGCCAATGGCGGCGCAGGAATCGGCCAAGTTTTCGAAGGTGACTGGTTGGAACCGACATGGGTGGACAGTTGCGATGGGGAACGTTCCAGCCTTGCGGTTTCTGCGATTGGTCACAAGAAGAATTCTCGCTGCCGGGCTTGGTGGATTCGTCCCATCGGGAGTTTTCGGGATTCGCCCGCAGGGGCATTTCCCTCTTGTTCAAAACAGGGGTCCGATGTATTCACGGCGGGAGAGATCATTCCCAGCTCGCGCGAAAAAATGGCCACTTACCAGATTCTTTTCCATGGTTTCGGATTCGACGTTTCACTCGACGACGATGCGGAATCGATTTCTGGTTTCTACACGACGAGACGGGTGGGTGCCGATGGTCCCAACGACGCCTATCTCGTGGCATTGGAGCGTTTAAGATCCGAAGAGACGACGAAATCGCTCATCAGCCAATCCCTTGCCAATGGGGGCTCCCCCCAGTTTGAAGCAGAAGAGATAATCGAAGTGCCGTTTTGGCGTCGGCTATTTGGACGTGTCCCGGAAGGATTCATCTTTTACACCGACTCTGAGGAGGAAGAATCTCCCCGGTGAAAGAACTGCCAATCACCGGTTTCACCCGTCCCATTGGGACGTTTCATTGGTAGCCCAGTCCTTTAGGGCTGGGATTTCATCAACGAAGCATCCGGGTGTCCCATGGGGACGCTTCAATTGCAGAGGCGTGACGGGATGTTCGGCTTGCCATTCCCCGAATGAACCGTCCCGACGGGACGGCCAGATCGGTGCGCGGGGCTATCCCCGGCTCTGAAGAACCGGGCTACCAATGAGTTGTCCCCACGGGACACCAGATGGCTTTGTCCTGATGGAGAGACGAAAACAATCACGAGGCTGAGAATACCTTCCCTCCCTAAGCCAGGGAATGCCTCACTCCTCAGCAGCCACCTTGGCGGCCCGGACGGAGAAGTCGTCGTAGTGAACGTCGACGAGGTTGGTGGTGAGGCTGACGAGGGATTTGGTGAGGTGACCGACGCCTTCTGATTCGAGTTCGCCGACTTCTTTGCCGTCGATGAAGACGACGACGTGGTTGGCTTTGGTCTGGACGAGGAGGGTGTGCCACTCGTCGCGATCGAGTTCGAGGGGGTAGCGTGAGGTTTTGGTCTCGAGCATTTTCAAGGTGTCGGCGTCGAGGCCCTCAGGGGATTTTTTCTTTTCGTAGATGGCATTCTCAAAGGCACCGGTCTTGGCATCGGCGATGGAGCCGCCTGTGGGGCTGACGCTGACGCTGCAGATGTGTCCGGCGTGGGAGTCTTTGTAGTTGTAGTCGTCGAACCAGATGTTGAAGCGTTCTCCCTGGGTACCGACGAAGTTGAATTTCACGGAGACTTCCATGTCGCGGCGTCCCTCGAAGCGGATGGAATCGACGGCTGGATGATCGGAGCCCTCGGGGGTGATGCCCATGAGTACGCCGTCTTTGACGACGCTACCGCTCTTGTAGTGTTTCCACTGCTCACCGAACCCGTCGGCGGTGAAGTCATCGGCAAAGATGAGTTCGGTGTATTCGGAGTCGGCGGCACCGGCTTCGTCGCCTTTGCGGGCGGCGTCCCATTCGGCGAGGAAGGTGCGGTCTTCTTCGGACAGGGTATCGACGGCAATTTC
This sequence comes from Verrucomicrobiia bacterium, assembly GCA_020440025.1. GTDB lineage: Bacteria > Verrucomicrobiota > Verrucomicrobiia > Verrucomicrobiales > DEV007 > JAEUHH01. Next base: position 6,028 of record JAGROX010000258.1, read on the forward strand.
AAAGACGCGGTCGTTGGCGCGGATTTTGAGGACTTTGCCATCGGTCAGGTCTAGCAGCTCGGCATTGAGCTTTCTGCCTTCCAGATTGGTCAACTAGCGAAAGTCTCGTCCCCATGCCATCGGCAGGGCCAATACGCTGACAAACAACAGGGAAAGGATGGTCTTCATGGGGAACTGATCGCTTGGTTCGCCAGCGGTGGCAATCGGCAGAATTGCGGTGGCGATGGAGCCCCCCTTCAGGGATCAAAGCAGGGGCAGGAGCGCCGCTAGCCATTTGTCGGCCATCTTCTTGGCACCGGCGGCGTTGGGATGGACGTGATCGTCGACGGTGTCCGTTTTCCAATCGAAGCCCTCGGCCTGATTCACGAGGATGAGGGGCGAGGTCTCGGAGGCGAGGCGTTTCGCGAGGACGGCCAGTTGCTGATTCAGCTCGGGGAGGTAGTCATACTTCGGCAGTTTGCCGGCGGGAATGACTTGAGCGAGGAGGATGGTGACTTGGGGATTGAGGGATCGAATGGTGGCGATGATGGCTTCGGTATCTTCCACGAGGCCAGCGACGGGCTTGTCTTCACTGAAGCAATTGTGCCCGGCATGGAGCAGCACCACATCGGCGGGAAACTGGGTGTAGACATCTCTGACGATGCTGCGCAGGTACTTCGCATTCTTGCCGCCATAGCCGGCGTGGGCGGAGGTTTTGTCCTGGTTCGGCCCCACGAACCGCACGTTGGCCTGACGCTTCTCCAACTCGGGAACGAGGATCTGTCGATAGCAGGTAAAGGAGCCGCCGCCCTGGGTGATGGAATCCCCGAGAGGCAGGATGGTGATCTCCTCGGAACGGGAATCAGCGGCGAACGCGACGGCGCTCCAGACGGAGAACAGCAGTGAGGCGAGGGTGAGGAGCGCTCTTCTTTTCATGAGCCGACTAGCGAACGGCCTCCGACGAATGGAGTCAAGCGGCGGTGACCAACTGGGGACCTGCGGCCAATTGAATCTTCTTCTCGTTCCACACGAGGCGAGCGTCTTTCTCCTGAACGATTCCCGTCTCGATCAGTTCAGCGAAGACAGGCTCAGGGTCCAGATCGGGATGCGAAAACCTGAGAAGCGATTTGATCTGATTCAACGATTTCGGTTTCCTCGCTGGCCAACTCTTTGACTCGACCCTGCTAAGAAATTCGATAATGAGCAACGCGGTCTCACTGAGATCCTGGGTACCCTTCCTTTTAACGGTCTTCGGACTGTGCTGCTTCGCAACTCTGCGGCAGACTCGCCCCATTTTCTTCAAATGTTTCAGCATCCCATCGAATCCTTGGTCTTGGCTCACCACGAGAAACTCCGTTGAAGGATCAGCTGTTTTGTGGTGGAGACCGAGATAAAGTGTCAGATGGAAGTCGAGGTTGTTATCGCCCTTCGATTTCAGTTTGATCAGGGTAAGCTCACCTGACCATTTCGGATCCGTCTTGAGTTGGTGATTGTGCGGTCCACAAAAGACGAAAACGCGTTCACACCCGTCAAGTTCTAGGCCCACCAAGGACCCCATATTTTCGTAATCAACAAAAGCCCACTTCGTCATTGGTTCGAGAATTGGAGAGAGCTTTCCCCAAATCTAACGAAAAGTCTATAAAAACCATAACTTCCGGTGTGATTTTTATCGGCTAAGATCGAATTCGACTTCGTTGTCGAGAATGTCGCGACAGCGAAGGCGCAGATAGACGCGGGTTCCGGCGATGGCATCCGGGAGGGTCAACTCAGCCTCGCGGGCGTGAGGTTCGATGGTGGTGACTTCGACGAGGGGTTTTCCTTTTCCGAAGGGATCGGTGAAGGCCACAATCGTATGGCTGAAAGGCGGCAGGGTTTTGGGATCGACCTCCCACGTCACCAGGTAACGACCCGGGGCATCCTGCTTTGCTTTGGCGGACTCGATGCGGATCGGTGGATACTCGGGTGCTTTTTCGGTGCGTCTGATGGCGTGCTGCGACGGGTTTTCGGTGGTGGGCTTTGTCTTTTTCCCGCCGGCGGTCATGAAGTAGTACTTGCCGGTTTCATCCTGGGCCACGCCTCCGTTCCAAGCGGTTTTGAACTCGAAGGATCGCTTGCCTGGCTCGAGATCCCAGGCGTTCACCGAATAGCGTCCGCCACCGAAGGGGTGCCATTTGCCATCGAGTTTTCGTTTCCAGCCGCCCCGGAGATTGGTGGTTCGAACCTCTTTCCCGGTTTCCAGCCAGTCCTCGAGGAAGGCATCGGTGCCGCCTTCGAAGTAGGCTTCTTTGGCGGCGACATCCATGGTGACCAGATGCGTCCATTCCTCGGTCTTTCCAGATCGTGCCCAAAATCCATACTGGGTGTGATCGCCCGCCACGGCCCAGCATCGCGAAACCAGAGTGTACCAGACTCCCGTGTCCCAACCCAGTTCGAAATTCCACGACTTGAGCCCGGTACCCTCACCGCCAAATTTCTCGGTCTCGGTACCCGGTCCGCGATAGACGGCCTCGATGGGGCCCGCGTGATCGGGGTGATCCCAGATGGAGAAGATGAAATTGTGGTCACGCGGATGCGACTGGATCCCGGCGTAACCCCCGGCTTTCCCCTGCCAGCCGAGTGTCTCGTAGTAGGTGCACATGGCCTCGCCATCTTTTGGCACCCGCACTTGATGGATGAGAATGTCGCCCGGGAACTGATCATCGAACACGAAGTGCGACGACGGCGCGGCTCCTTCGCCGCCCAGACTGGCTCCGAGCGGGAGTGAGGAAACAAGAGCAGCAACAATCAGGAGGGAAGGTTTCATGATGGACCGTGAGCCTGCCTGACTTCGCGGAACGCTGAAAGACTTTTCATGGGAAATCACCCATCCCATGACCGCGTTTCCGTAGTCAACCGAGTCCTACTATAATCCAGAATCTGCACAGTCAAAACACACGATCCCGCCGAAACGTGAACGTTTGTTTCAACGAATCACCACCTCTAACCACCTATCCTTCAACATGATGAAAAGAACTCTCACGACCTTATTGACCCTGGCTGCCCTGTTCACCTCTCTCGCGACGGCCGATGAAGCAGCGAAAAAGGCTTTCTCGTTCGACTACGAAGGCCAGACCTACTCTTTCGCCACCCAGGCGGAGCGAGACCGTTTTGAAAAGAAGGTCACAGGCAGTCTCTACCATCAGATCGGCGGAAAGGCAGCCGTCGATGCTGCGGTCGATCTCTTTTACACCAAGGTGCTCGCCGACGATAAGGTGAACTTCTTTTTCGATGACGTGAACATGAAACGTCAGCACTCAAAGCAAAAGGCGTTCCTCTCGGCCGCGTTCGGTTCACCGGTTCCCTATGAGGGGAAGGACATGCGAACTGCTCATGCTCAACTCGATCTCACGGAAGCGCATTTCGCAGCCATCGCTGGGCATCTCCAGGCCACCTTGACGGAGTTGAAGCTGGATCAGGCTCTCATCGACCAGATCATGGCCATCGCCGCCAGCACGAAAGATGATGTGCTGAACCAACCGAAAGCGGGTAAGTAACCCTCACGGGCCCCGGTCCGGCAAGATGTCGGACCGGCTGCCGCCCTCCCTCGGCTACTCAGGATTTCCCGTCGAGATATTTCCACGCTCCCTTGTAGCGTTTGAATCGCGACATCTCATGAAGTTCGTAGGGCTCGCCGTCCACGAAATACTCGGCGACGAACTCCACCTTGCCCCGCTTGTCGTCTATACCTCCCTGAGCCACCCCCAGAATGTTGAGGTAACGCCAGTTCGCCTGATAGATGATTTTCTCCAGCGACCGCTTCAGGCCGGGTTCGCGAGTGTCGGGATGGGTGGTCTCCACCAGGTAATCGACCAGCCGAAAAAAGTAGGCGCTGTAGCGTGAGCGCATCAATTGCTCGGCGGTCTCCGGCTTCGCCTTTCCTTGATGAAAGGGCAGGCAACACTGGGCGTAGCTCAGGCGACTTTTGCAGGGGCAGAGAGATTCCTCCCTCTCGCGAGGAATGCGTTCCTCGACTTCCCCTTCGTCGCCTTCTTCTTCGTCGTCGTATAAATCTTCGCTCATCAAAAAAGCGAAGCGATCAAGGCTGCTGAGATGGCAATCTCGAAACCATCATGAGATTGGTTGTCATCGGAGCCTGTCCCATGGGAACCGGTCCCGTCTCGATCAAGGCAGGTCTGGGAATGGCGGGACGATCCAGCACCGGCACCTCACGCAAAGAGCGCACCTGGGCTCCCGGACTCCGCTGCTCTGCCGAGGCCAGCATCATGCCCGGCGGCATGGTTTCCGTCGGCACCATTTGCGGCGGCTGAGTGGGCAGGCCCGGTGACGTTGCCGGAATCGGCAGATGAGTTGGGAGATAATCGGTCTGCGCCAACGTCGGGGCGTAAGCGAAAACGTAGACCGGGCGCTCCATCTTCCTGTCCAGCTTTGCCAGATCCTTGTCGGAGAGAGCCAGACATCCCGCACTGCGACCGAGACGACCGTATTCATGTCGGTTCTGTTTCATCGCTTCACGCGTCGCATAGTCAGCCGAATGCACCACGATAGCCCGTTTCCGGGCGTTGGAGTTGAGGCCGGCGTCGAGGCCATCCAGACGGAAGGAAGTACCGTGTTTGCCGGTGTATTCCTCAGCGAGTTGATAGAGACCGAGTGAAGATTTTTCGGACCCCACCTGATTGGAGAAATCCGTCGCGTAGAGCAAACCCGAATTCACCCCATGGGCGACCAAGGAGTTCATCCTGCCACGACCGGTCTTCATGTCCACCACACTGAGGCGCTTTTCGGAAGAGGGCTTGGTGTAGTCCACCACGATGAGAGTGCCTTTCTCGGGCTTCTCTCCTACTTCCGCGGCCACGCGCTTTTTGGCGAAGGTCAGGGCGTTTTCAGATACCACGGGCGACGTGCAACTGGTGAAGAACACCGGAAACAAGATGAGGCCTGCGGACGTCAGGATTCGGGTTTTGAGCCTGGTCACGGTCTTTGTGTCGGGGATGACAAAAAAGGAGGAACTCTAAAAAGTCGCTTCGAATTCGCGACTCCACAAGTTATTTCCACTAGAGCTACTATTAGAGCTTTCGGCTCGAACAGACATCAGAGGCCGAAATATTGTTCAAAAAAAGATCAAACTTCCTCCTCTTCCTCGCCCATTTCCTTGAGTTTTCTCTGTAGAGTCCGGCGACTGATGCCGAGCAATTGAGCGGCTTCCGTGCGGTTGCCACCGGTACGATGGAGGGCCTCGCGAATGTAGCTCTGCTCGACTTGGGCCAAATCAAGGTTCAGACGACCATCGCTGCTGACAGGCAAGGCGTTGCCGGGAGCGCAGAAAACAGGCGAAATCATTCCTGGAGTTTGATCCGTTTCGCCGACACCGGATCGGGAACGAACGGGCCGCACGGTGCCAATGCCGGGAGCGTTTCCATATTCGTCACCGACGGTGAGAAAACCCGGCAGATGCCGAAGGGCGATCTTGGCGGCGTTGCTCATGACGACGCCGTGTTCGATGGCGGTGCGGAGCTGGCGAACATTGCCCGGCCAGTCAAACTCGACCAGTCGATGCATGGCGTCGGCGGTGAGTTCGCGGATGGGTTTGCCGTTTTCCTCGGCGAACTCTTTCAAAAAGGCGTTGGCCAGCAGCACAATATCCTCTCGGCGCTGACGCAGTGGAGGCATGGTGATTTTCACCACGTTGAGACGAAAGAAAAGGTCATCGCGAAATTTCCCTTCTTCGACCAACTCGCCGAGGTCCTTGTTGGTGGCGGCGATGACGCGGACGTCGACCTTGATGGACTTGTTGCTGCCGAGTCGCTCGATGGTGCGTTCGCCGAGCGCTCGGAGCAATTTCACTTGAGTGGCGGAATCGATCTCGCCGATTTCATCGAGAAACAGCGTCCCACCATCGGCTTCTTCGAAGCGACCGATGCGGCGTTCGCTGGCTCCGGTGAAGGCTCCGCGTTCGTGACCGAAGAGTTCGCTTTCCAGCAATTGCTCGCTGAGGGCGGCGCAGTGAACGATGACGAGTTTCGATTTGGGGCGACCGCTGAGGTTGTGAAGGGCGTGGGCGACGAGTTCTTTACCGGTACCGCTCTCGCCTTCGATGAGGACGGAAGCCCGCGTCGGTGCCACTTGGCGAACGGTATCGAAAACCGGCTGCATCGCGGCGGAATCCCCCACAATTCTTTCGAGGCCGTAGCGTTCTTCGACCTGCTGTTTCAGCGCGACGACCTCGGACTCAACCGCTCGACTGCGGACCGCCCGTTTGATGACGAGCTCCAGCTCATCGATGTTCAGCGGTTTGCTGACGTAGTCGTAGGCCCCGCGTTTCATCGCTTCGACGGCGATGTCGACCGAGCCGTAGGCCGTCATCAGAATGCAGATGGGCGCCTTCGAAAGCTTGAGCACCTTGTCGATGAGCTCCATCCCGTCCTCTCCCCCGAGTCGGAGGTCGGTGACCATGACGTCGACACTCTCGTTCTTCAGCACATGCATCGCCTCGGCCGAGTTGGCGGCGACGTAGACATCGAAGTCGTCCTCGAAGGACAGGCGGAGTCCGTCGCGCGTGTGCTTTTCGTCGTCGACGATGAGGACAGTGGTTTCAGGGAGCATTGGGGAGAAAGGATTGGGGAACTGGGATTTGGGATCGAGGGAAGCAGTGAGGCGGGGCTAATCCTAGAGAGTAATCGATCCCCTTTCCATCCTGATTCAGTCTACCGAATTGGCTTCGACTTCGATGATACTGTCATCAGCTTCCGATTCTCTCGCGTCACCCTCCGTAGTCGGGCCCGGGAGAAAGCGGAGACGTTTTTCGAATCGCGGCAAATAGAGTGTCACCGTGGTGCCTTCGCCTTCTTCGCTCTCAAATTTCACCTCTCCTCCGTGTTCGCGGATGATGCGATGCACGATGAGAAGACCGAGTCCGGACCCGGTCTTTTTGGTGGTGAAATACGGCTCGAAAACCCGACCGAGATCCTCGGGGGAAATGCCTTCGCCGCTATCGGCGAAACTGACGCTGACCTGATAATCGTCGAAGTCAGTGCGGATGGTCAGTTCGCCATTGGCGCCCATGGCTTGGCCGGCGTTGCGAATCAGGTTGTAAAAGACCTGCTTGATCTGATCGCGATCCAAGCGAAGCAGCGGGAGATCGGTGTGCAGTTGGAGTTGCAGGGAAATGCCTCGGTCTTCGAGTTCCGGCTCAAGAAACCGAGCGCTTTCGCGAACAATGCCGTTCAGATCGCAGAGTTCGAACTGGGGGGCACTGGGGCGAATGGCGCTGAGGAATTTTTCGACAATAAAATCGAGTCGCTTGATTTCGCTCCGGGCAATCTCGAGAGATTCGCCCAGTTCCCGAGCCAGCTCCGGATCCGCTTTTTTCCGCACCTTTCGCTCCATCAGTTGGAGATGGATATTGAGAGAATTGAGCGGGTTCCCAATTTCATGAGCCACGCCAGCCGCGAGCATGGTGAGGGCATTCATTCGCTCGGACTCGATCTCCTCCCGATGCAATTCCCGGGTCTCGGTGATGTCGCGCAACAGCAGCACATAGCCACCGACCTCGTTCTTGGCATCACCCTCGGTGCTGTCCCCCTCAAGAGGTGAGACGTAGAAGTTTACGTAGCGATGTTCGGGATAGAAAATTTCGAGGTCTCGACTGACGACGCGACCAGATCGGGTGAGTCCGGCCCAGTCGAGCCCCCGGATGCGGCTGTCGATGGGTTGACCGATGGAGGCGTTGCGATCCACTCCGAAAAGCTCGGAGGCAGCGCGGTTGAGATAGTGAATCGTGCCGTGTGCGCCGGTGACGATGACACCCTCGCGCAGGGCATCGAAAACTTTTTCGAGGAAGCCTTTTTCCTGCACGATTCGCAGGACGTAACTCTGGATCTCCTGAGGATCCACCCGGTCAAGCCGATCAATGAGTTTGTCGATGAAACCTGACTTCATGAGAGAAACGAGCGATTTCGCAGGTTCAATATTTGCGCGGATTCGGCCATTTAGAGACTGTCTTTCCTTGCGGAAACTCTCTAGCATTCAGAAATGCCCAAAGATCAATACCTGATGGTTCTCTGCACGTTCCCCAATGCGGCAGAAGCGCGACAAATTGGCACACAGCTGGTGGATTTGCAAGTGGCTGCCTGCGTCAATTTGATCCCTCAAATCGAGTCAATCTACCGCTGGAAAGGTGAAATCAAGAGCGAAACGGAAGTGATGGTTCTTATCAAGACCACTCAGAACAACTATCGAGAACTAGAGGCGCGAATTCAGGAATTGCACCCCTATGACATGCCTGAAGTGATTGCAGTTCCGATCGAACACGGAGCCTCCGCCTATCTGGGTTGGATCTCCGAGATGACGCGGGATTAATCCGTCGGGTAAACCAGCGCGAAGTTGAAGGCTTGCGAAAAGGCCGAATCGCGGGGAAGATGCGACCCTTTTTCCCGACTCTCCCATCTATCCCCTTTCCGTGATGAGCGATGACTCCATTCCTTCGAAAAATGATCTCTGGCACGCGCTGAGCGATTCGGCCAAGGCCCAGCGGGACACCCGCAGCTATGCCAAAGCCGACGTGGCGACACGTTTGGGAACTTCCGGCGTGGAAGCAGGCGAAATCGCGACTGACACCGCCGGACCCAAGTCCGGACTGGAGGATGTCTGGATTCCTGGCGTGGAGGTTTTCCAACGCCGCGTCTGGCAGCAGCGTCACCGAGGCTGGTTTGGTGAATTCACCCGCCTGACAGAGGGCCGACTCCACGACATCGGCCTGAATCCCCGCCAATGGGCCAGTGCGACGATGTTCGCGGGCACGGCCAAAGGCTTTCACATTCATCCTCCTTCCCTTCCCGAAGGCGTGGCTCCGGCAGAGTGGTTTCAGAAACTTTACGTCGAGAACCCGACCGATTACACCGCTCGGCCCTACGGCGAAGAGCAGTGGGATGCGATGTTTTTTGTCCAGGGCGTCATCGAATTCCTCCTCGTAGATGAGCGAGCAGGAATGCCGCGTCGAGTGATGCGTTTCATCATCGATGGCGACAACATTCCCGGCCCCAACAACATTGGCCTGATCATTCCCGCCGGCGTGGCCCACGCCCTGCGCTGCGGCAGTTCGCAGGATGTGATCATGGTCTATGGAACCAGCACGACCTTCACTCCCGAGTTCGAAGGCCGCATCGCCAGTGGCGTAGAGCAATGCCCGCTGCCGGATGAGTGGCAGGCCTATCTCGACGGGGACTCAAACGCTGAATGAATCGCGAGAACATCGCGGGACGAGCAGAATCCCGGTCAGATTTGTTCCGAAGGCTTTCGACCCGTCGGAACGGGGCGTTTGCCACTGAGAGGAACCACCGCTAGAATCACGCTCGCGAAACCTTGGGGAGCACAACGATTCTCCCCACCTACAGACTTTTCTTTTCAGACCGCATGGCCGGCAAATCCAAGACTCTCGAAGAGGTCAAACAGAAGAAGATCACCGGAAAAGACATCGCCCAGATGTCCACCAGTGAGTTTCTGGACTCCGCCAAGGGACCTTACAAAAGGATCCTGGGCTATTTGAAACCCTACAAAGGGCGCTTTGCCATGGGCGTGATTTTCGGGATTCTCTCGGGGCTCTTCAATGGCATTCTGCTACTCGGTATCAGGACGGTTTTCACGGTCGTGTTGCCCCCCGATCCCGACAAGCCGATTCAGGCGATCAAGCCCTTTGCGGGACTGCCTTTTTGGAAGAATTTCGAGATCCAGCGACCGGATGTTCCGCCAGATCAACAGCTCTGGTTCGTGATCGCAGTATGCCTCAGCGTCCCCTTGTTGATGCTGATCCGTGGCCTCCTCACCTACCTCCACCAATACTGCATGCTGTGGGTGGGAAACCGGGTGCTCTACCAGCTTCGCGACGAGTGTTTCACCGGACTGCTGCGCCAGTCACAAACGTTTTTCAACACCGCCAAACAGGGCGAATTGATGCAAACGGTATTCAATCAGACTCGCATGGCATCCTCTGCCGGCACGGAACTGGCCAGCGCCTTCATCAAGCATCCCGTGTCCATTCTCTCGATTCTGGCAGTTCTTTTTCACATGGAACCGGTCTACACCATGGGGGCCTTCGTGGTGTTCCCTCTCTGTATTCTTCCCGTGGTCTACATCAGTCGCAAAGTTCGACAGGCGGGGGGAAGAGAGGAAGAGGAAGCAGGGGCAATCATGGTCACGATGCAGGAGAG
>JAGROX010000258.1:16260-20310 GCA_020440025.1 Verrucomicrobiia bacterium
AGATTCAACAATGGCAGCAGAAAGATGATGGAATTCATCATGCGCTGGAGCAAGGCGATGGAGATCGTCGGTCCGTTGGTGGAGACGGTCGCCTCTCTCGGAATCGCCGTCGGCTTGGTCTATGCTTGGCACAAGCAGATCGATGCCGGCCACTTCTTGGTCTTGAACATGGCTCTGATGAGTATCTATCCGCATGCCAAGGCATTGAGCCGCGTTCAAATTCAGCTGCAGAAGTGCCTCATGGCGACCTCAAAGGTCTTCGCCTACATGGACGCCGACCCCGAAGTCGCCGACAAACCGAATGCGACTGTCCTTACCAATGCAAAAGGTGAGATCGAATTGGATAATGTGACCTTCTCCTATGCCAAGGGTATTCCCGCCCTCCAGAATGTGTCGCTGAAGATCGAAGCAGGCAAAACCTACGCGCTGGTTGGTCAGAGCGGAGCAGGAAAATCGACGATCATGTCATTGTTGATGCGTTTCTACGATCCCGATGAGGGCGTGATCCGTTTCGACGGTCACGACACCCGCGATCTGACGCAATGCTCCCTGCGCGATCAAATCGGACTGGTGAGTCAGGAAACCTTTTTGTTCCATGACACCATCTACAACAACATCCGATACGGTCGTCTTGATGCGACCCGGAAGGAGATTGAGGCAGCGGCCAAGCTGGCCCATGCCCACGAGTTCATCGTCGATCAACAGGAGGGCTACGAGACCATGCTTGGCGACAAGGGCTGCACGCTCTCCGGTGGCCAGCAGCAGCGTATCTCCATCGCACGGGCAATCCTTCGCAACGCGCCGGTTCTCTTGTTGGACGAAGCGTATTCCGCCTTGGACTCCGAGTCGGAACGATTGATTCACGAAGCCATGGAAGAACTCGCCAAGGGCAAAACGGTGATCGCCATCGCTCACCGTCTTTCGACCATTCTGAATTCAGATCGGATCGTGGTGATGAAACACGGTCGAGTCCTCGACGTGGGACCGCACAAAGAATTGCTGGATCGCTGCGAAGAATACCAGCAGCTCTATCAGCTCCAATTCCACGGTCACGAGGCGAACGCGCTCCAGTCCTGATCAATTGATCGGTCCCTGCAGCACTTCACTCACTCGCCACCTCCCGTGAGGCTTAGCATCGCCGCCGCATAGCGCCGACCGAACTCACGCTGGCTCTTGGAATCGAAGTGGGCGGTGTCCATGTTGGTGAGGCCGTCGCTCTTGACGCATGCCGTGTGAGGAATCGCGGCAGACTGCTTCAAGATCATCTCATTGAAAGCCGCATACGCGGGATTCCACTGACCGATCTGGCCGAAGACAAAGGGAAGCTCGGGACTCTTTAAATCCGCCCGCCACTGAGCCACCAAGGCTTTCAGCTGATCCGGGTAGGCCTCTGAGGCACCGGAGTTCCCTTCGCCCTGATGCCAGAGGATGCCCACGAGGCGACTCTTTCCCTCAGCGGCCAAGGCGGCCTCGGTGGCGGCAAGGGCCGTGTCGTAGAGTGACCAGGGTTTCTCGCGACCTTTTTCCCACTCTTCGATCTTGGTGCCGCCGCGCACGGCGCAGACGATACCGACTTTCACTCCCGGATGAGCATCGCGCCAGGCCTTGGCAAAGGTCGGGCCGGGATTGAGACGCTGCATGGAGAGCTCCTTGCGATGGGGTGAATAGCGATTGAAGGGGGCCTTGGCCGGCTCCCAACGTTTCTCGGCGATATTCCACAACTCGACCCCCTCGATCTCCCCTTCGTCCTCCGCTTCGATCTGTGCCCTGCCCGCCATGTTGGACTGACCCACGAGGAGGAAGACATGGCGTTCTCCCCCGTCATCGGCGGCCGGGCTGGCGGTGGTCAGAAAAGAAATTGCGGCCATCAGGATTGCGGTCGCCGAAGCAGGAAAAAACAGGAAGCGTGAATTCATGAAAAAACTCTAGAAGAACTCAGGCGCAATTCCGACTTTTTTTCCGGGACGGATTCCTGCTAGTGTTCTGGCAAGTTATGAAACCCTGCCCACCCCACCCCCTCATCCTGTGCCTCGCGCTTTTCGCCACCTTTCTGTTCAGTACAAACGGCCAGGAAAAGGATCGACTCAACGTCATCTTCTTTCTCGCGGACGATCTGGGATTCATGGACGTGGGGTTCAACAATCCCGACACCTTCTACGAGACGCCAAATCTCGATCAACTCGCCGCCGGAGCCATGGTGTTCACCGACTTCTACGCCGCCTGCCAGGTCTGCTCGCCGACCCGGGGCAGTATCTTGAACGGCAAATATCCGGCCCGGACCAACACCACCAACTTTTTCTCCGGACGGCGCTCCGGGAAGTTCGAACCTGCGAACTACGAGACACAAATGGCCCTGGAAGAAGTGACGCTGGCAGAGGCGTTCAAGGAGGGCGGCTACCGAACTTATTTCGCCGGGAAATGGCACCTCGGACCCAAGGGTAACTGGCCGACCGATCAGGGATTCGACATCAATCGCGGAGGCGGCGACAACGGCCTGCCGCGTAGCTATTTCTCGCCTTTCAAAAATGTGGCGAATCTGGAATCTGGTCCCGAAGGGGAATTCCTGACCACAAGGCTCGCCGAAGAGTCGAAACAATTTCTTTCCGAGATGGCCAAAGGGCAGGAACCTTTTCTTCTCTATCACTCCTTCTACAGCGTTCACACCCCACTGCAGGCCCCGAAGGATCTAATCGAAAAGTATGAGGCCAAGGCCAAGAAACTCGGGATCGATGACGACGACAGTAGTTTCAATCCCAACGGCGAGCGCCAGGTGCTGCCCGATGTGAAAGAACCACGCAAGGTCCGGATCCGGCAGGATCATGCGGTCTATGCCGCCATGGTCGAAAGCGTTGACAGTGCCGTCGGCGACATTCTGAAAAAACTCGATGAACTCGGTCTGGCCGGAAACACCGCCATCGTATTCATGTCGGACAATGGCGGGCTCTCAACATCTGAAGGTCATCCCACCTCAAATCTTCCGCTTCGAGGCGGCAAAGGCTGGATGTATGAGGGTGGTATCCGCGAACCGGTGGTGATCAAATGGCCCGGTGTGACCTCTCCCGGCACCCGGTGTAATGTCGCCGCCATCAGCACTGATTTTTATCCGACTCTACTCGAAATGGCCGGTCTCCCGGCCAAGCCCGATCAACATGTGGATGGCAAGAGTCTGGTGCCCCTGCTGCGGAATCCCTTCGCCAAATTCGATCGCGGCCCCATCTTCTGGCACTACCCCCACTATGCCAATCAGGGTGGCTTTCCCGCCAGTGCGGTACGAGTCGGAGATCTGAAACTGATTCAAGACCTCGAGGACGGAGCCTTCGAGTTGTACAATCTCAGTGACGACATTCACGAACACAACAACCTCGAGCAGCTCTATCCGGAAAAGGTCGAGGAAATGAAAACCCTTCTCGATGACTGGCGGCGCGAAGTCGGTGCCGAACCTCTCCGAACCAATCCCAAAACCAAGGAGGAACCGCCGGTGCTCTGGTGAGCTCGGGAGTCAGAGTCCAATATTGACCAACGGCCTGACGGGAATCTGGTGACTTCCCAGATAGTCCTTCACATCGGCCACCGTGAACTCTCCGAAGTGGAAAATGCTCGCCGCCAACACGGCATCGGCTTTACCCTCTTTCACGCCTTCAACCAAATGCTGCACATTGCCCACGCCGCCCGATGCAATCACCGGAATATCCAGCGCTTCGCTCACGGCGCGAGTGAGCGCCAGATTGAAGCCGATTTTGGTGCCGTCTCTATCCATGCTGGTGAGCAGAATCTCGCCCGCGCCGCGCGCCTGCATATTGAGCGCCCATTCCACCGCATCAATGCCGGTGGCCTTGCGCCCGCCGTGGGTAAACACTTCCCAGCGCGTGTTTTCGGGGTTGACTGCTTTGGCGTCGATCGCCACCACAATCGCCTGCGAGCCGAAAAAGCCGCTGGCTTCGTTGATTAAATCGGGGTTGGTCACGGCGGCGGTGTTGATGCCGGCCTTATCGGCACCGGCATTGAGCAGGCGGCGCACATCGGCCACGCTGCGCACGCCGCCGCCGACGG
>JAGROX010000259.1:0-6689 GCA_020440025.1 Verrucomicrobiia bacterium
CCGGAAATCAAAGGCGGCCGTGAAAGATCCGGCCGAAGCGAAGAAAACTTGGCCGTGGGCAGTGTAGGTGCGGCAATCGCCGGAGGCGTCGAGCTCGCTGGTGACGCGAATCACCTGCGAAACCTTGCGGGCGAAGAAGACCGCACTGAGGAGAACCCCCACCCCCACCCCGATGGCGAGATTGTGGGTCCACACGACCACGATCACCGTGGACAGCATGACCGTGCTGGTGGTCTTGGGATGAATGGTGAGGTTTTTGAACGAGGACCAACTGAAGGTGCCGATCGAAACCATGATCATCACGGATACCAGCGCCGGCATGGGAATCTGTTTCACCCAAGGCCCGAAAACCACGCACAGAATGATGAGCACTACGCCCGCGATGAGAGTCGAGAGTCGGGTGCGCCCGCCCGATTTCACGTTGATGACGGACTGACCGATCATGGCGCAACCCGCCATGCCACCGAAGAAACCGGACACGATATTGGCAATCCCTTGCCCCCGCGCTTCGCGGTTTTTCTCGCTACTGGTATCGGTGAGATCATCCACGATCTGCGCCGTCATCAGCGACTCCAACAGACCGACGATGGCGAGACTGATGGAAGTCGGCAGAATAATCGAAAGCGTCTCCAGATTGAACGGGACCTGAAGCCACGCAAAGCTCGGCAGCGCCGAAGGCAACTCGCCGAGATCGCCAACGCGCCGAACATCGAGCTTGAGCACGATGGTGACCACGGTCAGAGCGATGATACAGATCAAGGGCGAGGGAACGACTTTGGTGATCCGAGGTAGCAAATAGATGATTCCCAGTCCGGCACCAACGAGGACAAAGCTCATCCAGCTGACGCCTTCGACCCTCAAATCCAACTCTGGGAGCTGCGCGAGGAAGATCAGAATGGCGAGGGCATTGACAAAACCGGTCATGACCGATTTGGAGACGAAGCGCATCACGTTCCCGACCTTGAGCAGTCCGAGGATGATCTGGATCACTCCGGTCAAGACGGTCGCCGCAAAGAGATAATTGACCCCGTGCTCCTTCACCAGCGCCACCATGACGAGGGCCATGGCCCCAGTTGCGGCTGAGATCATTCCGGGACGTCCGCCAGCAAAGGCAATGACCACGGCGATGATGAACGACGCGTAGAGTCCTACTTTGGGATCGACTCCGGCAATGATGGAAAATGCAATCGCCTCGGGAATGAGGGCAAGAGCAACGACGAGACCGGCGAGTATGTCCCCACGGAGGTTCGAGAACCACTGGGACGAAAGACTTGGGGAAGACAAAACGGAGAAAGGAGCTGGAATCTGAAATCTAGGGCGAAGGGGGGCGCAAGGTGACACCTATGCACTTTTCTGCCACCCTTATCTTCCCTTGCGATGGCGGTTCGAGCGATGATTCCGCGAAACCCAAGCGCTGTAACCGGAGTTCACTTTTCACCGTCTTGAGATATCAGAAGCCACGTCCCCTCTTTTCCATGATCCGCAATTTCCGACTCACTGCCCTCCTGATTGCCTCGACGCCAATGTTTGGCCTCACCGCAGAATCAGTCACCTTTCACGAGGACATTGCTCCCCTGATTCATCAGCGATGTACCGAGTGCCACCGTCCGGGCGAATCTGCTCCCTTTTCACTCATCAATTACGATGACGTGGCCAAGCGATCCAAAACGATCGAAGCCGTGATCGACGATCGCTACATGCCTCCGTGGCATCCGGTGCCGGGATTCGGGGAGTTCGCCAACACCCGCCGACTGTCGGATGACGAGATCGCCCTCTACCATCAGTGGGTGGCAGCCGGGAAACCCGAGGGGGATCCCGCCAAAGCTCAAGAGCCTCCAAAATTCCCCCAAGGCTGGCAGACCGGCGAGCCCGATTTGATACTGACCATGGCAGAGGCGTTTCCGGTGCCCGCCGACGGGCCGGATATCTATCGAAACTTCGTCCTTCCTCTCGATCTTCCGGAAGACAAGTGGGTCAAAGCCGTGGAACTCCGCCCCCAAGCCCGCTCGGTGGTGCATCATGTGCTGTTTTTCCTCGACACCTCGGGCACCGCTCGCAAAAAGGATGGTGAAGACGGCAAGCCAGGGTTTCGCGGGATGGGATTCCGGTCGGCCGGTTCTCTCGGCGGCTATGTTCCCGGTTCGACCACCCGCCCACTGCCTGGAGACCTTGCGTTGCCATTGCCAAAGGGCGCAGACCTGATCCTGGCCTCTCATTTTCATCCTTCCGGCAAGGCTGAGATGGAAAAGATGACCGTCGGCATCTATTTCGCGGACAAGGAACCATCCCGGAAACTCTACGAGATCCAGGTGCCCCCAGCTTTTGGTCGCGGGGCAGGCATCGACATTCCCGCGGGCAAAAAAGACTATCGGGTCGAGGACACCTTCACCCTCCCAGTGGATGCCGAAGCCATCAGGGTCAGCGGTCATGCCCACTATGTCTGTCAGGAGATGAAAATGACGGCCAAACTTCCTGACGGATCAGAAATCCCACTCCTCTACATCGACAACTGGGATCTCGACTGGCAGGATAGCTACGAATTCAAGGAACCGGTCCAATTGCCCGCCGGCACGGTGGTGAAAAGCGTCCTCATCTATGACAATTCCGCCGAGAATCCGGACAATCCCTTTGACCCTCCCCGCCGGATCCGCTGGGGCCGAGAGTCGACCGACGAGATGGGAAGCATCTCCCTGCTGGCCGTTCCCGCCGTCGGTCAGGATCCGAAAAAGCTCACTCAGGCGAATCGACAGAATCAGGCCAAGGTTCTCGCCGAACTCGGTCGTGAGGTGCGTGGCGGAAGACTCCTCGAGCGCCTCCCTGAAGTGATGCGAGGACTCGACAAAAACAGTGACGGAAAGCTGCAGAAAACCGAGATGCCGGAGCGTTTCCGCAACCTGCTCTTCGATCGCCTGGATGCCGACGGAAACTCAGAATTGAGCAAGGAAGAGCTGCAGACGCTCCGCGATTTCCTCAACAGCTTGAAAGCGAAGAAGGAAACTGCTTCAATTCCCTGATGCTGCTTCTTTTCATCAAAATTTTTTCTTCCTAGTCATCAATGGAGCCTCACTGCACTACCTCCAGATTTTTCCTGATTTTATGGCTGCTTCTGGCCGGCATTTCCATGGGAAACGCTCTCTCCGAAGATTCGCTCGCCGACGAACCCAAACCCTCGCAAGTAGACGCCGACATCGCCATCGCAGGCATCAATGGAGAAGTGACTTTTCCTCTCCGTTGCAAGCCTGACGGTGGAAAAGCAGCGGTCGTCATTTTCATCACAAACGACTGCCCCATCGCGAATCGGTTCGCGCCAGAGATCGAACGCATTCGATCGGACTACGCGGGCAAAGGGGTCGCGTTGACTTTGGCCCATGTGGATCCTGATCTCGACGCAGAAACCGCCAAAACTCACGCCAAGGAATATGGGCTGAAGGCTTCGGTCGTGATTGACCGAGAGCACGTCCTCGTTCGAGCAACCGGGGCCACGGTGACGCCTGAGGCCATCGTGATCGATCCCAAGGGAGCGATTCAGTACCGTGGTCGAATTAATGACCTTTTTGCCGGATACGGAGACCGACGGAAAGAACCCAGGAATCATGACCTGCGAGACGCGTTGGATGCGGTGCTGGCTGGGAAACCCGTCGCCGTGCCCGAGACCCGGGCGCTTGGCTGCTTCATTCAGGAATAACCTGCTGACGACGGCAATTTCTCTCTCCAGAGGTCCGATTTGCAGCCCCGCCATGCCTTGACAAGTCGGCGATTCCGTCTAAGCGAATGGCAACATGTCAGAAAACGCATCTTCCCACACCTTCCAGGCCGAAGTCCAGCAGCTGCTGGATATCGTGATTCACTCCCTCTACACGGACAAGGAGATCTTCGTGAGAGAATTGGTATCGAACGCCTCTGACGCGCTCGAAAAGCTGCGCCACACCCAGCTCACCGAGAAAGAGGTATTCGACAATGACGCTCCGCTGGAAATCCAGATCACCACCGACGAGGAGAACCACACCATCACCATCGCCGACACCGGGATCGGCATGACTCGCGACGAGTTGGTGGAAAATCTCGGCACCATCGCTCACTCGGGATCGAAGAAATTCATGCAGGCGCTGTCCGAGTCCGGGCAGAAAGAGTCCAATCTCATCGGACAATTTGGCGTCGGTTTCTACTCGGCATTCATGGTGGCCGACGAAGTCACCGTCTACACTCACAGCTGGAAAGCCGACGGCGAACACCTCGCGTGGACCAGCGATGGAAAGACCGGCTACCAGATCGAGTCGGCCCCCGATCAGGCGCGCGGTTGCAAAATCGTCATCAAGCTGAATGCCGACTTCCAGGAGTTCAGCCAAAAGGATCGCATTCAGAACATTCTCGAAAATTACTCCAACTTCGTCCCCTTCCCCATTCTGCTGAATGGTGAGCACATCAACAAGGTGGAGGCTCTCTGGCGGAAAGCGAAGAGCGACATCACCGACGAGCAATACACCGAGTTTTACAAGTTCATCGGCAAAGCCTGGGACGAGCCCCGCTACCGCATGCACTTCAGCGCCGACGCGCCCTTGGAGATCAATGCCCTGCTCTTTGTGCCGCAGCAGAATACCGAATTGTTCGGCTTTGGCCAGATGGAGCCCGGCGTGGCGCTCTATTGCAAGAATGTCCTCATCGATGACAAACCCGAAGGGTTGCTGCCAGACTGGCTGCGCTTCCTCCGTGGCGTCATCGACAGCGCCGATCTCCCGCTGAACATCAGCCGCGAGTCGATGCAGGACAGTGCCCTAGTCCGGAAACTGAATCGGGTGGTTACCAAGCGCTTCCTGAAGTTCCTCGATGGCGAGGCCAAAAGCGACGCGGAGAAGTACGCCGATTTCTACAAAACCTTCAGTCGCTTCCTCAAGGAAGGCATCGCCACGGATCATGAAAGCAAGGACAGCATCGCCAAGTTGCTGCGCTTTGAATCTTCCATGACCGATACCGGCAAGATGACCAGTCTGGATGACTACCTGACTCGGGCAAAAGACGATCAGGGTAGCATCTACTACCTCGCCGGAACCAGCCGTTCCGCGATTGAAGCCGGCCCTTACCTGGAAGCCTTCCAGGCACGCGGGCTTGAGGTGCTCTTCCTCACAGAACCGATTGACGACTATGTCGTTCGCAGCCTGCAGAGCTACAGCGAGAAAACCCTGGTATCGGCCGATCGCGCCGACCTCGAACTCGGCGACAGCGCGACGGTCGAAGAAGGCGAACCGCTGGCCGAAGATCGCGCCATAACCCTTTGCGAATTCATTCAAACCGAGATTGGCGAAGAGCGGGTCGAGAAAGTCGAAACCGGCAAACGCCTCGTTGGCAGCCCGGTGGTGGCCTTGAATCCGGATGAAATGATGAGCGCCCAGATGCGGCAGATGATGCAGGCGATGAATCCGGACGAGCCGGTCCCTGCGCCAAAAGTGCGTCTGGAGATCAATCCTCGCCACGACCTGATCAAGAAACTGGACGCCGCCCGTGAATCGAACCCCGATCTCGCGAAGCTGGTGGTGGCACAGCTTTTTGACAATGCCCTCCTCGCGGCAGGATTGCTGGACGACAAAAAGTCCCTGATCTCCCGAGGTTTTGACATGATGGATCGGGCACTGGCCCCTTCCTGAGATCCCGGAGAGAAGGTTTCGTCAGTTGTCGTCATTTTTTTCGGCAACTCCCGCAACCGACGTGAAAATCGGGGGTTAGAATCAACAGGCGCAGGGGGTCTTCCAAATGAATCCACTCCTTCTGCCATTGATCTCAACCTAAACCAAATCAACCCCACACCTATGAAATCCACTATTCTCACTCTCTCGCTGGTGCTCGTCGCCGGTATCGCCATGGCCGCCGAAGGCGACAAACCCGGCAAGGGCAAAGGCGCTCCCGATCCGGCCAAACGTGCCGAAATGATGATGAAAGCCATGGATAAAGATTCCGACGGCAAAATCACCAAAGAGGAGTTCGCCAATGGTCCGATGGCCAAGCGCGCCGAAGGCGACACCGCCAAGGTCGATAAGTTTTTTGGCAACATCGACAAAGACAAAGACGGCTCCATCACCAAGGCCGAACTCGAAGCCATGCCTGCTCGTCCAGGTGGTGGCAAAGGCAAGCCAGGTGAAGGCAAAGGCGCTCCGAAGAAGCCGAAAGGCGACAACTGATCGACCGGACTTCCAAAGTCTATTTACGAAAGAACCGTCGGGGCGACCCGGCGGTTTTTTTGTGATCTTATCTCGCGACTGATGGAACTATCGGAGAGCGCCCTCTTCGAAGCGACGAATCATTCCCCGACAACCATCCTCGAGAAGATCGAGCACTTTTTCGAAACCCTCTGGCCCCCCGTAGTAGGGATCGGGTACTTCATCGTCGTCGTTTTCGTCACAGAAATCGCAGAACATCGCGACCCGAGCGTTTCCCTTGCCGTGATGACTGGCCATGATCTGGACGTCGCTCAGGTTGTCCCGATCCATCACCAGCACCCAGTCAAAATTTTCCAAATCACGCCCCTCCACCTGTCGGGCCGCTCCTGTCATGGGGATACCACGCGCCCTGGCCGCCTCGGTCATGCGGGCGTCCGGAGGATTGCCGGCGTGCAATCGAATTGTGCCGGCCGAATCCAGCGCAAAGGCATGGCTCAATCCCTGCTGATCGAGCAGGTGACGCATCACGTTTTCCGCCGC
>JAGROX010000259.1:6757-11197 GCA_020440025.1 Verrucomicrobiia bacterium
CGCTTTCGATCACTTCTTCATTCATGTCGCCACTGAATCGCGTCGAAAGGCTTTCTCAACCGGTTTGCTTGCGCTAAGTTAATCATTTTTCGCATCGCCCTCCCGATCGTGAGTTCCTTCCAACGCACCGCCATCCTCAATGTCGTCGGTTTGACACCGCGCCACATCGGCCCCGAAACGCCTTATATTTCTGCGTTTCTCGACCGCCAAGACAACGCGATGGCCCATGTGGAACCGCTCATTCCCGCCGTCACCTCCACCATTCAGGCCACCTACCTGACCGGGAAAACTCCCGCCGGACACGGCATCGTCGCCAACTGCTGGTACGACCGGGAATATGCCGAGAATCGCAACTGGAAGCAGAGCAACCATCTTGTCCATGCCCGCAAACTGTGGGAACACCTGCGCGAGACAGACCCCAACTACACCGTGGCCAAGTTGTTCTGGTGGAACAACATGTATTCCTCGGTCGACTACAGTATCACCCCCCGTCCCATCTACCGGGTCGATGGCAGCAAGATTTTCGATGTCCAGACGCATCCGATGGAGATGCACAAACCGCTGCGCCGCAAGCTGGGGAAGTTTCCCTTTCAGGCCTTCTGGGGCCCGATAGCCGGGATCGATTCCAGTCACTGGATTGCCCGCTCCGCCAAGTGGGTCGAGGAAACTCACACCCCCAATCTCAATCTTGTCTACCTGCCGCACCTCGACTACCCGCTGCAAAAGACCGGACCCAATGACCCCTTTCTTTCCCAGGAATTGGGCCAGATCGATGCCGTGGTCGGCGACCTGATCCGCTTTTTCGAAGGGCGCGGGGTCCAAGTCATCCTCCTCAGCGAATACGGCATCACCGAGGTGGATCACCCCATCCACATCAATCGGATTTTTCGCGAAAAGGGCTGGATCACCTGCCGGGACGAATTGGGCACCGACATGATCGATCTGGGAAGTTGCCGGGCCTTCGCCATTCCCGATCATCAGGTGGCCCACATCTACGTGAATGACCGCAGCATTCTTGGCGAAGTTCGGGACACCGTGGCGGCCCTCGAAGGCGTCGCCGAAGTCATCGACGGCTCGATGCGGACCTACCGCGGACTAGAACACGAGCGAGCCGGCGATCTCATCGCCGTGTCCAATATCCGCAGTTGGTTCACCTACTACTATTGGGAAAAAGACAAGCGTGCCCCCGACTACGCCCGCACCATCGACATTCATCGCAAGCCCGGCTACGACCCGGTGGAACTGTTTTTCAACCCGAAGATTCGCAACCCCAAGCTGAAGATTGCGATGAAGCTGCTGAAGAAAATGCTCGGTTTCCGAATGACGCTCGACGTGATCCCGCTCGATGCTTCACTGGTCAAAGGATCTCACGGCTGCATCCCCGAACTGGACGACAACCGTCCGGTTCTCATCGGCAATTTCCCCAATCTGCGGGACCGCTCTCGGATTCAGGCGCTCGATGTCTATCGCCACCTCTACGAAGTCTGTTCCCTGCCGGAAATGTGACAGGCCGTCACCCGCCCGCGACCATTCTGACGATCTCGACCGTGGCTCCGTCAGTGACCTGACGATCCGCGAATTCGCTCTTGAGCAGCGCCTCACCATTTAGCTCCACCAACACCGGATGCCCGGTGAATCCGAGACGTGCGAGCATTTCATCGACGCTCAAGGTTTCGGCATCGAAGTCCCGAGATTGGCCGTTCAAGGAGATGGTCATGATGTCACTTAACAGGGTTAGATCGCGGATCTAACAGGGTTGTAAGACAGGTTCCTCGTCGGTGATGCCTCCGGGAAGCGCCCCGGCGTCGAGAATGGCCGGATCCCAGTCTTTCCAGACCGGATCAAATCCCATCTGACGCAGCAATAGAGCGATTTCGGCGGGACTACGTTCGTCGGCGATGTCGAACTGACCGGTGGCACCACCGCCACAATCGGGTTTTTCCTCGAGTTCGACTCGGCGACCACGAACCGTGAGATGGAGATCGTCGCTACCCTCTCCGGTGTAGCCACCCGGCTCGGTGTGACTGCCCGCACTGATGGAAGTCACCCCGAGTGGGAACAGCGCATCGCGTAAGGCGGCAGATTCCCGCGTGCTGAGAACAAAGCCCACTTGGGGAAAGGTCAGCCGAAGGGCGCAGATCAGCTGAACGAATTCGGGATCGGAAATCGCGTGCTTGGGTTCAAACTCGCCCGCCGCGGGGCGGAGTCGCGGCAAGCTCACAGTGTAGGTGGCCTTCCAGCCATGGCGATAAAGATACTCCAAATGGGCCGCGAGACGCAGGGCCTCAAATCGCCAATCAGCCAATCCCATCAACGCCCCGACTCCGATACGACGAAATCCGGCTTCGTAGGCGCGTTCTGGACATTCGAGCCGCCAGTCGAAATTCTTTTTCGGCCCGGCTGTGTGATAGGCCGCGTAGGCCTCGCGGTGATAAGTCTCTTGATAGACAACCAAGCCCTCGGCACCCGATTCCACCATGCGCACATATTCCGGAGCTTCCATCGGCCCGACTTCGATGGCGACGGTGGGAATGAAATCCCGGATCGCAGCGATGCAGGCTTCGAGATAGCCGTTGGACACAAATTTCGGATGTTCCCCCGCCACCAGCAGGATATGACGAAATCCCTGATCGGCCAGATGTCGGGCTTCGCGGACCACTTGGTCGATCGTCAGCGTGACGCGAAAAATCGGGTTATCCCGTGAGAAGCCACAATATTGGCAATTGTTTACGCACTCATTGGAGAGATAGAGGGGCGCGAACAGTCGCATGGTCTTGCCAAAATTCCGTCGAGTGAGCATCGCAGATTGGGTGGCCATTGATTCCAGCTCGGCGGGAGATTTCGGCGCGATGAGGCGCTCGAATCGCCCCATCAGAGGAGATCGCCAGCCATCGCGATCCATGCGGTTCAATGTATCGACAAAAGACATGCTGAGTGGTGAAGGAGACAGGCTCATCATAAGAACTCGCAGCCGAAATGCAACGGACTCCCGAGGATTCCGAAGGCCAGTTGAGTGGATCTTCAGCGATCCCATGAGAAACTAGTCGGAATTTTTGTTGCCAAAGGGGGAAAGCCTCGGTATTTAACGCTCTCTTAAGCAATCAACCCAAGCAAACCGAAATGGCTGACGCATCCATCGAAGAAAAGGTCAAAAACATCATTGTCGAGCAACTCGGCGTGAATGAAGAACAGGTCACCCTCGAAGCGAAATTCATCGAAGACCTCGGCGCAGACTCGCTGGATACGGTTGAGTTGGTGATGGCGTTCGAAGAAGAATTCGGCATCGAAGTGCCCGACGAAGAGGCCGAGAAACTGGCTTCGGTCGGTGACGTGGTGAAATACGTCGAAAGCGCCAAAGAATAGTTTCCACTTTCATACTTCGATCAGCCCCCCTCTCTCTTGAGATAGGGAATTTGGCGAGATCGACCGGATGCGCCCTTCACGGGCGCATTTTTGTTTTCAGGGTGATCCGTGGATTCAAATCACGGGAATTCGCAACGCCCTGTGGCGATTTGGGAAAAATCCCTTAGTTTGGTGAAGTTCTCGTCCCCATGTCATCTCTCTCGCACGACGATTTCATCTATACCCTGGAATCCACCCGCATCTTGCGGGAGCCGGATCGCCGGATCGATACCTTTGGGTCGACTCAGTTCGAGTTCCATCTGATCTCGGAACTGATGGACAGCGTCGGCCAGGTGCGGGTGCGCGAGGGGCGAATCGAAGCCGGTCGACCGACCATTCTGCGACCGGGAGGCTACGATGACTTCATGTTTGACGGCTTTGGAGAGAATGCCGACGCCTTTCGCGAGTGGTTCCGCATGTCCGGTGGAAACCTCGCCTTTCTCAAATACGGCTTCACTTTCGCCAAGACCGACTTTTCCGAGAGTCTCGTCCACGACAATGTCGAATCGGTCTGCGACCGGGTGATCCGAGAGGTTGAGAGCAACGGAAATCCCCTGCGAGCCGTCATTTACGGGGTCGACGACACTTGGGAGATCTCTTTATTGAAGTTCACCTTCGACATGATCCAGAAATCATTGGACATCAACGTGTTTGACTTCAAGCGGCGCGGTCTGCTCTGATCGAAAGGTTCCGAATCCACTTTTTCTTTCCCCGGTTTTTCTCTTCATGGCCCGCCTCAAACTGTTCCTCGCTTTTTGCGCTCTGGTCATCTTGGCCGCGGGTGTCTTTGGCGTGGCCTACTACTGGAAAAACTACTTCCGGCCCAATTGGGAAGTCACCCAGGAGATCGAGGGTACCAAGGTCGGTGGGACCAATCGAGAGCTTCCCGACCTAGGCCTGCGCGATTTTGCCGCAGCGGAAGATCTGCTGGTTCAGGGAGAACTGCAGGCAGCCAGGGATCGACTTTACTACTTGATGGAGTTCTATCCCGACTCTTCCGCAGTCCCCAAGGCCAAGCACATCATCGGGGAAATCAAT
>JAGROX010000259.1:11254-12339 GCA_020440025.1 Verrucomicrobiia bacterium
GATTTGCTCGCGGTGATTTCCCGGAAATACCAAACTTCGATCAACTACATCATGCGAGCCGGGGGCCGGACGAATCACGTCATTTTTCCCGATGACCGCCTCGTCGTCTATCCGCTGAACTTCAAGATGAGGATCAGCCTCGGCAAGAAAACCATCACCATCCTCACGCCCGAGGATGACAAGTTTTTCAAGGAATACGAAATCCGGGAACTGAATCTGCCCCCTCAGTTGAAGGCTCCCGCCTCCGCAAAAATCGCGGACATGGTGGCTTGGTACGATGGTCGGATGGTGAATTTTGAATCCTCCAACTACTTCGATGCCAACAAATGGATCCGCATGGACAAGGCGGGCCTCTTCATTCGGCCCTATGAGCCCGACGCCAAGGACAACGCAGATCCTGAGAGCAGCAACGCGAACCCTTTTGGCGCGATGGTGGATCGCGCCGACCTTGAGGAGATGTTTGCCTATCTCCGCCCCTCAAATCCAGTGACACTGGTTCCCTAAAACCACTTATTTCGTGGCGGAATCGTTTGATTTCTCGCCCATTCCCTCTTTTTTGCCCTATTTTTACCCGTGAAAGTCGATCCCCTGGAATTTGAAAAGCCGATCGTAGAACTGGAACGTCGCTTGAAGGAGCTGCGGGACCAGTCGGAAGGTCATGACCTCGGTCTGGAGAAAGAGATTCAAAAGGTGGAGGACAAGCTGGCCAAGACGAAACTTGCTGTCTATCGGAACCTCTCTCCCTGGCAGCGTGTGCAGATCGCCCGCCATCCACAGCGACCGTTCATGCTGGACTATGTGCAGCGCAGTTTTGACGATTTCTTGGAACTCCACGGCGATCGCAAGATCGGTGACGATGAATCCATGCCAGCGGGCATCGGCTATCTCGACGGACGTCGCTGTGTGATCATCGGTCATCAAAAAGGACGCGATACCAAAGAAAACCTCCGTCGCAATTTCGGCAGCGCCCATCCCGAGGGCTATCGCAAGGCGATTCGCCTCATGAAGTTGGCCGAAAAATTCGACGCGCCCATCATCACCCTGATCGACACTCCCGGTGCCTATCCCGGAATCGGAGCGGAGGA
>JAGROX010000260.1 GCA_020440025.1 Verrucomicrobiia bacterium
AACTGTGTGCTTCCAGGATTTTTGGAGGAAACGGGCATGACCCGGGGGCTACCGGACTCGGTCGTGGATCAGGCGAGAACCGCTCACGTTCTCGGTCGATTCAATACTCCTGCCGAGGCCGGGAAATTCATCGCCTTCCTCGACGAGATGGAAGCCGTTTCCGCTCAAGTTTTCCAGCTCGACAGCCGGATTCGCCGCTGGTGATCGATCACTCGAACCAAGGACGGAGCGAGTCGAGCGACAATACTTCCAACGAATCCACAATCAGGTCCGGCTCGGCATCACCGACAAAAGTCTCAGCTGAATGGGTCGTCGTCACCGCGATTGTCCGCATGCCAGCACTGCGACCGGCTTGAATCCCCACGTGCGCGTCCTCGACCACGAAACTGACCGCCGGTCCGCGGTGGATTCTTCGAGCCGCTTCCAGAAACACGTCGGGGGCCGGCTTTCCACGGGAGACATCCTCGGCCCCGGCATAATGTTCGCCAAAAAAGGCCTCCAAGCCCGTCATCGTGAGACAGACCTCAATGTTTTTCCGAACGGTTGAGGAACCCACCACACAGGGAATGCCAGCATCCCGCAGCAGAGTCAGGAATTTCACGACTCCCGGCAGTGGGTCCAGTCCCTCGGAACGCAGCAGCTGCCGATAGAGCGACTCTTTCCGATCACCGAGTTCTTGAATGCGAACCTTGTCCCCCTCCTCCGCCCAGCGAAAAACATGAGGAATCACGGATTCATTCCTCATCCCAAAACTCTCTTTGAACTGCTCAGGCGAGATCGGTCGACCGATCTCTTCTGCCAACAAGAACCAGCTGTCCCGATGCTGATCGTGAGAGTCGATGAGCACCCCGTCCAGATCAAACACCGCACCGAGACGGGACAAATCAGTGGAAGCCATGAAGGGAGAGAAAAGAAAGCCCGCGGGAGGGACCGAACTTCAGCATCGGCTCAATCGAGCTTCTCCATCTGGCTGATCCCGTACTGGACCAATTGCTGATTTACCGCGCGGGAGGTGCGATCTTCGATGTAGATCACTCGGGGAAAATCGGTGAATTCGATTTTGTGAATGCCTTTCTCATCCGGCATGGTGAAAGCCTTCGACAGATCCTTCAGATTGTTGATGGCCTGGCCATTGACCTTGGAAAGGATCACGGAATTCAACTCCTCGTAACCCAGCGTGCTGGGGGTGCGAAGCACCTGACTGAGGAAGACCAGCTTTTCCCGGCCCTCATCCTCATATTGCTCAGGGTGAGCATTGGCGTGTACCAGCTTGAAGGGGGCCCGGGTGTCCCAGTTCTCCCCCCAACTCTCCAAGTAGGGCAGGGTCAGTTCCTGGAAGATCAGGCCACCCATGATCAGATAGCGGGGACCGCGATCAAACATGTAGGCATCAATGAGATAGTCGTTCGGCTCCTTGCGTTCCAGAGTCACATCGATGTCCTGCGGCTCTCCATTCCGAATGATCGCGATTTTGATTTTGTCGCCGACTTTGGCGTTCCCCCGAACGAGATGACTGAAATTCAGCTTCCCATAGGTCGGGTGAACGTAGTTGCCCCGCGAATCAATGGCATGGCCACCAATCGCCATGATGACGTCACCACTCTCCAATCCCGCCTTATCGGCGGAACTGTTCTTCTGCACGTTGGTGACAAAAATGCCGCCTTCCTTGCCATCGATCCGAGCAAATCGGCGGAGCTGGTCATCCAGTGTCTGCTCAAATCCAATGCCCAGATTGGGGAATCCCTGATACTCGCCTTCGGCCAAGTCATCGAGAAACGCCTGGATGATAGGACCGGCAAGAACCTGACTGATCTGCTCCTTGGCATTGTAGCTGAGCAACATTCCGCCCAGTTTGCCGTCCTTGATCACCGGCAGGGTGAAACTGTTGGCCCGTGCCTGAAGCGAACCGATCGACTGGTAGACGAGGAAGACCGCGCTATCGATGAAGTACTGATTCACCGCAGCCCGCTGCACATCCACCTTGGTGATGACACCATCGCCATTGTCTTCCACCTGCCATACTTCGACCGTATCCTTCGGCGCAACGGAAGTGTCGACTTCCAGCGGCACCAACTCATCCATTAACTTCGACGATTCATCGATGGGAGCCAACACCGCCAGGTTTGCCTCGTAATCATGCCCCACGATGCGGGCCGGAGTCTTTTCGCCAGTGGAGGGATGCTCCAGTTCGATGTAAGTCGAATTGACGATCAGTTCGCCGGTTACCAAGACCCGATTTCCCGAGAGAACCGCACCGAGACCACGACGGGGCGTGGGCGCGCTTTTCTCCCAGGGACGAAGGAAATTGTAACTCTGCAGAGTTGCATTGACCCGAACGAGGGATTTCTCCGGGCTCGGCTTCTCCTGAGCTCGAAGCCCTGCAGGGACCAGCAGTCCAAAGAGAACCAGAACCGAAGCCAGCAGAAAGGAGCGACCGGCAAAAAAAGAAGTGAAAGAAGATTTCATCATGATCAAAAATGGAAAGAAGTTCAGCGATGGGGTTCCCCAATCATGGTCATCGGGCCGAGGCTGACTTGATGGCTTCAGGTGCGGATTTCGCAGACTTTTCCTGCTTCTTCTCCTTGGTATCATCTTTGTCCGAAGCGTCGTCGTCGATGTCATCGAAGAGTCCCTCGACACTCAGGATCTCAGGCACCTCGATGTGATTGTCGAAATTGACGTTGTACTTCGCCATGATGCGATCATGTGCCTCCCGTGCGGTGGCACGCTCCATCACCAGGGGGCGACCTTCGCCGAGGCAGCGAATCACATGGAAATCCTCGTGCCCTTTTTCGGAGAAATCACCGTGCAGAGCATCCCAGACATCCTGGAGCACTCGAATCTTTTTGCCGTTGATCGTATCGATCACCTTGTGGACATAAGGCTGCAAATAAGTGTTTGCCGAGTCCGGCAACACCGCCGTCAGAATGATCACCTCGGGACGCTCGCGATAGAGGCCTTCGCTGGAGTAGTAGCTGTAGAAATAGCGAACTTGGAGGTCACTGATATTGTGAGCCGCCATCAGGTTGCGATCCAGCGGCTGGAACTGAAGGCCCGCGAAAAGGACAAAATCGGGCTGCTTGTCGTAGGTATTGGCCTGAATCAGATAGGGCAGGAAACGCTCCAGCTCGATTTTGAGATCCTGTCGGGCTCCGTCACGCCAGATTTCCAGCGCGACCATGTCACCGGCAAACTTGCGCTCGATGATCTCGTTGAGATTCACTCGCTCTCCCTCAATTTCGATGAATCCGTCACTGGCGATGACGTGACCGTCAATGGACAGTAGCACATCACCTGTCTTCAGAATACTGCCGGCCGGGCCTGCGGGATCGGCTTCCGTCACCATCACGCCGACATCATCATTCGGGAGGCTCAACGCAATGCGCTGGGCCGGATTCAGGACATTGAGTGTCTGCGTCGCAAGATCCACGTAGTGATCATAGGTGCCGTCAGCCGTGTCCTTGAGGAAGCGTTCCACCACCGGAACCGGAATCATGTAGCCGGTATTCTGAGCGACCGCGCCTGAGTACCCTTGAAACGCCACACCCACCACTTTGTTGTCCTGCAACACGGGACCGCCGGAGTTGCCAGGGTTGATGGCCGCATCCACTTGGATCGTGAGGTGAAAATCGACTCCGGAGTGGCTGTAGGGTCGGAAATCAATTCGTGACACCACCCCGCGAGTCACCGAAATGCGCTCACCACCGATGGGATAGCCGACAGCAATCACCGTCGTGTTCAGCTTCGGAATGTCTCCGATCACGAGAGGCTCAACGCCACTGAAGGCGGTTTTGAACTCGGTTGAGTTTTCGATTTCCAGCAGCGCCAAGTCGCAGTCGTGAGCCACATTCACCACTCGCGCTTTGTAAGGACGGGGATCGTTGGTCTTCTTGATGTAAATCAAGCGATTGTTGCTGACCACATGCGCATTGGTCACGAACCGATTGTCGCCGACGAGGAAACCTGTCCCGACGCCATTGCCCATGCCACCGATGTTCCACGGCACCCGATAGTTCGGTTGCTTGGTGTCGACTTCCACCCGCACGATCGCTCCGAAGTTGATCTCCGACACATCCGCCTGTTCCGAGGGAGGCGGCGGGATATCCACGACGGGTTCGACGCTTTGGGCGGGCGTGGCATTGGGTGACTCGGAGTTCTGCTTTTGAGCCAGGGTTGACGTCGGCATCGACGACCACAACAGCCCAGAGACAAAGGCAACCGCAAGGCTGAGGGAAAGACGGGAGTTTCTCATACGATCATTCAAAGGTTCGTGGGGGTAAAAGAGAACGTTGAAAAGGGAGGCAGGGACGCCACGAAGCATGCCGACGATAGGCCAGCCGACGCCGGAGCGAGCCGTAAGTGTAAGAGTTGGCCTATGAAAGTCAACGCCGCCACCGGACGCAAAGACAGATAGCGACAGCGATGCCTTCTCGCCAAAAAAGCCAGCCCAGAGGCACCCACTGCCGTCGAGTCGCCGACCCTAAACGTTGAAGCGGAACTCCACCACGTCGCCGTCTTTGACCACGTATTCCTTACCTTCAATCCTCAGCTTTCCCGCCTCTTTCGCCGCCTGATAGGAACCCAGCTCCTTGAGGACGTCGTAGGCGACCACTTCCGCAGCAATGAATCCGCGCTCAAAGTCGGAATGGATCACCCCGGCAGCTTGCGGTGCTTTCGCTCCCGCCGGAATCGGCCAAGCGCGGGTTTCCTTTTCTCCCGTGGTCAGATAGGTCCGAAGACCGAGCAGATGATAGACACCGCGAATCAGGGCCGAAACTCCACTGTCCTTAACGCCCATGTCGGCGAGAAACTCGGCGGCTTCCTCGGGCTCGAGGTCGATCATCTCTTCCTCGATCCGGGCCGAAATCACCACCGCTTCGGCACCGTGAGTTTCCGCGGCATACTTGCGCACCTTGGACACCAAGGGGTGACCATCGGGATCATCCAAGGCCGCAGCCAATTCGGATTCCGCCACGTTGCAGGCAAAAATCGTCGGTTTTGAGGTCAGGAGGAAGAAATCCTTCATCACCTCCTGATCTTCCTTCGACAATTCGCAGGTCAGGGCGGGAAGCGCTTTGTCCAAATGCGGGATGATCTTGTCCATCACCGCGACTTCGCGTTTCGCCTCGGCATCTCCTGACTTCGCCTTCTTTTCCCGAGAAACCCGGCGTTTTTCCAGAGACGCGAGATCCGCCAGCATCAGCTCAGCATTGATGATCTCGATGTCGCGCAGCGGATCCACCGTTCCCAGCTCGTGAATGATGTCATCATCAACGAAACAGCGCACCACCTGGACGATGGCGTCAACTTCGCGAATGTTGGCGAGGAACTTGTTCCCCAGCCCGGCCCCTTCGCTGGCCCCCTTGACCAGACCAGCGATGTCAACGAATTCGATCGCCGTTGGGATCAGTTTCTGCGACTTGGAGATCTTCGAGAGCACTGCCAATCGTTCGTCCGGCACCGTGACGACGCCGAGATTCGGATCGATAGTGCAGAACGGATAGTTCGCTGCCTCCGCTTTGCGAGTGCGGGTCACAGCGTTGAAAAGTGTCGATTTGCCGACGTTAGGGAGTCCGACGATACCTGCTTGGAGCATAAGGCCGGGAAAAAACCACAGTTGGAGCCCGATGAACACCGATATTTTCTGAAAACGCCCGACAAAGAATGCGGTTGGAAAACCACGGAATCCCGGCTTTGATCATCTTATGCCCGCAAGCCTGACCGATCTCGTCCAAGTCGCCTCGGAAGAATTGCGACTTTCGACCACCCCGGACTATCCCCAGGCCCTCAACGGCCTCCAACTCACGAATGGGTCCAATCAGGTGACTCGCATCGTCGCCGCAGTCGATGCCTGCCTCCCCGTGGTGCGGGCAGCGGTGGATTGCAAATCAGACCTGCTGATCGTTCATCACGGATTATTCTGGTCGGGTGCCCAGCTCATCACCGGGAGCCTCTACGAAAAACTCAAGCTGGCGATGGAACACAATCTCGCCATCTACAGCGCCCACATTCCTCTCGATGTGCACCCGACCCTGGGCAACAACGCCTGCCTCGCCGCCGCTCTGAATCTCGGCGAAACCGAACCTTTTTTCTCTTGGAAAGGCATTCAACTCGGGGTTCGAGCATCGGTCGATCTCACTCGTGATGAACTTCTCGCCAGAGTGATCGCCGCCACCGGCGCGACCGCCCATCTCTGTCCCGGCGGTCCCGAGCGGATTCGATCCGTCGGCATCATCACCGGTGGAGCCGGCAGCGAAATCTTTGCCATGGCCGAAACAGGCGTCGACACCTTCATCACCGGTGAAGGTCCTCACTGGAGCTACACCGCAGCCGAGGAACTGGGGCTCAACGTGATCTACGGCGGTCACTACGCCACCGAGACCTTCGGGGTAAAGGCGCTTTCCACCTGGTTGTCGGAGCGCTATGATTTGCCTTGGGAGTTCGTGGATCATCCCACCGGCCTTTGACTCAACAGGGTTAAATCTCGGACCTGACAGGGTATGATGGACCCGAAAACAGGACGACTCGGAAAAGCGTTTTTTAAACGGGACGCCGTCTGCTGTGCCCGCGAATTGATCGGGGCCGAGTTTCGCTGGGACGGATGCTCAGGCATCGTGGTGGAGACCGAAGCCTATGCGGAGATCGGAGACGAAGCCTGCCACACCTTTTTCCGCCCCAGCGCCCGACGCTTTGTCGAGGAGCATCCCGCCGGGACCGCCTATGTGTATCTGAACTATGGAATGTATTGGCTGACCAACGTGCTGGTGAAGAATCCGCTGAATGGCCATCGCGGCTTCGTTCTGCTGAGAGCCTTGCAACCCGTTCACGGCTGCGACGTCATGCGGGAGAGACGAGGGCGGGATCGACTCACCGATTTGTGTTCCGGCCCGGGAAAACTCAGCATGGCACTGGGCATCACCGGAGACCATCACGGAATCAATCTCGTCGATGACGAAACGGAAAGCCGCGGGTTTTTCCGATCCATTCCCAGCAAAAACGGTCCGCAAAGAGGTGTCCTCGCAGATCGCCGGATCGGTATCTCGCGCTCCCAAGAGCTGGCCTGGCGATTCCTCGCCGATGACAACGCCCATGTCTCCGTCCGCT
This sequence comes from Verrucomicrobiia bacterium, assembly GCA_020440025.1. Classification (GTDB taxonomy): domain Bacteria; phylum Verrucomicrobiota; class Verrucomicrobiia; order Verrucomicrobiales; family DEV007; genus JAEUHH01. Next base: position 7,105 of record JAGROX010000260.1, read on the forward strand.
TTGGACGGGTCAAATGAGCATGAGAAGAAAGAAAGGAAGAAAGCCTCCTCAATTGGAGGTGGGCATCCCGCCCATCTGCGACTGACCTTCCCAAGACTGGGGCAGGTTTTGAGGCAGACTGCTGATACGCTCGCGGGGAGGCTTGGGTCCCTGATTGCTGGCGCAGCCCGTGCCAAGAGTGATCAAGGCGGCTGACAGAGCCACGGCGACAACACCGCGGCAGATCAGGAGAGCGAAGGACTCGGTAGCTTCTTTCATGAAAGAACGAGGTTCAGGAAGTGGAAAGAACAAGCGATCAGAATTCCACCAATCACTTGGTGTTCTCGAAGATCACCTTGTCACCCGGGAGCACTCGGGCGCCCTGAGCGATGGAATCAGGAACGACATCGGCAACGAGCACATTCGGCTCGATCTCGCGAATCTGAAGGCGGGCTATGCGATCGGTTCCGCGTTTCACCAGCAGCGAGGAGTCGGCTTTCACACCGAGGTTCTGACCGGCGTTGACCATCACAAATCCGAAGTTGCGATTCACCGCGATGACCGTGGCTTCCAATCCGTTCAGAGCGATCTGTTTGGCACGCTCGATCTGATAAGCTTCCAACTCACGCACCTGCTTCTCGGCCGCAACCATTTCGGTCTCGTTCTGCTGAAGCTGAGTCATGAGATCGGTCTTCTTGTTTTGCTCTTCGGTGAGCTGATCTTTCAGTGCCTGCTGCGCCTGTTGCAGCTGCTGAATATTGGTGATCGGGCTGCCGGGAGGGAACACACTGCGAATGGCGAGGTCGATCTCCTCTTTCTCGATCCGCATTTTTTCCAGATCCTGCTGAAGAGTCATGATCTGGGACTCCTGCCGCTTGATCTGCTGCTGAGTCTCGGAAAGAGCCGCACTGATCTGATCCCGATCATCTTGTGCCTTGACTTGATCCGCCTTGGCGACTTCGAGATCCGTCTCAGCTTGGTTCAGCTCGTTCTTAACCGCCGTCACTTTTTCTTTCGCATCTGAAAGCAACAACTTCTCGTCTTCGAGCGTCTGCTTGTTGACCACTCCCAGAAATGCGCCCCCGCCCATGGCGAGAATCGAAAGAGCCATAATAAACTTCTTCATGATCGTGTTGTCCGTGCCTCGTTAACTGACTGACTAAATGCTTATCGCTGAAACTTCTCTTGGAGAGATCGAATCAATTACTTGAAAGGGTCGTTCTCGACTTTCGGCGCATCGGCCGGAGGAGTCGCAGGCGCACCGAAGGGATCGTCCGCTGCAGGGGCAGCAGGAGCCGGAGCAGCACCACCATTCATGGCACCACCGCCAAAGGGATCATCTCCCGCAGGAGCGGCAGGAGCCGGAGCAGCTCCGCCATTCATTCCACCACCGAAGGGATCATCACTCGGAGCAGGCGCTGGAGCCGGAGCACCAAAGGGATCATCTGCAACAGGCGCCGCCGGGGCCATACCACCACCATCTTCGGGGGCTGCGGTCGGCAACTCGGGAGCAGCAGCACCACCAGCAGGAGCTGCCGGAGCAGCACCAGGGATCGGGGTGGGAGCCGAGCTCTTGGTGACGTCGTCACCCTCTTGAATGGTCTGACCCGGAATCATGGAACCCGGGATCACTTCGGCAATGGATTCCTGCGGCTCTACCGAGGTCACGATGAGTTTGCAAATCGGCTGGCCACGACGGCTGACATCAAGCTGAGCGCGTTTGACGACACCCTGATCATTGCCGCCCTGCACCACCACAAAGCCCCACTGATTGTAGGCGCGTTTGATCGAGCTATTGAATTCGGGACGAATCCGTCCTTCTTCCTGATCCTTCTTAAGAGCGGCAAATTCTCCCGCGATGCGAGTGAGCCTCTCCTTCTGATCAATCGCCTGGGCAATCTTCTGCTGAAGCGAGGCCACTTCGATTTGCTCTTTCTCCACCTGCGTGCGAACCATGGCCATGTCCTCTTGAACCCGCTTCACGTCGCCAATTTCGGTGAGAAATTTCTTGGCGTCCGCCAACTCAAGCTTCTTTGCATCGGACTGGGTGGTGAGGTTGTTCACCATCAGGTCGTTCTCGGAAACCTTTGCCTTGGCCGTATCGACTTCGACCTGAAGCTTCTGAGCCTCGTCCTTGAGAGCCGCCGCTGCCGCGACTGCTTTGCCCAATTCCTCCTTGGTGGACTCCAATTGGTTGGCCAACTGTTCGGCCTGATCCTGGGACTGCTTACGCTCGATGCGCGTGCGATCCAGCAGTTGCTGATTTTGCCAACTGATGACCCCTGAACCCGCCAATACCACGGCTGAAATAACTAGAAAGACTTTCCACATGGCTGCTTTTCCGTCTGTTGTGAAAGATAGTTTCGTGAAGATGCCGACCGCTGGGAGCGGATGGCTAGAACTCGCACACTAGCGAGAAGGTTTCGCGAACACAACACAAAAATGCGAGTGAAATATTTCTTTTAAAAACTTTTATTCGATCGGGTCAACTCCCTCTCCCTCATTGGTGCTGGCACTTTGAGCAAAGCTCATTATATTTCGGGCGCCAGAGGCTGCGGAATGCCGGCTAGCAAACCCCGCCAGGGCCGGAAGGCAGCAACGGTAGCCTGTCCGGAATTGCCGCAGTTCTCTGGTATTTTTTTTCAACGCCCGGTTCGGGCAATCATGGCTCGGCCGAGTTTTCAGGAACGGTCTGTATTTGCATCCGAGGCCCTGATTCCTCGCCTTCCACCGGAACATTCGTCCCTGGAAGTCGGGTATCCCAATCTCCACCCAAAGCCGAATTCTGCCTATCCTCGGGAGCGCCTCGGTGCTTGGCGAGAAACAATTCGCCGGAGCGACGGCTCAAAGGGCCTTCGGCATAGCCGGCCCCGGGATCGAAAGAAGCTGCTGACCTGACCTCGAAATGCAGGTGAGCCAGATAACGTCCGTCGGCTTTCCCGACGAAGCCAATGCGATCCCCTCGTCGAACGGTGGCACCCACGGGAACGGTGAACCGAAGCAAGTGACCGTAGAAAGTCGTCACCGATTCTCCGTTGGAAAGCCGATGCAGGAGCATGACGACATTGCCCCAGCCATCGGATGGCCACCCGGCGTAAACGACTTCGCCGTCTCCTGCCGCGTAAACTGGATCCCCGAGGTCGGAATCCGAGCCACCGATCCCGTTGATGTCTTCGCCGAGATGACGTGTCGTCAGAAATGGCTGCGCATTATAAGTCAGCGCCCCAAGAACACTGCCCATCGGCGCATCGAACCGGGGCGATTGAGGCGCTCGCGCCAAATCGAGCGTTCGCGGAATGACGAAGGCGGAATCAAAAGGCAATTCCTGGTCAGCCGGAAGATCGTTGTTCTCGGGTGAATCGAGCGGAACCACGGGAAGCAACCCAACCCGATGGGCAACCAGTCCGGTGGCCCCATCATCCGACGGGTCCGCCTCCGGTCCCCAAATCGCGAACGCGATCAATCCCGCCGAAAAGACCATGACGAAGAGGGGAAGAAATTGCCGCACGATCTCTCCGAAGTGTCGGCGAAAATCAAAAGGAACCTCGGTGTGTTGCGACCGCATGGCCTTACCTCTCCATTTCCTTTGTCCCGGGGTCAACCGGCAGCTTGGCCCTTTGGAGGGAATTCGGAATCGGCTCAGCCTTGCATTGACGTTTCCCTCCGATCCATGGAAGCTGGGCAACTCATGATCGAACCAGAGATCAAAGAACGCTTCGACCGTTTCATCCGCGACAAGGGTCTGCGCCGCACCGTGCAGCGCGACGTCATCGTGGAAGCGGCGTTCAGCACGGAAGACCATTTCACGGCCGAGCAACTGTGGGAAATGTCGCGGCGAATCGATCCGTCCACTTCTCGGGCGACCCTGTATCGTACCCTTGGGCTTCTGGTGGAGAGCGGATTGCTGAGTGAGATCGATCTGGGGCGGGATCAGAAATACTACGATCCGAATTTCGTCGACCATCCTCACCACAATCACCTCATCTGTGTGGATTGTGGCAAGGTGATCGAATTTGAAGACGACCACATCGAGACTCTCTTCGATTGCATCACCCGGCGACTCGGCTTTCGACCGACGAAAAAATCGATGCGGATCGAGGCCTGCTGCGACCAGCTGCGCAAAGATGGGATCTGTGAGAATCTCCTCGAAATGCGATTGGGCAAACGAGGCCCCGCCCGCAAGGCGACCGCCCCGTCGTCGAACTGATCGAATTCAGCTGAATCTGCGAGTCTCGACGCGCTTTCAGCTCACGCTTGTCAAAAGCGAGTTTCCCCTGTCTCTTTCCCGCCATCATGTGGAAAGGCAGATTCCAGACGGACACTTCAAATCTCGTTCAGCGATACGGAGAATCGATCTCCTTCGACTGGCGACTCTATCCCTATGACATTCAGGGCTCGATGGCCCATGCCGCCGCCCTCGAGGCCGCCGGTATCCTGACAAAAACCGAGCAGCGGGCGATCAATCGCGGGCTTCGCGATATCCAGACGGAGATCGAGTCGGGCGAATTCAAGTTCCGGATGAGCCTCGAGGACATCCACATGAATATCGAGTCGGCCCTGACCGAAAAGATCGGCGCACCCGGTGCCAAGCTTCACACCGCCAGGAGCCGGAATGACCAGGTCGCGCTCGATGTCCGCCTCTATTGCCGCGCGGAAGTGAAAAAAATCGCCGTTTGTCTGCATCGGCTTCAGTCGGCCCTCCTGACCTGCGCCAAGGCACACACGGATGCGGTGATTCCCGGCTACACCCACTTGCAGCGAGGCCAGCCGGTGCTCTTTGCCCATCATCTCTGCGCCTACTTGGAAATGCTCGACCGCGATGCGGCCCGGCTGCGCGATTGTTACCAGCGCATCAATGTCATGCCGCTTGGATCCGGTGCCCTCGCAGGATCGACCATTGTGCTGGATCGCAAACTCGTCGCCGAAAAGCTGGAGTTTCCCGCCATCACCCAGAACAGCATGGATGCGGTGAGTGACCGCGATTTCATTGCCGAGCTGCTCTTCGTGCTCGCCCTCATCGGCACTCACCTCTCGCGGCTCAGTGAGGATGTCATCCTCTGGGCCTCGGCGGAGTTTGGATTCATCGAACTGAGCGACGCCCACACCACCGGCTCCAGCCTGATGCCGCAGAAAAAGAATCCCGATGTTGCCGAGCTGACTCGAGGCAAGACCGGACGCCTCACCGGCAACCTGATGTCGATTCTCACCACCCTAAAAGGTCTGCCAATGACCTACAATCGCGACCTTCAGGAAGACAAGGAACCACTTTTCGATTCCATCGAAACGATCAAGCTCGCGCTCGATGTCTTTGCCGAGATGATGGCCGTGGCCCGCGTGAAGACGAACCGCACCCGGGAAGCCGCCAGCGATCCCTTTCTCCTCGCGACTGACTTGGCCGACTATTTGGTGCTGAAGGGTGTCCCCTTCCGGCAGGCCCACGAAGTCATCGGCAAACTGACCGCGCACTCCCTGGAAAGCGGCACCCCCTTTCCCGAGATGACCTTGGAGGAGTTTCGTCAGTTCTCGGATGCCTTTGGTCCCGATGTTCACAAAGTGCTCGATCTCGACACCGCCCTGAAAGCGCGCAAAGCCGTCGGAGCGCCGTCACCGGTCAATGTCGGCCGCCAGCTCACCCGTTGGGAGCGGCAGCTCAAATCGGCACCAACCCTCTGATTTTCGGAATACTCTGACGCCCACCTCAATCGCGCCAGCGCTTTCGCGGACGCCTTTTCCCGCTCTTTGCCGTCGGTCGTTTACGCGCTAGATTCCCGCTCTTTCCCCCCTCTTTTTCCAACGTTCTCGCCATGATCCTTCGATACGCCTTCGAAAAACTCTTCAAAGCTCGTGAAGCCACCAACAAACGGCGGCAGGCGAAAGCGGGTGCCGATGAGGGATATGATCCCTACGAGAAACCCTTTCTCGATCACTTGGAGGATCTTCGGAAAACCTTGGGAAAGATGCTGATTCTCATCTGCGTCACGACGGTGATCTCCTTTGCCTTCAACGTTCAGATCTTCAAGTTTGTTCAGTTGCCCGCAAAGCTGGCGGTATTCGATGACGGAACGACCCTACTCGACAAGATCAGCATGTTCACCCTGAAGCCTCAGGAAATCCTGATGCTGTCGATCAAGACCTCGTTCATTGCGGCGCTGATCGTCTCCTTTCCTCTGCTCGTCTGGTTCGCCGGCGAGTTCATCATGCCTGGCCTGAAACAGTCAGAGAAACGCTACGTCATCCCCGGGGTCGGCGTTGGATTTGTCCTCTTTCTCACCGGCGTTTGCTTCGCCTTCTTCCTCGCGGCGCCGATCGCCTTGAAATTCTTCTACACCTTTTCTCTCGAACGATTCGGCACCATTACCCCGCCTGCCAGCGAGCGAGTTTTGGAGTATGAACCGGTGCAGCTCCTCCATCTCTCTGGAGAATCCCCCGCTCCGGAAACGGG
>JAGROX010000261.1:0-15821 GCA_020440025.1 Verrucomicrobiia bacterium
TCGCGCCGGGTTTGGAGTTCGACGATTTTTGGGATTTCGGTGACGAAGAAATTCCGATTCAGGGAGAGGTAGCGGAAAAAGTCGGATTCTCCGTATTTCATCGACAACACCAGCGCGGGGCTGTCGATGGCGGCGAGTGATTGTTCCAGGGTGCTGTCGCGCCAGATGAGATCGCCGACATGATGGGCGCCGACGGTCCAGGTGCGAAAGACGCAGGTCCGCCCGTGGGTTTCGAACACGGGAAGGACGGCGCGAAGGAATCGATTCACCATCGCGGGATTCTTCAGATGGAGATCGCTGCGGAAGTCGTCTTTCACGTCGGTGCCGTCCGATTCTCCGATTCGAATGATGATTCCGGATACCTCAGGAAAATCTCGAAAGAACTGGTCGAACAACTCGGCGAGGAAAGCGTTCACCGATCGCTCGGTTTTGAGCTTTTCTTTGAGGGCCGGGGTCCACGACATCACGTCCATCGTCAAAAAAACCTCCAGTCCGGCGTCGCGACAGATGGCGAACAGGGGCCGAAAAGCCGTCCTGAAATCCGCGATTTGTTCTCGGATCGCGGGTTCGTAGTGAGCGTGATCAGCGAGGTGGGGAATGTCGTCGAGGCTGACGGCGTTGAAGCCGGTTTCGGCGGCTTTGGTGGTGAATCGCTTCAGGTCCTCACCGATGCGCTCGAAAAGTTCCGTCCGCTCGTCCCGGTCGAGTTTTTGGAATCGCCGCCAGGGAATTTTGGACCAGTTGATACGGACCTGGTCATAGTCCCGAAAGAAGGGACCGATGGCGTCGATGAGGTAGAGTGGTTTCAGGGGGCAGAAAAAAGGGTGATGAGAGAGGCCATCAATCCGCTGAAGTGATGACTCTGACCACCCTGTTTTCCGTGACGATCTCGTCACTCAAACTGAGGACGCGAACCTCTTACTTGTCGTATTTCTCGGGCACCTCGTCTTCGTGGAGCAGATAGAAAGCGGTTTGGACGACGTTGAGTCCGTAGTTGGCGATCAATTCGAACTGATTGTTCATGTCGATGGTGATCATCTCGGTTTTCACGGCGTCCTCGGTGATGCTCATGCGTTTGATGGCCCGCTTGTTGCCCTGCTTGCGCAGTTTGTCGGTGGCATTTTCGATCTCCTCTGCTTTTCGCAATTTTTCCTCGGTGGCTCCCTTGCTGAGGACATCGGTGTAGAGCGCGATCAGCTCGACGATGCGGTCGGCAAATGCCAGAACGTTGTCGGTCGCTTCGTCGTGGAACACGCGTCCCTTGTTGTATTTCCGTTGGGTGATCTGGATGAGCCGATAGATCGCATCCGAGATTTCCTCGAGTTCAGAAATGATGCGCAGCATTCGGGTGACGGCACGGGCGTTTTCCTCGCTGATTTCTGAGGCAGAGGTGCGAACGAGATACTCGGTAATGTCGTGGGTGAGGATGTCGGCATCGTCCTCCAATTTTTTGAGTCGTTGAACCTCGGCACTGAGATCCGTTTCCGGATCCTTGAAGATTGCGAGGTAGCCTTGGAACATGTCTCTGGTGATGTCGGCCAGTTGGAGGGTGGCTTCCTCGGCCTCGGGCAGGTTGAGTTCTCCGAGATCGACCATGTTTTGCGAGATGAACTGGAGTCGGTGGGTGCGTTCCGGACCGGCTGGTTCTCTAACCCATCGAGTCACCATGCGGGCAATCTGAGGGACGAACGCGACCAGAAGGAGGATGTTCGCCAGATTGAAGAGAGAGTGGAAGATCGCCAACTTGAATCCGATTTCGGAATTGAGTTTTTCCGTGCGGAAGGCGTCCGGCAGGTGATCTCCCAGCCATTGAACCCCGGAGGTGAAGGGGTAGAACGCGATCAGCATCCAGAGGACGCCAAGGACGTTGAAGAGAAAATGGGCTCGCGCCGCTCGCCTGGCATTAACCGAAGTGCCGATGGCGGCCAGCCAAGCAGTGACGGTGGTTCCGATGTTTTCTCCAAGAACGATGGCGGCGGATTCTTCGAAACCAATCCAGCCCTGAATTGCCAGAGTCACGGTGATGGCCATGGCCGCCGACGATGACTGGACGACTAGTGTCAGAATGACGCCGAAGGTCAGGAACACAAGAATCGAGAGATAGCCTCGATTGGACAGGCCGGTGATGAAGTCCTGGATGCCCTGTGCGGTGGAGTTGGCGCTGTCGATCAGAGCTCCCACATCCGGTACCGATTCTTTGAGCAGATGGAGTCCATAAAAAAGCAGACCGAAACCGATGAGCACTTCGCCGAAACTCTTCCAACGGTTCTTGCCGATGAAGAAGATCGGCAGACCGATTCCGATGATGGGCAGGGCGATTTTGGAAAGGGAAAATTTGCCGATGGTGGCGATGATCCACGCGGTCAGGGTGGTGCCGAGATTGGCTCCCATGATGATGCCAATGGATTCCACCAGGGTCAGAAGTCCGGCATTGACGAAGCTGACCACCATCACGGTAGTGGCCGAAGATGACTGGATCAGGCCGGTGGTGAGGAGGCCAGTTCCGATACCGGCGAAGCGGTTGTGAGTCATGGTGGCCATGACTTTTCTCATGCCATCCCCGGCGGTGCGCTGGATGCCCTCGCTCATGACTTTCATTCCGTAGAGGAAGACTCCGAGGGCACCTAGGATCTTAAGGATAAACATGAGTGAGGTCATGAGCTACAGGAAAAAATGGGTTGTGGGAAAAGCGGAACCAGACTTGGCGGCGGGTGACGATTTTGTCACGCAGAAAAGGCCAAAAACGGTGGTGATGGGCAATTTCTGAGCGGAAAACTTCAATCGTTGCAGGATCGGGCACCCGAAGTGCCGCCGCAGCCCGTCGCTGTTTGTGACAAAGTTGGCACTGAGGCCGGTTTGACCGTGACGGGTGCCCCCGCGAGTTTCAGCCCATCGCCGCCACAATCATCGGGCGGTGCTCCTGCAATCCCAACGACAAGGTTCAACCTCCTAAACATCAACTCAACACAGATCCAATTATGAAGAAAACCACTGCTATCCTCGCCATGATGGCGCTCGCTCTCGCGACGTCTCAGGCCGAAGACAAGATCGTCATCAAGGGTTCCGACACGCTCGGTGCCAAGATGGTTCCCCAACAGGCCGAGGTCTACAAACAGGCCGGCAACGATGTCTCCTTTGAGATCGCCGCTGAAGGATCCTCTACGGCTTTCACCAGCCTGCTTTCCGGCACCGCTGACATCGGCATGTCCAGTCGCAACATCAAGGACTCGGAGAAAGACGAGTTCACCGCCAAGGGCATGGAGATTCAGGAATGGACCGCCGGTTTTGACATGATCGCCGTGATCGTGAACGAAAAGAGCAGCATCAAGGAACTGACCACCGAGCAGGTCGAAAAGATCTTCACCGGTGACATCACCGATTGGAGTGAAGTCGGCGGCGCTGCTGGTGAGATCTCGGTCTACACCCGCAACACTTCTTCAGGCACCTACAAGAGCTTTCAGGAAATGGCGATGAACAAGCGCGACTACGGTTCCAGTACTCAGAAGATGGCTGGAAACGAGCAGATTGCCGCCGAAGTCGCCAAGAATCCGAACGGAATTGGCTATGTGGGTCTTGCCTACTCCGAAAACGACGGCATCAAGCCGGTCAAAGTCGACGGAGTGAAGCTGTCTCCGAAGAACGCCAAGGAGTACCCGATTTCCCGGACGCTGTTCTTCTACACCATCAAGGGCAAGCTTTCCCCGGCAGCCGAGAAGTTCCTCAAGTGGGCGACCTCCGACAAAGAAGGCATGGAGATCGTGGAAAAGGTTGGTTTCATCAAACCCTGATGATCAGTTTTCCCTGATATTTTTGATTATAGGAAAGCGTCCGAAGCAAAAGCTTCGGGCGTTTTTTTCTGAAAAAATCGCCCGACAGATTCGGTGATTGATGGATGATGTGACAAAAACGTTGCCTTTGAAATCGCGCAATTGCCGCTGCGCTGGGCTAACACCGAAAGCGGGGCTGAAAGCGGCTTTGCGATCCTCAGCCAGCGGCCTGTAGCCAAACCGATCATGAGTAAAACCACTGACAGTTCGAAAACTGCCAAATCGAAGCGGGGAGCGTTTCCCAGAAAAGGGTTTCGTATTTTCGGTCTGGGGTTGCAGGACTTCATTCGCTACTTCTTCGGCGGGAATGCGGCGCTGGCGATTGTGATGTTGGTGCTCATCTGCATCTTTCTGGCGATGGAAGCGGTGTGGTTTTTTCCGCAGCATCATCACGAGTACCGCATCTATCGACAGGCAGGTCAGGAATACGTGGATCTGATCGGTGCGGAGATTGATGCCCACACCCGACTCGGGAGCAGTGTGAATATTGCCTACCTGGCGGAGGTGAATGAGTCCTCAAAACGCGAGGATCGTCTGATCAACGCTCTGATGCAGGTGGAGACCGCCGTGGAAAATCGAACGGAACGACTCACCGAGAGGCTGGAAGACGCTCGTGAGCTGATCGAAGAACTGCCGGAAGAGATTGAGGATGCCAAGGACGATGCGGAAGAGCTGGCGGAGTTGCAGGCAGATCTCATCAAAGCTCAGAAGGAAGAACAGGAATTTGCGCCCCAATGGCGGAAGGCGGCCGCCGAGGCCTTGGAACTTCCCGAGGTGTGGGACTTTGGCGTGAACGTGGTCAAGCTGACCGACAATGAAAAGGAAACGATCAAAGAGGCAGCGCTGATGGCGGAGCCGGGTTTTGAAACTGAGCATCCGTTTTTTGCGGCCCTGAGTGAGGAAAGTAAGCAGAAGAAAGAGGTGGCCCGGGAGCGGCTGGTCGCCTTCAAGGCGGCGGTCGATGAATTGAGAGGGGCGGCGAGCCCAATGAAAACGCTCCATGGGGAGCTGCGCACCATCGCGATGGAAAATCGCGAGGTCCTCGACAAGTTTGAAACGGCCCCGGCTCGCTTGGAGGCACTGTTGGAAGGCATTGAAGCCACCAAGGATCCCGAAGAGCGGAAGCGGAAGGAAGAAATGGCGGCGGCGGTCGTGATTGAAACCCCCGATTACGTCGCGCTTACAAAGCCTATCTACGAGAGTCAGTCGAAGCACGCCGAGTTGATCGTGCCTTTTGTCGAAACGGTGAAGACGGGATGGGAGAAATTGCCGGAAGTCAACTCTCTGGAAACCAAGGCTGGGCGGGCAAAAATGCGGACTGCGGTATCCGACTACGAGAATTTCCTCAGATCCACCGAGCACGCGACCAAGGCGATTCCGGAGTGGCGGCATGACCGGCCGATGTCGAAGGTGAAGACCGTCCTCGCCTTTTTCGTGGGGAAAGAATGGGTCACCAATAGTTCCTGGCACGAGTTCTACGGTTTGCTGCCACTGCTTTCCGGGTCGCTCTGCATTTCGGTGGTGGCCATGGTGTTGGCAGTTCCCTTTTCGGTGGCTGCTGCTGTTTACGTCAATCAATTGGCGTGGTGGAGGGAACAAAACTTCATCAAACCCGCGCTCGAATTCATTCAAGCCATTCCCTCGGTGGTGCTGGGCTTTTTCGGGATTCTCGTTCTGGGGACGGCGTTGCGAAACCTTAGCCATATCGAGTCTCTGTCCTGGGTGCCGGGCTTTCCCATGTCGGAGCGATTGAACATGCTGACGGCAGGCATCCTGCTCGCCTTCATGGCGGTGCCGACGATCTTTACCCTTGCCGAAGATGCGCTGAACAATGTGCCAAAGGCGTTCACCGAGGCATCTCTGGCGCTGGGGGCGTCGCGGCTACAAACGATCTTCCGCGTGGTCATGCCCACCGCAGTGTCGGGAATCATCGCGGCGATCCTGCTGGGATTCGGACGCATCATCGGGGAGACCATGGTTGTTCTCTTGGTGGCGGGGAACAAGATTCAGATTCCTGATTTCTCCGCTGGGATCGGCGTGTTCACTCAGCCGGCACACACTATGACCGGAATCATCGCCCAGGAATTGGGTGAAGTGGACAAGGGATCCCTGCACTGGCGCGCCCTTTTCATGGTGGGAATGATCCTCTTCGTGATTTCTCTGTCGATCAATTTCGCCGCCCAGCGAATCCTCAAGAAACTTCATCAATCTTACTGATCCGGTTTCTTCATCATTCTTCCCGTGTCCGCCATGCACGACATCAATTCACCAGTCCAGCCACAGAGCGGCAACCCTTTCGCCACTCGCTCAAAAAAAGCGAAGCGCTTGGAGGCGTTCTTTTCCCTCATGCTGAGGCTCGCCACCTACTTCATCCTGATCTGTGCCTTCTATGTCTTTGGAGACATCGTGGTCAAGGGCGCTCCAGTGGTGTTCAAGGCCGAGTTTCCCTTTGTGAACACCACTTTTTTCACGAAGAGCCCCGAGACTCTCGTGGTTTTTGAAACCGAGGATGGTGAGATTCATCAGTTGGGATATCGTGATTTCACCGCCTTCAAGGATGCCAATCCGGGAGTTGAAATCGTCAAGGAGAACACCCACTCCTATTCGGCGGGAGGGATCTTGGGACCTCTGGTTGGCACGGCCCTCCTGACACTGATCTGCATTACCGTTGCGCTATTTATCGGCTTGGCGGCTGCCATTTTTCTCAATGAATACAGCGGTAAGGGGGGCTACATGGATGCGATTCGGTTAGCCATTCTCAACCTCGCCGGCGTGCCGTCGATTGTCTTTGGACTTTTTGGGCTGGGGCTTTTCTGTTTGTTCTTCCCCGTGATTGTTTCCGAGGCGAATCTACGCACCGATCTCGCGTTCGAGATCTTTGGTTCGGGAAAGTATCTCGCGTTTCAGGGCTGGGGAACCTCGCTTCTGGCGGGTGGTCTGACCTTGGCGGTCATGATTCTTCCAGTCATCATCACCGCTTGCGAAGAGTCACTGAAAGCCATTCCTCAGGGGTTTCGGGAAGCATCTCTCGCTCTCGGAGCGACCAAATGGCAATCGATCCGAACGGCCGTGTTGCCTTACGCCTTTCCCGGCATGTTGACCGCATCCATCCTGGGAGTGACCCGGGTGGCCGGGGAGACGGCACCCATCATGTTTACCGCCGCGCTCGCGCACAAAGACAAGTTGCCCTGGCAGGACATCGGCGGGGAAGGGCGCAGTGCGGTGTTCGATTTCTTTTCCCAGTCGGTCCAGGCGTTGCCTTATCATATCTACACGGTGTCGGCGAAGATCCCGCAGTCCGAATACACCAAGCCAATGCAGTATGGATCAGTCTTCGTGTTCATGTTGCTGGTCATGATTTTCTCCGCTCTTTCGGTCTACATGCGAGTCCACTATCGCTCCAAAGTGAAATGGTGAGTCCCGCAGTTCACTCTTGACCGCGACACTGAATAGGAACTTTATCGAAATGAATGTCACCATGTCTGAGACCCAAATGGACACCTTGAAACCGGAATCCGAGTTGACTTCGAACGCGCGCCCCGTCGAAGCCGGAGATGTCGTGATTGAGATCGATGACGTCAATTTCAGTTACGACGGCAATAAGGATGTACTTCGCGATGTGTCGATGAACATTGCGCCCAACGAGGTAACGGCCTTTATCGGACCCTCTGGTTGTGGCAAGACCACCTTGCTCCGTTGCCTGAATCGAATGAATGACCTCATTCCTGGTGCGGGACTGACCAAGGGAGCCATCCGCATCCTCGACACCAACATTTATGATCCGGCCGTGGATTCCATCGAACTCCGCAAGCACGTGGGGATGGTCTTTCAGAAATACAATCCCTTCCCGAAGTCGATTTACGAAAACGTTGCCTACGGGCTGCGGATTCAGGGCATTCGTAACAAGGCAATGCTCGACGAGGTGGTGAGGGAAAGTCTGACCGCAGCTGGGCTCTGGGAAGAAGTGAAAGATCGTCTCGATTCCAGTGGTCTCGGACTTTCTGGAGGCCAACAGCAGCGCCTCTGCATTGCCCGGACCATCGCGGTGCAACCCAAGATCATTCTCATGGATGAACCCTGCTCGGCCTTGGATCCGATTTCCACGGCGAGAATTGAAGATCTGATCACTCAGCTGAAGACTCAATTCACGATTGTGATCGTCACGCACAACATGCAGCAGGCGACCCGCGTGTCGGACAAGACCGCGTTTTTCTATCTGGGTGAATTGATCGAGATGGCCGACACCACCAAGATCTTTTCCAATCCGTCAATGCGTCAGACCGAAGATTACATTTCGGGACGGTTTGGCTGAGGTAGGGGCAGGGTGTTCCCTGTGCTTCGGTCGGCTCCGCTTCGCTTCGCGAGGCTGGGTTTTCTTGGGTGGTTTAGCGCCGATGACATCGTGATCGGCGGGGATTCGGTTACTTCCTCTGTTACGAAAACGGAACACAGGATTGATTGAGGTTCTCTTCGCAGACCTTAACCATCATACCGAGGTCAATCCCATGAAAATCACCTTCGTCTCAGACACCTACGCCCCTCAACCCAACGGGGTCGCCACGACTCTTCAGCGCTTGGTTCACGGACTGCGTGACCGGGGAAACGAGGTCGATGTCATCCGTCCCGCGGTGTTGGCCTGCGATGAGGAGGGAATGAGGGTGCCGTCTGTGGCACTCCCCGGATACCCCGAGGTGAGGGTGGGGCTTCCCATGCGGCTGATCCTCCAGAGCCGGTGGTATCGACGTCGACCGGATGTGATTTATGTGGCGACCGAAACTCCGCTGGGAGCTTCCGCCATCAGTGCGGCGCTGGCTCTCAATATTCCGGTAGCCAGTGGGTTTCACACGAATTTCCAGCAGTACATGGCACACTATCAGTTGCCTCTTCTGGAGCGGGCGACGATGCGCTATCTGCGCCATGTCCACAATCGATCGCACTGCACTTTCGTGCCGTCGGTGGATGTGATCGAGGAACTGGATCGGCAGGGTTTCGAGAATCTTGAGCTGCTTCCCAAGGGGGTGGATACCCGGCAGTTCTCCCCAAAGCGTCGCGATCCGCTGTTGCGAAAACGATGGGGCGCTGGTGAAGCGACTCGGGTGGGGCTCTATGTGGGCCGAATCGCCGCCGAGAAAAATCTGCCGCTCATCGTGAAAACCTTCACCGAGTTGCAAAGCCGGTTCCCTGATTTCCGGGGCGTCTTTGTTGGCGATGGGCCGAAGTTGGCTGCCTTGAAATTGGAGCATCCCGAATTCATCTACACCGGAGTGCTGTTCGGTGATGATCTGGCGAGGCACTATGCCTCAGCCGATCTCTTTGTCTTTCCCAGCATGACCGAGACCTTCGGTAATGTGACCCTCGAGGCCATGGCCAGCGGGCTGGGCGTGGTGGCGTTTGACTATGCGGCAGCGAAACAACATCTCGTCGATGGTAAGAATGGCTACGCGGTTCCCTTCGGCGATGAGGACGCCTTTCTCGAAGCGGCATTGGCAGCGATGCGCAGCCAGGATCTTGATCAGGTGCGGGAGAATGCCCGCCAGAGCGCCCGCAAGGTGCGTTGGAAAAAGGTGGTCAAACGTTTCGAAAGCCGACTGAGGAGTCTCATTCATCGCGAATACCCTGATCGGGAAGCCGGCATCGAAATCGAAGAACCAGCGGAAGCGGCATGAAAGAAAAGACCGAATACGAAACGATCATCATTTCTGACGTTCATCTTGGGACGAGAGACTCGAAGGCCGAAGAGGTCATCGAATTTCTCAAAGCCAGTCGATGCAAGCGGCTCATCCTGAATGGAGACATCGTGGATGGCTGGGCGTTGAAAGCCGGCGGGAAGTGGCGCGATGTGCACACCAAGTTCATTCGGATCGTTCTCAAGAAAATGGAGAAGGATGACACCGAAGTCATCTATCTGAGAGGGAATCACGACGATCTCCTCGAGCGTTTCTTGCCGATCGCGTTCGGTAATCTGAAGATCGAGCAAGAGTATGTCCATGAGACACCCAAAGGGAAGTACCTCGTGGTGCATGGCGACGGATTCGATTCACTCACCACCAGTTGTCGCTTCATCGCGGTGATGGGAGCGGTTGGCTACGAGTGGTTGCTGAGAATTAATCGGCTCTACAATCACTGGCGAGCCTGGCGGGGCAAAGGCTACTACTCGCTCAGCAAAGAGATCAAGGCGCGAGTCAAGTCGGCGGTCAGTTTCGTGGATAGATATGAGGATCAGTTGCGTCACTTCGCGCGTGGACGCGGCTGCAAGGGCATCATCTGTGGCCACATTCACACACCCGCCGACAAGATGCTGGAGGACATTCACTACCTCAACAGCGGAGATTGGGTGGAGTCGCTGACGGCCATCGTTGAAAGGGTTCCTGGCGAGTTTTCGCTCTTCTCCTATGAAGAGTTCGCTCAGACAAAGATGGCGGATAGCCGCGAAAGCGAAGCGCTGGGGTCATCGGCACTCCGGCCCGTGGAAATCGCAGCCGCTTAGTCGGTCGCAAAAACTCTTGGTTGAGCACTGGTCATGACGCGCTTTAAATACCTGACATTTCTTATGCCTGAAAACGGACTCACCCACACCCTCGGGAATTTTGAGAACGCCCTGAAAGCGGCTCGAAACAACGTGCTGACGATGGCGAGCATCGCCCAGCAGAATCTCGAGTACGCCATCCGCGGTCTGCTCACTCGTAACCCGGAACTCTGCAATGAGGCGATCGCCGAAGATGACGAGGTCAATGCCTATGAGCGGGTGATTGATCGGGAAGGGTTTGAGATTCTGATGCGATTCAATCCGGTTGCCGGCGATCTGCGCGAAGTGCTCGCGGGAATGAAGGTGGCAAACAATCTGGAGCGAGTTTCCGATCAGGCCGAAAGTATCGCTCGCCGGTCGAGAAAGGTGCTCAAGTCAGCTGAAGTTCCGGAGATTCAGCAGATCGAAGCGCTCTACGAGATGGCGATCAGTTTGCTCAAAGATGCCATCCGGACCTTTTCCGAAGGAGACATGGAGTTGGGGATCTCCCTTTTTGAACGCGATCAGGAGTTGGACAAGGCACATCGGAAATTGATCAAGGAACTGACCAAAGCGATCGAACGAGAACCTTCGGCCGTGAAGACTTACCTTCACCTCATCTTCATCGTTCGTTGTCTCGAGCGGGTGGGCGATCATGCCGTTAACATTGCCGAGGACGCCATCTTTGCGGAGAAGGCCGCTGATGTTCGGCATTTGAGATTGGAGGAAGCCGCGGAGAAGGCCGGGGTGGCTCCCCCGAGTTCGACGACAGAATCGTGATACCGGTCGAGGCGGAGTCTTCGACCTCCCGATGACCGGACTTGCGGAGTGGGGGATTCGCCGGTTTCTTGGCCTGCGATGCAGATTTTCCTGCTGTTATTCATAGTCACCTTCGGGCTCACCATGTGGGCGCGCGGCAAGTATCGTAAGGCTTACGATGCTGAGCTAAAAAACGTCTCGCCGTCGGGACAGACTGGAGCCGAATTGGCTCGTCGCATTCTTCAGGCTCGCGGGATCGAAGTGGTGGAAGTCGTCTGCGGCCATGGCCTTTTCGGAGATTTCTATGATCCGGCAAAAAAGCGTCTTTCTCTCGCTCCCCAGCATTACTCTGGCTCCACCTTTGCCGCGCTGGGAGTGGCGGCTCATGAGGCGGGCCACGTCCTGCAGCACCGGGAGGGGCACGTCCCTCTCCACTGGCGGGTCTCGGCGGTGCGGGCCACCATGTTCCTGAGTCTGCCCTTGGTCGCCCTCGGGGCATTCATGCTGATCATTCCCGGTTTTGGGCGTTCGGGCCTCCTGATGATTTTGGGAGGTTGGTCGCTCGTGGCAGCCTGCAATTTGATCACTCTCCCGGTGGAACTCGACGCCTCCGAACGCGCCCGACAGGTCTTGGATCACATGAAGCCCAAACCTTTTGCCAATCTCGATGAAAGACTCGGGGTGGAAAAGGTGATGCGGGCAGCCAGTGCCGCCTATGTCGACGGGGTATTTGTCGTCATTTCGTGGCTCGGTTCCTGGATTTCCCCTCATCTGGGATCGAAGGACTAGCTCTCGTCCGCTTCCGGGTTTTGAGCGATCGTTTCGATTTCGCTGGAAAATCCGGGACCTCGGGCAAGGGTGACCCCGTTTTAACCTCTCAGCATTTCAATGCCTGTATTCATCGACATTCTCTGGCTGGTCGTCGGCCTGGTGGCACTCTATTTCGGGGCTGAATGGCTCGTGGGTGCGGCTGCCAAACTGGCGGTTCGCTTTGGCATCAGCCCGCTGGTCGTCGGTCTCACCGTGGTCGCGTTTGGGACCAGTTCGCCGGAACTCTTTGTCAGTCTCCAGTTCAATTTCGAAGGCCTCCCTGACATGGCAGTGGGCAATGTGGTCGGCTCCAACATTTGCAACATCGGTCTCATCCTTGGCATCAGCGCCCTCATGTATGGTCTATCGGTGAAAGCCGAACTGATCCGTCGCGACATGCCCATTCTACTCATCACGACCATCGTCTTCGTATGGATGATCTGGGATGGGCAACTCGCGAGATGGGAGGGCATCGTGCTCGCGGTCAGCGTCATTCTCTACACGGTCTATTGCTTGTGGGAATCGAAGCGAGAGAAAAACCCCGAAGTTCTCAAGGAGTTCGAGGACGAATTCGGTGCTGAACAGGCCGGCAATTCGCCGCTCTGGTTGCTCATCGTCATGATCTTAGGTGGTCTGATCGCCCTCTATTTCGGGGCCGAATGGCTCAAGAAAGGCGGCGTCAGCCTGGCAGTGCGACTCGGGGTTCCCAGCGCCGTGATTTCCCTGACCTTGGTGGCGTTCGCGACTTCGGTTCCTGAATTGGCCACCTCGGTGGTCGCCGCGATGAAGCGCGAGGGCGACATCATCATCGGCAACGTCATTGGCTCCTGTATCTTCAATATTCTCTGTGTGATGGGCTTCACTGCGGTGATCACGCCCATGGCCGTCGCCGAGATTTCCATGGTCGATCTCGCCGTGATGGGCGCCTTTACCCTCGCCTTGCTTCCCATGATGCTGACCCGCCGGATGATTGGCCGGCTTGAGGGCGCCCTCCTCCTGCTTGGGTATTTCGGCTACATGGCGTTTCTTTACGTGGACCGCATTGCTCCGGCGACGGCCGCCATCATTTGAAATCATTCGTTCCCAATTCTTGCCCGATCTTTCCCATGTCTCGCAGCAGTGATCCCCGTATTCTCGTCACCGGCGGTGCCGGCTTTATCGGTAGCGCCATCGTCTGGGCGCTGAACGAACGCGGATTTGAGAACATTCTTGTCTGCGACCGGCTTCACTCCGACGAAAAGTGGAAAAACCTCGTTCCGCTCAAGTTCGCTGACTACATCGACGCCGATGATCTGATGACGGCGGTGAAACGCGGCGATGATCTCGGCGGTGTGGCCAAGGTGTTTCATCTCGGGGCGTGCTCGGCGACGACCGAACTCGATGCCGACTACTTGATGCGGAACAACTTCGAGTTTACCAAGCAACTCGCCCTCTGGTCGCTGGCGCAGGAAGCCCGATTCGTTTACGCCTCTTCGGCAGCCACCTACGGCGATGGAGCCCACGGCATGGACGACAAATCGGCTGACCTGAACCGTCTGCGTCCACTGAACATGTATGGCTACTCCAAGCATCTGTTCGACCTCTACGCGCAGCGTCACGGCATCCTCGATCAGATCGTGGGACTGAAATATTTCAATGTCTACGGTCCCAACGAGAACCACAAAAGCGACATGCGCAGCGTGGTGAACAAAGCCTTTGCCCAGATTCAGGAGACGGGGAAAGTCGGGCTCTTCAAGAGCTATCGTCCCGACTACGAGCACGGACGTCAGCAGCGGGATTTTCTCTATGTGAAAGACGCCGTCGCCATGACCTTGTTCCTGTCAGATCATCCCGAAGCCGGCGGCCTTTTCAACATCGGCTCCGGCGTGGCCAACTCTTGGGTGGACCTCGCCGAGGCCATCTTTGCCGCGCTCGATCGCGAGCCCGTCATCGAGTTTGTCGAAATGCCCGAGGGCCTTCGCGAGAAGTATCAGTATCACACCCTCGCTGACATCACGAAGCTGCGATCCACTGGCTACGAAGCGCCGATCACGACTCTTCGGGATGCCGTGGCTGACTATGTCCAGAACCACCTCGCCAAGGGACTGTCCCTCGGCGAGTGATTTTGGAAGAGTGAATTCGCCTCAGTCTTTCTCGTATTCCTTGAGGAATCCGATGAACTCGCGGCGGTGCTGTTCTTCGCCCGACAGCAGCGTGATCGCCATGTCTTGAGTCACGTAGTCGCGACCGTCGGACAGTTTGATGATCTTGTTGTATTGGGCGATGGCGCCGTTCTCGGCTTCGATCACTCCTTTGATCACGCCGACGACATCGGTGGTGTCTTCCAGAGGTTGTAACGATTGCTGACCGCGGGGGAGTGATAGCGATCCCGGCACGATGCCTCCGATGGTTTTGATGCGGGCGGCCAGCGTCTGCGCGTGGGTCATTTCCTCCGCGATGTCGGCCGAGAGAGCGTTTTTGATGACTTCACAGCGGACGCCGTCGAGATTGGTCGAGGCAGCGATGTAGTTCTGCACCGTCTCCAACTCCATGGCGTAGGCGGTGATGAGTTCTTTGATGATGTCTTGGTTTTCCATAGGGATTGAATTAAATGGTTTGTGTTTGGTTACGACGCTGAGGCTCGCTTGAATTGACAAAAAAACTCGGCGTGCCTTGTCAGGAACTCGGAAGGGATTGACCATCGATTCCCGGTCCGTTCAGAGATGGCAGGCCAAACAACTCCCTCGCCTCGGGTCTCATGAGCGTGATGATCGTGAAAACGCCCAGCACCGTTCCCAGCGGCATGAAAATGCAGAGAAATCCTGCGATCACGATACAGAAGGTGTGGGATCGATATTTTGTCAGACAGCGTCCCGACCGAATGATCAGGGCCGAAAGGGTGAAACCAATCAGAATGAATACGGAGGCAAAGACGACGAAAGCGATTCCAATGACTTTTTCTTCTCCCCCCAAGGATTGGTTGTGGGTGGGCGGTGACGGAGGCGCTGATGCCATCTCTCGTTCCACCTCGATCTCGCCGGACTCGGCTTGAGGAGGAAACGAAGAAGCCGTGATCTCAGGCACCTTGGGATTCGGCATTAACAGGAGCGCAAGCCCCGCCACCAGATGGATCACCGGAAACAGGGAAACCAGGAAACCGATCCCTCCCACGATGTAGTGAAAGATGGCGAGCAAACGAAGGTGTTCTTTTACCTGATTCATTTCGGCACCAGTCTAGTGCTGGTTCCCGGTCGAGGTCATCAACAAATTGCCTGACGTCGCCGTCATAGCCATCAGGGGACGCCGAGGAATATTCACTAGAGGTTGAGGGTTATTGGCATCTTTTGCAGGGTTCCTGCTTTAGATTAAATGATGGGTGACGAAAAGGAGCGACTCAGAGAAGATCGCGATAGAGAGAAAAACTGGAAGCGATGGGGGAGTTATCTCTCCGAGCGTCAGTGGGGAACCGTCCGCGAGGATTACTCGGGTCATCAGGAAAGCTGGGAGTATTTCACCCACGATCAGTCCCGCAGCCGTGCCTATCGGTGGGGCGAGGACGGATTGCAGGGCTGGACCGACCGGGAGTGTCGGGTGTGTTTTGCTCCCGCCCTATGGAACGAAAAGGATCCCATTCTGAAGGAGCGTCTCTTCGGCCTGAGCGGTCGGGAGGGCAACCATGGTGAGGATGTGAAGGAGTGCTACTACTATCTCGACGCCACGCCGACTCACTCCTACACCAAGGGGCTCTACAAATATCCGCAAGCCCGCTACCCCTACGATGATCTGGTCAAACAGAACAACGGTCGCGACAAAAAGCTGGGCGAAATCGAGCTGGCCGATCTCGGTTTTTTCAAGAACGGCGCCTATTTTGATGTGTTTCAGGAAGTGGCGAAACGCAGCCCGAACGATCTGCTTTGGAAGATCACGGTCAAGAACCACGG
>JAGROX010000261.1:15875-16616 GCA_020440025.1 Verrucomicrobiia bacterium
TGGGGAGGGATTCATCAGGAGAGTCGACTGCGACCAACGATGGAGTTCGACCCGGAGTTGGGAGCCATCCGGCTGCATCACGAGGAACTCGGCGAAATGCTTTTCCACAGCGATTCGGTCGACTCCGAGTACGCGGGGCAATGGCTGTTCACCGAGAATGAAACGAACCTGACACGGATTTTCGGAGCGGAGAACGCGTCGCCTTACACCAAGGACGCCTTTCATCGCTATCTCATCAATGGGGAGGAAGCCGCGGTGAATCCGGAGCGACGTGGCACCAAGGGCGCGGTGCACTGGCAATTCGTCGTTCCGCCCGGTGGCACGATCGAAGTCCACTGTCGGCTGCATCCGGTGGACGAGGACAACGGGATCTCCAGACTTGAACATTTCGAGTCGGTTTTTTCCGGTCGCAAGAAAGAGGCCGATGAGTTCTATCGCGACATCCTGCCGGAAAACATCAACGCGGAAGATGCAATGATCTCCCGCCAGGGTTACGCCGGACTCCTCTGGACCAAGCAGTTTTACGAATTCATCGTCAGCGACTGGATCCACGGAGATTCCGACGAGCCCGCGCCGCCCGAATCCCGGAAGCAGGGACGCAACCACGACTGGGGCCACTTCTTCGCCCGCGATGTGCTCTCGATGCCGGACAAGTGGGAATATCCCTGGTTCGCCGCCTGGGACACGGCGTTTCACATGATGCCCTTCGCGAAAGTCGATCCCGACTTCGCCAAAAGTCAG
>JAGROX010000261.1:16704-19225 GCA_020440025.1 Verrucomicrobiia bacterium
GCCTGGGCCGTCTGGCGGGTCTACAAGATGGCCGATCCCAAAGGAGAGCGGGATCTCGAGTTTTTGGAAAGAGCCTTCCAGAAGCTGCTGCTGAATTTTACCTGGTGGGTCAATCGCAAGGACGTCGAGGGACGCCACGTGTTCGGCGGCGGCTTCCTCGGACTCGACAACATCGGGGTCTTCGACCGATCACGCCCCCTCCCCGGTGGTGGTCATCTCAATCAGGCCGACGGCACCGCTTGGATGGCTTCGTATTGTCTGCTCATGCTCTCCATGGCCATCGAACTGGCATTGCAACGTCCTGCCTACGAAGATATCGCGTCCAAGTTCTTCGAGCATTTCGTCAACATCACCGACGCCATCAACGCGCTGGGAGGCGACGGACTCTGGGATGAGGAGGATGGCTTTTACTACGATCAACTCATCATCGACCGCGAGAATCCCATCCCGTTGAAAGTCAGATCCCTCGTCGGTCTGCTGCCGATGATTGCCGTGGCGGTGCTCGACCAGGAGACCATCGACGCCTTGCCGGGTTTCAAAAAGCGGATGAATTGGTTCCTCGAGAACCGCAAGGAACTCGCCAAGTACGTAAGTTATGGAACTCCTGGCTCAGGCGACGGTGAGGTCGGTTCCCTGCGACTGCTGGCGATTCCATCGCGCACCAGACTCCGACGTTGTCTTGAGCGACTGATCGACGAGGACGAATTCCTCAGCGACTTCGGCATCCGTTCCCTCAGCAAGATTCACGAGAAAAAGCCCTTCCAGTTCAGCGATGGCGAGGAAAGCCATGAAGTGAGCTACGTCCCCGGCGAAAGCGACAGCTGGATGTTCGGCGGCAACTCGAACTGGCGCGGCCCCGTCTGGTTTCCCGTCAACTACCTCATTGTCGAAGCCCTCGAGCGCTATCACCACTTCTACGGCGACTCCTTCAAGATCGAGGCACCCGCTGGCTCAGGAAACGAACTCGCGCTCGATCAGGTCGCCGATCTCATCAGCGAGCGCCTGATCTCCATCTTTCAGAAAGACGCCAAGGGCTATCGACCCTGCTTCGGCGGCGGCATCGCCAAGCGCTATGATGACGATCCCACCTGGCAAAACCTGATGCTCTTTCACGAATACTTCCACGCCGAGACCGGCGAAGGCCTCGGCGCCAGTCATCAGACCGGCTGGACGTCACTGGTCGTCAGATTGATGCGGGAGCGGGCGGAGAAATTGACCGACCATCACCAGAAATCGAAGAAGTGATTCGGGGAGTAGGCTCGGGCGCGAAATCTCTCCGGGAAAATTGGGCATTGCTAGAGATGGCCAGAGATGCGATTCACATCGTCCGATGAAAGCCCCCCAATCACTCCGAGGAATCGCCGTTGCCCTGCTCAGTCTCCTGTTCTCAGCGGGACTCAGCGTTGCCAATCCTGACGCGGGATATCCCAAGTCCCCCGAAGTCCATCCCGATGGGAAGATCACCTTTCGACTCAAGGCGCCCGGCGCCGAGAAAGTGGAACTGAAAAGCAGCCTCACCAAAGGAAAGGCCGTCATGGAATCGGGCGAGAACGGACTGTGGGAGATCACCGTCGGTCCCGTGGAACCCGGCATCTATGATTACCGATTCGAAGTCGACGGCGTCTACACCCTCGATCCCCACAATCGGAAACTCAAAGGCTGGCGCGTCAGTGCCAACCTCGTCGAAGTGCCCGCCAATCCTCCGGCCGTCTGGCAGTTTGCCGACGTCCCGCATGGCGTGGTGCATCATCACGGGTTTTTCTCCGCTCCTCTGAAAACCGAGCGCGAACTGTTTGTCTACACCCCGCCCGGATACGGAGAGAATCCCGAGCGTCGCTATCCCGTGCTCTACCTGCTGCACGGATCGGGAGACGATGCTTCCGCCTGGACCGCCGTCGGCAGAGCCCATCTCATTGCCGACAATCTCATCGCCGCCGGCAAAGTGGAACCCTTCGTCATGGTCATGCCCTATGGTCACGGGCATCGCCCGGAAGTGGACATGGATTCCCTGGAGGACAGGAGCGCCTGGTCTCGGGAAAACAACGCCGCCGTGTTTGCTGACTTTTTCCAGAGCGTCATTCCCCTGGCCGAGAGTCAGTATCGATTGAAAACCGGGCCGGATCTCACCGCCGTCGCCGGACTCAGCATGGGTGGGGGACAGGCCTTGGAACTGGGGCTGAACCATCCCGAGCGCTTCGGTTGGGTGGCGGGATTCAGTTCCGGCGTCGCCGGAGACGCGGAATCCGTCGCCGCTCAATATGGCGGTCTCGATCCCGCCGCGACTTGGCGGAAAGTTTGGATAGGCTGCGGAAAAGACGATTTCCTCCTCGATCGAAACGAGTTCTTCCACGCCTGGCTCACCGAGAAAGGCATCGTCCACGACTACTACCTCTCCGAAGGCGGACATTCCTGGCCCGTCTGGCGCGACTACCTCGAGCGCTGGCTCAGCGGCGGTCTGTTTCAGTGATCTCGCCCCGCCTCTGCCGTCGGCAGGGTTTTTGCTCATTGTGAAATTCGTAAG
>JAGROX010000262.1:0-2133 GCA_020440025.1 Verrucomicrobiia bacterium
GAAGCCTATCCCGATGCTCCCATTCACACCAGCGCCACCTTCGGCGCCAACCTCTTTCCCGTCTTCCGAACCAATCGGGTGAGAAACACCTGGATGCAGCATATTCCGGGAATGCCTGGTCTTCACAAGAAGCTGTTCTTTCTCTATCCCTTTGCATTTCTTTCCCATCGCTTGCCACAAACGAAGGTCGCTTGGATCAGCAGCAGCAGTTTCGCGAAGTGGATTCCCAAACCAGCTGGCGCCAAGTTCATCTGCTACTGCCACACACCTCCCCGCTATTTTTGGAGTCCCGACGAGTATTTGGAAAACGAAATCCGCTCTCCTCTCCTGCGCCGCTTCGTTCGGAGCCTGATGCCCCTTTTCCGCTGGAGCGACAAGCGACAGAGTCGAAAGTTCGACCTCTTCATCGCAAACTCGCGCAACGTGCAGCAGCGCATTCGAGATTGCTACGGCAAGGAAAGCGTCGTCATCTACCCGCCGGTGAATGTCGACCGATTTCAGGTGAGCGATCAGAGAGAAGACTTCTTTATCATTGTCTCCCGCCTGGTTTCCTACAAACGAGTCGATCTCGCGGTCAAAGCCTTCACCCAGACGGGGCGAAAATTGGTCGTCATCGGCGACGGACCTGATCGCGAGCGTTTGGAAAAACTGGCCGGCCCCAGCGTCACCTTTCTGGGACGCGCTTCCGATGAGGAGGTCACCGATTGCATGGCTCGCTGTCGCGGCTTCGTTTTTCCGGGCCTCGAGGATTTTGGAATCACACCGGTGGAAGCTCAAGCCTGCGGAAAACCGGTGATCGCTTTTCGAGGCGGCGGTGCATTGGAAACGGTGATCGAAGGAAAAACTGGCGTCTTCTTTGATCAACCGGATTCGGACGCCCTCGCGAGCGCGCTCCAGAACTTCGACGCGATTGACTGGGATCCGCAGACGATTCGGCGCAATGCCGAGCGCTTTTCCACCGAACGATTTCTAGAGGAGACCCGACAAGTCCTCCGCCAGTTTGAGGGATCGGCAGTGACTCCGACTCAACCCTGTCAGGTCGCCGACTCAACCCTGTTGGATCGCCCTGTTGAGACGGCCTCGGTTCGCTGACGGAAGACACGTTTGCCTGATCTCAAAGGCTGCCATTCCAGATCATCTTCGGAGAATGCTGGCCCAAGGGCATCGCCAGCGCCGCGGAACCACCAAGGCGTTCCTCACAATCGGGAAACGGGTGGATGACGTATCGCGCCGAAATCTCGGGTGAATCGATCCACTCGAGACTCACGGGTTGGGAATCTCCTTCCGTCACAGATACGGGCACCTCGATTCGCCTCGGCTCGATTTGCAAACCCGTTCCCATGGCTTTGAGAAAGGCTTCCTTGGCCGTCCATAGCCGTAAAAGGGCGCGGGTTTTCTCGGGCCACGGTAGTTTCTCGAATCGGCGGAGTTCCTCCGGAGAACAGAAACCTTCGGCGAACTCTGGCAAACTTTCCTCCCGACCAATTTCCTCGAAATCGACCCCCAAGGGCGAATCGAGAGAAATGGCGTAGAGCGCTTTGTCGCCACTGTGGGCCAGGTTGAAATGAACTGATCGCTCGGTAGCCGACCCCAGAATTGGCTTACCAAATCGGCCAGTCTCGATTAGCAGTTTCTCGGGCAACTCGCCCGTATATCGCGACAAAAGGGTTCGCAGCGTCCCTCGTGCCATCACAAAACGACGACGATCTCGCTCGAATCGAAAGGCGTTGGCACGACCGATTTCGATATCGGACAACAGGGGTTGAAAGCCACGGACACCGTCACCGGTCTCGTCGTTCAACGAAGCGGACCAAAGATGAATTTCGCCCGTCTGAATTTCGATCGGGTGCTCCGAGATCAAGGGTGCGGGCCGAGCATCGGTCATGATTTCAGGTAATCCCGCAGCCCTTCGGCCATGGCTTCGACACCTTCCGGTTCAAAGATGCTGAGATGATCTCCCGGCACTTTGAACATCTCCAGGCGCTCGATCAAATGAGCCCAACCGTAATCGTCCGGCAGGTCGCATCGATCGATCTCCTCTGATGACTTGATCAGCAACGCCCCTTTCACTCCGAGTGAGGGAGCATACTCCGCCAAGGATTCCTGATGCAGTTCGTTCAGGAGGAATCCCTT
>JAGROX010000262.1:2180-9604 GCA_020440025.1 Verrucomicrobiia bacterium
ACTTTCGACTGATGGCGACTCATGTTCTGAACTCCGGTTACCAGTCGATGCATGGCCTTGGCGCAGCGGACCAGAGGCGGACTGTCATGAAAGCGTTTCCATACCGCCAGAATCCTCGCTGCAGCGCTGAATTGAGTTTCCTTGGTCGTAACCGGATTGGCTGCATCAAAGAGGACCAGTTTCACCGTTTCGTTTTCCGCCTCAAGACGTGCCGCGATTTCAAAAGCCGCAATTCCTCCAAAGGAATAACCGCCGATTCGATAAGGGCCTTCCGGTTGAGCGGACCGTATCATCTCCAAATAATCTGAGACCAAGTCGTCAAATTTCATCGGTTCCAGATCCCGCCGGCTCAATGAAGGCGACTCGAGAGCATAGATGAGGCAATCCAGCTCACCCAGTTTCTCGGCGATCGATTGATAGAACATGATGCCCCCATCTCCTCCGTGAATCAGGAAGACTGGCGTCTGATTGCCTTCTTTCTTAAGAACGGCGAGATGCTGATCGATCGTTGTTTCCGGCGGAGTCGAGCGACTGTCTATCTCGGCGGCGAGTTGACGAATCGTGGGACGTTCGAACAGAATTGCGAGCGGGCTCACAAAATCGAATTCGGTCTGAAGCCGGCTGAAAAGACGAAGCCCCAGAAGCGAGTGCCCGCCCAACTCAAAGAAGGTTTCCGTCACACCGAAGCCATTCCGGCCCAGCAGATTCGTCCAGATCCCGTGAAGAATTTTTTCGGTAGGCGTCGCCGGAGGAATGTATGAAGGAACCTGCTCCGTTGCCGATTCAGTCGAACCACTCAGTCTCTTGATCAGGGCTTTGGAATCCACCTTTCCCGTGGGTGCCAAGGGAAACTCGGGAACAAACTCGATCGCGGATGGGTGCAGGTGTTTTGGCAAAGTGCTTTTCACTTTCTCGGCAACTGCAGCTCTCGATGAGACATCACCGGTGCAGAAGGCCACCAGCGATTTTTCAATCGCACCCTCCCCCTGAACGACCACCCGACAGCCGGTGACTCCGGGTTGGGATTCGATGACTGATTCCAACTCACCCGGTTCGATCCGGAATCCACGAATTTTAACCTGGTGATCAACCCGACCGAGAAACTCGAATGATCCATCGGGGAGCTGACGGCATCGATCTCCCGTTCGATAGAGTTTCGCGGAAGGATCAGAACTGAAGGGATGGGAGACGAATTTCTCAGCGGTCAGATTGGGCCGGTTCAGATAGCCCAGGGCCAAGCCGGCGCCGCCGGCGTAGAGTTCGCCCTCGAGCCCCGCCGGTAGTGGCTTTCCTCTTTCATCGAAAATGTAGGCCGTAGTGCCGGGAATCGTTTTTCCAATCGGAATGGTGGAGCGCTCCAAGTCCTCCCGAGTGACCACGTGACAGGTGGTGAAGGTAGTGTTCTCCGTGGGACCGTAGCCATTGATGAGAACCGTGTCTGGCAACAACTCCAGCGCTTTCTCCGCGTGAC
The DNA here is from genome assembly GCA_020440025.1 of Verrucomicrobiia bacterium. Lineage (GTDB taxonomy): Bacteria > Verrucomicrobiota > Verrucomicrobiia > Verrucomicrobiales > DEV007 > JAEUHH01. The sequence goes on from JAGROX010000262.1 coordinate 3,652, forward strand.
GCGGACTGAATACGTCACCTCCCGTCAGGAGCATGCGCAACCCGGTGAGCGACTCCGCCCGCTCCTCCATCATCACCTGAAAGAGGCCAGCTGTGAGCCAAAGGATCGACACGTCAAATCGACTCAGGCATTCCGCAATATCGTGAATGCTCAGCGCTCCGGGGGACGGAATGGCGAGACATCCACCATGGAGAAGTGGTCCCCATACTTCCAGGATCGAGGGATCGAATGAAATCGGGGAAGAGAGCAGAAACACGTCGCTTTCCTCGATGGCGATACAGCCCGGGTCTCGCACGAGATGTACCAGAGCCCGGCGAGGAAGCACCGCTCCCTTGGGACGCCCGGTGGAGCCAGAGGTGAACATCACGTAGGCTGGATCTTCGGGATCCGATCCACCCGACAAGGTGGGTGATTCCGCAGACGGCACCAGATCGCAAAACAGTCCTCTCAAACCTTCCTCGTCCAGCACCAGAGTCGGATCGGCATCTTCACGCAGGAGTTGGCGCCGCTCTTCGGGATAGTCGGGATCGATCGGGATATAGATCCCGCCGCATTTCAGAATGGCGATGATCGCGACTACGAGTTCAGGGGAGCGATCCGCTTCCAGCATCACGCGCGAGCCCGGTCTCACACCCGCCGCCTGAAGACGATGACCGACGGCGTTGGCAAGATGGTTTACCGCTTCGTAAGAATGCTCTCCGGACTCCCAACGCAGCGCGATTCGCGTCGGTGTTTGACGCACCTGTTCTTCGAACAAGGAGATCACATCAGAGGTTTCGGGTACCGACGCCGGCGTTGGTGACTTGACCAAGTTCAGATCGGCAAGAGGTATCGTGGCAGGAGATTGAACCACCGCCTCCAGCCAGGCGATCATGAGATCGAGCCATCCTTCGACCCTTTCCCGACTGAATTTCCCTTTCCGGAAGTTCGCCAACAAAGAAAACCGCCCGTGGCATTCGGTCGCAAAGAGACTGAGGTCAAAAGTGGAAAGCCGCTTGGGATTCACCTGTAGTTTGACCTTGAGATCCTTGGTTTCCCAAGTTGGTGAACTCGTTTCCAGAGTGAAGGTCGCCAGCACCGGATCGAGGCGTTTCCCCTCAGGAAATTCACGGAGAATCCTCGAGAGCGTGGTGTGTTGATGATCGAGGGAATCGAGAATCAGAGAGCGATTTTTCGTGAGGAAATCACCTACGGTCTCGTCAGCCCCCGGCGCCGGACAAGGGAGCGGGAGAAAGTGAACCCCGTGCCCACAAAGGCCCGGCAGACCGGACGCCGCTTGACTGGCGATCGGGGTTCCGATGCAGAAGGATTCCTGACCCGACAATCGAGTGAGAAGGTCGCGATAGGCCGAAAAGAAGAGCGCGTAGGGTGTGATCCTCGATTCCTTGCAGAACCTCAACACTTCGCGACACAGGGGTTCAGGAAGAGTCAATGAAGTCGAGAGACACTCGCATGATGACGTCTTTTCTCGGAGGTCTGCCGGGAGTTTCAGAGATGGCGGCAAGGACTCAAGTTCGTCCACCCAATAGCGGGTGTCTTCGGCGCAGGTTTGGACGGACTCGGGCGAGCCCTGTTGTTCGGCGAATTCACGAAAGGGAGTGACGGGAGTCAAGTCGACCACGTCGCCTGACGCCCGCCGATAATGAGCGAGGAGATCATCATAGATCACGCCAAAGGACCAGCCGTCGCAGACCGTATGATGACTCACCATGAGAAGTTCCCATCGGGTATCCTCAATCTGCATGAGGTGAAAACGAAACATGGGTCCCAGATCCAAGCGGAAGAGTCCAGTGAGAGCCTCATTCCGATACCCGGCGATTTCGTCTGGCGACGTGTTGCGGAGATCGACTTCGGCGACCTTCACTTCGATCTGATCGGCCGGGACGAAACGCTGACTGCTGCCGTCCTTTTCAAAGACCGTTCGCAGAGATTCGTGCCTTCCCACGATGGCCAGGATGGCAGAATGCAGCGCGTCTCGATTCAGGTTTCCGTCGAAGATTATCGAGATCGATTCGTTGAACGACCGGGAGGATTCCTCACTCATGGCCGAGGCGATCAGCATTTCCTCCTGCTCCGGGGTCACCGGAAAGGTGGCTCCATTTTCTCCGCCCGGAAAAAACCCGCCCGCCTGCAGCGCCCGGATACTGTCGCGGAACGCGTCCAAGATCGCTTCCACATCCTCATCGCTATGGGCGAGGGAGAGGAAACTGGGGCGAGTTTCCCAAATATGGACCCCGCGAAGACGCATGTGATAGAAGAACAACGAGGACTGCTTCAGTGCCGGGGCGAAGTTGATGTAATACATCGAACTAAACCGCGTCACTTTCCCAGGGACGCCAACGCGATCACAGAAGGCATTCATTTCGCCCACCATCGCCTCCGTCCGCCGGTCGAGAGTTTCCTGGAGTTCGCTACCTCGCTTCTTCAATTCGATCAACACGGCCCGCGCCGCTGCGAGAGCGAGAGGATGACGAACAAAGGTTCCCGCAAAGAAAGTCACGCTGGCCTCTGGACCGGAATCGTCCCCGAACTGCCAGTCACCCCCGTCGAGGGCATCCATGTATTTCTTCCGGCCCGCAAGCGCCCCAATCGGCAAGCCTCCACCGAGGACCTTGCCATAGGTCACAAGATCGGCATCGATATCAAAGACTCCCTGGGCTCCCCGTGGATGGGTACGGAATCCGGTAACCACTTCATCGAAGACGAGAGCAATGTCATGAGCCGACGTCAGCTTTCGCAGCTCCTTGAGAAATTCGCGAGGCTGGAGGTCGGGGCGACGGCTCTGCACCGGCTCCACGATGACGGCGGCGAGATCGTCCGCATAGCGACGGATGAACTCGAGTGACTCGGGATTGTCGTAGTCGAGAATGAGAATGTTTTCCAACGAAGCTTCCGTGATCCCCGGCGCAATGGGCGCGGAGACGAGCTGGCCGTTCTTCACGAGCGGCCGACCGAGGACTTCGTCAAAGATCCCGTGATAGGAACCCTGGAAAACGGCAATCTTGTCCCGGTGACTGACCGTCCTTGCGATCCGAATGGCGGCCGTGACGGCCTCCGATCCGGTATTACAGAATGTTGCCCGGTCCTTGCCCGAAATCTCGCAAAGCATTTCCGCAACTTCACCGGCAAGAGGCGAGGATGGTCCAATCTCAAATCCGGTGTCGAGTTGGGCCGCGACCGCTTTCACCACGAAGTCCGGTCGATGGCCAAACAGGCCCAATCCGAATCCATGAGTCACATCCACCCATTGATTCCCGTCGAGATCCCAGAGGTAGGCACCTTCGGAACGCGTCGAGACCACTGGGTAGACCATTTCCTTCCAAAGACTGTTGAATCCTGCCCCGACCCGGGGATCAGCCAATGAAGCGCGGTGATTCTGAATGTGAGCTTTCGATTTTGGCGTTCGGGAGGTGTATGCGCGGATCAACTCCTGTAGATGAGCCTGTTGGCGGTCGGTGAGAGTCTGACCGGACGCCGCTTCCACCGGACGGAAAGGACCAAAGGTCATGGGCGACTGACCACCACGATGCAACTCACCGGCTTCGTATCCGGATCTCGCTTCAGGCAACTGGGAAACTGTCGAGGAAAGCTGGGAAACAGGAAGTCCCCCCCCCGATGCCAGTTGATGCAGCGTCGCCTCGATTCGGGCCACCCGATCTTCCAAGCTGCCTCCGGCTGCCATGGGAACGACCGAAACCGGGGTCGCCACCGGCGCGGGAAGGAAGAGCGAGGGATCGAGAGTTTCATCGAGGAATCCGGCCAAGACATTCACCGAATCAAAATCATCCATGAGATGCTTGAAGGTGATCCGGGTTCCAAAATGCCGACTCAAAGTCACCGCGGCCTGGCCGATCAAGAGCGAGTCCAGACCGAGATCGAGGAAGGATTGATCTCCGTCCACTTCATCAAGTCCGGTGAGGTGTTGAATCTCCTGAGCCAACTCCTGAACGAGTCGGTCTCGTCTTGAACCAGCGGGCACCGCAACGGCTGCAGGACCCTGAATTTCTTCGCTGGTCGCAATCCGATCTGTCGGCTCCGCTGGTGCCATCTGCCGCGCGGCCAGAGGCAACTTCAGAGACTGACCTTTCGGCCAGAAACGCTTCCGCTCGAAAGGATAGGTGGGGAGAGAAATGCGACGACGCTTCTCAGCACCAAAGTAAGACGACCAATCGATCCGGCCACCGGCGGCCCACAACTCTCCAACCGTTTCGAGGAAGGGACGGTGCTCCGAGTCTTTTGGCAGCGAGGTAAGGACCGGGTAGTCGGCGGATTCGGCGATCGACTGCTTGGCAAAAGTGACACAACTCCGACCGGGGCCCACTTCCAGCAAGGCACCGGTTTGTTCCGCCGCCAGGCACCTGACGCCTTCTTCAAAACGAACCGTCTTCCGCACGTGGCCAGCCCAATAGTCGGGGGATTCAACCATCTCTTCGGTCACCCAGGTGCCACTGACGTTGGAGACATAGGGCACCGTTGGCGCGGCGAAGGATACCTTGGCCACTTCCTCACGGAAGGGCGCGATCACCGACTCCATCATGGCGGAGTGGAACGCGTGCGAGGTACGCAATTCCCGGTGGGGGATGTTCTCGCGGGTCAGTTTTTCGACCAGCGAGGCAATGGACTCCGACGTTCCCGCCACCACTGTCATGACGGGTGAGTTCACAGCAGCAACCTCCACGCCCTCGATCAAAATCGGGCGGACTGCGTTCTCAGGCAGCCGGATGGAAAGCATCGATCCGCCCGGCAGTTCGTCCACCATCCGCGCACGGGCGGCGATGAGGTGAAGGGCCGCGTCCAAATCAATGGATCCCGCGAGGCAGGCAGCGCTGTATTCCCCGACACTATGCCCGATCATGGAAACCGGGGACACCCCGTGAGCTTTCCACAGTTGAGCGAGTCCGTAGGACATCACGAACAGCGCAGGCTGGGTGAATCGGGTCTGGTTCAAAAGAAGGTCCGCGCCTTCGGATTCATCGAACATCAGCGTCCGAATGTCCTTCCCGATGAGCGGAAGCAGGATCTCCGCACACTGATCGAGCGCGACTTTGAAGACCGGTTCGGCTTCGTAAAGATCTTTCCCCATCCCGGTAAACTGAGCTCCCTGACCGGGGAAGAGAAAGGAAACCGGAAGATCGTTGAACTTCGATTCGCGCGCCTTGGATTGATCTCCTCTGAGCTTCTCGATTGCTTCTCCGATCGAGGAAGCCACCAAAGCCAAACGATGAGAGAAGGTTTCGCGCCCGACCGCGAGGGTAAAGGCGAGATCGGGCAGTGACGTGTTGGGATTCTTTTCGAGGAAATTCGCCAGGTCCTCACGTTTCCGGCGGAGGGCTTCCGCCGACTTGGCAGAGAGCAAAATCAGTTCTCGTTTTCGTGGTGACGGCGTCGCCGCCAGGCTGGTCGGCGTTTCTTCCAGAATCAGATGGGCGTTGGTCCCGCCGACTCCGAAGGAACTGACTCCCGCCCGTCGGGGTGTGCCGTTTGAAGAAGGCCACGCTTCGTTCTCGGAAATGATGCGGAAAGGCGAACTCTCAATCTGCAATCCCGGATGCGGTCGAGTGCAGTGCAGCGTCGCCGGAATCATCGCCTCTCGGAGAGCAAGCGTGACCTTGATGAGTCCGGCCATTCCTGCCGCGGCATCGAGGTGACCAACGTTGGACTTTACCGATCCCAGCCCGCAGAATTGCGTTCTGTCCGTCTGCTCACGATAGGCTTTCGTGAGGGCCTGGAACTCGATCGGATCGCCCAAGGCGGTCGCCGTTCCATGTCCCTCGACATAGCCGATGCTCTCAGGGGACACGCCCGCCTGCGCATGAGCTTCGCTGATCGCCCCCGCCTGACCGGCCACACTCGGCGCGGTGAAGCTGACTTTATCGGAGCCATCGTTATTGAGTCCAGCGCCCCGAATGACCGCGTGAATGGTGTCGCCATCTTCGACCGCCTGGTCGAGCGG
>JAGROX010000263.1:0-9304 GCA_020440025.1 Verrucomicrobiia bacterium
TGTCACCCATGTTCTAGTTCATACCCTACGCCTCCCAAGAAGCTCCGCTAGGGGTCAGTCGGTGATTGTCAATTTTTTCAGGTGATCTTTGAAAGCTTTTCGTAGTTCCATCAAGCCGAAAGGAAAAGAAGGCCAACAATCACCGACGGCCCCGTTCTGGAGGACTCCCATAACCCGAATATTCACCTTCTCCGCAGTCGGTGGAACCGGGTTGTTTCAACTTCATCACCCGAACCGGAAAGAGGAGAAGGATCGAATTTCATGGCTGTGGTCGGAAATACGAAATTCGAGACTTAGGATGCAAGAAAAATGTGAACCGGGTGAAAGAAATGATCTGGTGGGGTGAAGCCGGGGTTTTGATTTTGGCGCGTATTTGAATTTCGAATTTTGAATTTCCAAGTGAGTTAGACGATCACCGGGAACCCGAAGGGGAACGAATCCTTCGAAAGTCGAAATCAGGTTTCCAGAGGTGCCCTTGTCTCGCTGAAAGCCCTCCACTCAGCAGAAACCTGATTCAACAGGGTGTGATCAGCGACTCTACCCTGTTGAATCCGCTTGCGTGCCTTGGCCCGTTGTCTGACAGATAGCCTCCCCTGCCAGGATCTCCCCTCGACTCGACTCGACTCCATGAAGGAAAAATCACTCCAAGCTCTTTTCACTTTTCTCAAAGGCGCTGCGATGGGCGCGGCCAATGTCATTCCCGGTGTTTCGGGTGGCACGGTGGCTTTCATTACCGGCATCTATGAGCGACTCATCAACGCGATCAAAAGCTTTGGCCCGCATTCTCTGAAACTGCTTTTCACCGGAAAGTTCGCCGAGTTCGCCAAGGCGACCGACCTCGGATTTCTGGTGCCCTTGGGACTCGGCGTGGTCATCAGCATTCTCTCGCTGGCGAAAGTGTTGGAGTTCCTTTTCGAGAAACATGCGGTCCACGTCTGGGCCTTCTTCTTCGGGCTCATTCTGGCTTCGATCATTTTTGTCGGAGCCAAGGTGGGACGCTGGACGGCGAAACCCATCGTGGGATTTGTCCTCGGAGCCGCCATTGCCATCGCCATCGCGCTGCTGAAACCGGCGTCGGAGAATGCCAGCATTCCCTACCTGATGCTTTGCGGTGTGGTGGCCATGGCCAGCATGATCATGCCGGGGCTCTCCGGTTCGTTTGTGCTGCTGCTGATGGGCAACTATCAGCTGATCATGATCGACTCGGTGTCAAAACTGGGCGATCTCGATCTTTCGGTGCTGAAGATCCTGATCCCAGTCGGCATCGGCGCGGTCATCGGGCTGGTCGCTTTGAGTCATCTGCTTTCCTGGGTGTTTCGTCGATTTCACGATATCGCCGTGGCCATGTTGACGGGATTCGTGGCGGGTTCCTTGCTGGTCATCTGGCCGTGGAAACAGCCCATCATCGAGACTTTCGGAAGCGGCGACGTGATTAAAGAAAAGATCATCGGCTACCACTGGCTCGCTCCCGATCTCAATGGAGAGACGTTTTTCGCCATCGGCATGATGGTGATCGGCTTCGCGCTGGTGTGGTTGATGGAAAAAATCAGCGGGGTCTCCAAACCCGGCGACGATGCTCCCAAGGTGTGAGCCTCAGTCAGTCGCGTCAGATTTGTCGCACTTTTTGCGCAAGAATGGTCGGGCTCAATCGTCTACCGATCACCCCACTCACGTTGCCTACCACGCGTCTCTGACGTAGTCTCATTTTAGCCGTGCCTGCCCCCCTCCCAACTCCCCCTGCCGCCGACTCGACTCCTCCCGAAGCTGCCGACGCTCATCCGCGCCGCAGCATCCGCGGGCATTTCTTTGCCTTTTTGGGAAATCGCTTTTTTGCCGGACTCGCGGTCGCCATTCCCGTCATCGTCACGGCGTGGATGTTGGTGTTGAGCTACCGCTTTATTCTCTATGTGGGACGCCCCGTCATCGAAGCCGTGGTCCACGGGATCAACCTGGCGCTTCATCGCACGGAAGATGCGGGAAATCTGATCGTGGCTCCGGAGTGGTTGCTCAACGTCTTCGGCATCCTCACCCCAGCCATCCTGTTCTTTGCTCTCGGCATCATGGCCACCAACGTGCTCGGAGCCAAGATCATCTCCCTATTCGAACGCTTGTTTTCAAAGTTCCCGGTGATTTCCGTGATCTATTCCGGCCTGAAGCAGGTGATGGACTCCTTCCGAAATTTCGGTTCGGGTCGCAATTTCAAGCGGGTCGCCTATGTCGCCTATCCCGCTCCCGGGTGCCGACTCATCGGATTCGTCACCGGCCAGTATCGGGACGAGCAGATCGGCAAAGACGTCACCAGCATCTTCATTCCCACCTCGCCCAATCCGATGACCGGCTTTGTCATCGTGGCGGAAAACGAACATGTCTTCGAGTCTTCGCTCACCATTGAGCAGGCCACCAAGGTGATCCTCTCAGCCGGATTGGTGGCCCCTGATTTTCATCCATCAAAGGCTTCCGCCAATCCGCCGGAGGCTGCCTCGGACTCTGACAGCGAAGAGGAACGCGCCGCCAACGAGGCGCTCGATGCTGCCACCGCCCGAGCCGAAGAGCAGACGGCTGAATCCGACCGACGGACCGAAGTGCAGACCTTGACATTGCCCGACGATTCCAAATTCGAAACCTCTACCTCCGAAGAGAACGAAGATGAGAACTCCCTCTCGCTCCCACCCTTTCGCTATGCCTTCGGAAAAGCCGGCGCCGATCCCGTGGTGAGACACGATGCCCCGGCTACCGCCCCCGCGGCGAATACCTTCGACGGCTTGACGGGATACGAGGGCGATGAGTATTGATTGTTGGGCAGATCGCTCGATTCCTTCTTTTCTCGAAAAGATTGAAGGCCTAGACTCACCGCTTCCGATATGTCTGTCTCACGCCTTTTTACTCTCGCCTCCTCGCTCGCGCTCGTTTTCCTGTCTTCCTGCGGTCCCAGCCGGGACGACAACGCGCTGGTGGTGGGAATGGAGATGGCCTACCCGCCTTTCGAGATGCGGGGCACTGACAATCAGCCCGATGGCATCAGCGTTCGCATGGCAGAAGACCTCGCGGCGCATCTGGGGCGACCGTTGCGTCTGGAGGATGTCGCCTGGGACGGAATCATTCCCTCTTTGAAGTCAGAGAAAATCGATCTCATCATCTCCTCCATGACCCGCACCGATGAGCGGGCCGAATCGATCGACTTCTCCGACGGCTACGTCACCAACGGCCTCTGCATGCTGGTCGCCAAGGACTCGAAGATCGAATCCGTCGATGACCTTCAGGAGAGCAATGCCAAGGTGGCGGTAAAACTCGGCACCACTGGCCACACCTGGGCCCAGGGACATCTCGAGGGTGTCGAACTCGTGGTCCTCGACGAAGCCAGCGTCTGCGCCCTCGAAGTCGCCCAAGGAAAGGCGGACGCCTTCATCTACGATCAGATCTCCATCTACAAACAGTGGCAGACACACGCCGAGACCACCCGACCGATCCTCAAGCCGATCCGCGAAGAAACCTGGGCGATCGGGATTCGCAAGGGCGACGAAGAAATGCGGACTCAGGTCAACGCCTGGCTTTCCGAATATCGAGCTGCCGGTCGTTTCGATGAACTGGCCGAGCGCTACATGGCGGCAGAAAAGAAGAGCTTCGAAGAAATGGGCGTGCCGTTCATCTTTCACTGAGTCCACCGCCTCTGCCCACCCGTGAGACTCTTTCTCAATGCCTCCGTCACCGTCGTTCTTGGCGCGACGTTTTGTTTTTTCTTTTTCGTACTCGTTGGCCACGAGTATCGCTGGAGCGCCATCGCTCCGTATGCGCCGAATTTGTTTGCCGGTTGGGGAATGACGCTGCTGGTGTCGGCCGCCTCGCTCATCCTCAGCGTGATCATCGGAGCGGGCCTCACCGCCGGACAACTCTCGACCTTTTCCCCGGCTCGCTGGCTGGCACGCGGCTATGTGGAAATCATCCGCGGAACTCCCCTGCTCACCCAGATTTTGATCGGCTACTATCTGGTCGCTCCGATGCTGCATTGGGAAAACAAGTTCGCGGTCGGCGTGCTCATTCTGGCCGCTTTTGCCGGGGCCTATCTCAGTGAAATCTTCCGCGCCGGCATCGGGTCCATTCCCAAATCGCAATGGGAATCCGCTCGCGCCATCGGCCTCACTGGTGCCCAGGCCTATCGGTTTGTCATCATTCCCCAAGCCATTCGTCGCGTGCTTCCCGCCACCACCGGACAGTTTGCCAATCTCATCAAGGACTCGTCACTGCTCTACGTCATCGGCCTCGGTGAATTCACGATGCAGGCCCGCCAAGCCAATGCCCAGACCTATGCGGTGTTTGAAAGCTATCTCCCTCTCGCCATCGGCTACCTCGCGCTGACGCTTCCCATTTCGTTCGCCAGTCGATGGCTGGAGCATCGCACCCGCTATGAACATTGAACTGACCGACCTGACCCGGCGTTATGGGGAGGCCCACGCCCTTCGGAGCGTGAGCTATCGCGTTCCCGAGGGCGTTCGCGTGCTGGTGCTGATCGGTCCCTCCGGCGGAGGAAAATCGACACTGCTCCGAATGCTGGGCGGGCTCGACGTGCCGGATGCGGGTGAAATCCGCTTCGACGCAACCCTGTTGAGTCGCGGAGATGACCCTCTTCGGTCGCACCGACGGCAGAACGGATTCCTGTTTCAGGCCTTTAACCTTTTTCCTCATCTCACCGCGCTGGAAAACGTCACCCTGCCGCTCACCGAGGTTCACGACAAAAATCCCGTCGAAGCCAGGGAAATCGCGATGGCCTGTCTCGAACGCTTCCGTCTCGGCGCTCACCATCAAAAACGGCCCGCCGAGATGTCAGGTGGCCAGCAGCAACGTGTCGCCCTGGCCCGGGCGCTGGCGCATCAACCGCGTTTGCTGATTCTCGACGAACCAACTTCGGCACTCGATCCGGAGATGACGGCAGAAGTGTTGGAGGTGATCGAAGGCCTCTGCCGGGACGGACAGGAGATCATTCTCAGCACTCACGAGATGGGCTTTGCCCGCGCCGTGGCCGATGAAATCGTCTTTCTCGCCGACGGCGAAATTGTGGAAACGGGTTCGCCGGAGAAAATCTTCGACGCTCCCGATTCGGAGGTCGTTCGCCAGTTTCTTGGTCGCGTGATGCGCTACTGACCTCGTCTGCTCAGGACGCCAATCCCTGACGCTTGTCGGCGACCGCCTGCGCCAGCACATCAAGATGCGTGCGAGTCGCGGCCAGCGCGGCGATGAGATCCTGCAAAGTATCCTGCACGGCAACCGGAGGCTGCTTGGATTCCACCCGATCCACCGCATTGGTGAACGACTGGGTCAGTTGAATGATATTGGCGTGGCGATCGCTGGACTCATCCTTGAGCGCCTTGCGGAGGCCATCGGCCTCGTAACGAAACTTCTGCTCCAGACGATCGAGCCGTTGACCGATCCGATCACGGAGCACCATGGCATGTTCCAAAATAGCCGATTCCAGAACCGACATTCTTGCTTCCAATTCCCGAAGGCGTTTTTGACTGTCGGCTTCAGCAGAACGTGGCTCGTCGTTGCCAACGGCGCTATTCGCAGCCGAAACCCGCGACTCGGATAAGTTCGCGACCGGCGGAGTTTGGGAAATTGGAGAAATCTTGGACATCGTGCTCACTGGATTTTTTAGAAAATATTATAATTTTCATAATCCCGCAAGCAATTATGTCCCCTTTTTTTGAATTCTTCCTCATTTCGCCTGAAAACTGGACTCAGAGCAACACCGAGCGGGCCTCGTGAATGCCCTCAATTTTCTCCAATCCCGCGATCACTTCTTCTCCAGGTGCCGAATCGAGATTCAGCACGCTGAGAGCGCGTCCGCCGACCTGATTCCGGCTCAGGGACATACTGGCGATATTGATGCCATGGTCGCCCAGCCACTGTCCCACGCGCCCCACGATGCCCGGGGCGTCGGTGTTCTCCAAGAGGAGGAGGGTTCCCTCGGGAGCCGCTTCGATGAAGCGCTCACGAAGTTTGACGATTCGCGGCTGACTGCCGAAAAAGGTGCCGGCCACGCTGGCTTCTTCGCCGGAATTCCCCACGACGACTTCGATGAGATCGGTGAACTCACAGGTGTCTGCCGGACGGGATTCGGTAACCCGGATGCCTCGATCCTCGGCCATAGCCGGGGCATTGAGATAATTGGCGGAGCCTTCGCCCGCACCCACTTCCAAGTAGCCTTTCAGCGCCGAGCGCGTGATCAACGTCGTGTCCACATCGCCGACTTTGCCGCTGTAGTTGATGCGGAAAAAGTCCGGCTGATTCGGCGCGATCTGCCCGATGAGGCGTCCCAGCGTTTCTGCCAATTTCAAATACGGTCCGATTTCGGCGAGAGTCTGCTCATCGATGTTCGGCATGTTCACCGCATTGACGACTGTGCCGCTGAGCAAAGTGTCGCGAATGGCGATGGCGATTTCGATGCCGACATTCTCCTGAGCTTCCTCGGTCGAAGCGCCCAGATGCGGGGTAAACACCATCTCTTCACGAAGCAATAGGGGCTCATCCTCGGCCGGAGGCTCGACTTCGAACACATCGAGGGCGGCACCGGCCACCTGACCGCTTTCGATCCCGGCCAGCAGAGCTTTTTCATCGATCAGACCACCACGCGCGCAATTGATGATGCGCACGCCGGGCTTCATCTTGGCGATTCGTTCCGCGTTGATCAGATGGGCCGTCTCCTTGGTCTTCGGCATGTGCAGCGTGATGAAATCGGCCTCGGCCACCGCTTCGTCGACGGTGTCACAGAGTTCCACCCGCATCGATTTTGCCCGACTCGCGGCGAGATAGGGATCGTAAGCCACCACCCGCATGCCAAAGGCCATGGCGCGGCGGGCAAATTCACTCCCGATTCGGCCCATGCCGAGGATGGCGAGGGTTTTCTGATAAAGCTCCACGCCTTTGTAGGCTTTGCGCCCTTCCTTGAAACGTCCATCGATCACAGAGCGATGCGCCTGAGGAATGTGACGAGCCAGCGACATCATCAGGGTAAAGGCGTGCTCGGCGGTGGAAATGGTGTTGCCCGCAGGCGTATTCATCACCACGACCCCGTTCTTCGTCGCGACAGGAATGTCGATGTTGTCGACTCCGACTCCCGCTCGGCCGATGGCTTTCAACACACCGGCACCCGCTTCGATCACCGGGCCGGTAATCTTCACCCCGGAACGCACGATGATGGCCGCATAACTCGGAGCAAGAGCGATCAGTTCTTCCTCGGAAAGGCCGAGTTTGATATCGACTTCGATTTCAGGCGCGGCGCGCAATTCTTCGATACCTTTTTCGGCGATCGGGTCTGCGACTAGAACTTTGTAGGCTGGCATGGTGTTGGTGGGGAGAGGGAAGGATGAAAAATGTCCGGGAGCCGGGAAGGTAGGGAAGCACTGGTCAGGCGCAAGTGCGAAGGCGTGACCCGATGGGGAAATTGAGTCCGCCCTAAAACTGCCCGGATCCGAGCAAAACGAGGGTACAGGCCTCTTCGGAGGGAATTCCCGCCTCGGCCAGACGCGTGGCCAACTTTGGCGATTCTGTTCCCGGATTGAAGATCACCCGGCCGGGTCGCAGCGCCACGATGGCATCGGCCAGGGTCTCGGAGATCGAGGGATTCACATAGAGCGTCAAGGTATCGACCGTTCCTGCGACCTCGCTCAGGTCCGCCACCACCGGCACCCCCTCGATTTCCTTCAACACCGGGTGAACCGGCACCGGAACGTGCCCATGCTCCCGCAGCATCGCGAACGCCCGATGGGCATAGCGATCCGGCTTGTCGCTGGCTCCGAGAATGACCACGCGTTCTGAGGTATTGGCTGATTCTTCCATCACTGAGTATGCCCTCAACTCACCGAAGTCGCATCTGATCTTCAAAGCAACTCGCTCGACGCAGACTTGGCCTTTCCCCGAAATCTCGCCGCCAGCCGATCCAGATCTTTCCCATCGAGAAACGCCAGATAAGGCACCAACACGACCAGCGAGAACAGCCAGATTTTTGAAGTCACCAGAATCCCGAAATGGAGCGCGAACCCGGCGGCGAATCCCAGCCAGCGCGTCCGGCGATTCCACAAGAGCAATGGCAGGGCCAATTCGATGATCAGCGTGCCGTAGGTCAGCAAGGCCGAAGCCATTTCCCAACGCGCCCACGCGATCGAGGGAAAACGCGAATACACCGACAACATGAAATAGGAGATGAACTCCCCGTTTCGCCACGAGCCATCCACCTCCTTTAACCACAGTGTCTGCCAGTAGACCACCGCGAGTTGGATCTGAATCAGGATCAAGCCATAGCGAGGCACCAAACTCTCGGAACGCCGAATCGCTCCCCCTGCCCCGCGTTTGAGCAGCGCCATCAGCGACGGACCCAACGGCGAAAAAAGGAGAATGAAAGCCTGAATTCTCAACAGAATATCCCAACCATGAATGACGGGGAAGGCCCGATAAGTGTAGGAGAGCTGCCACACGAACACGAGGATGATCATCACTCGCGACCAGATCCCCAATCCCAGGCAAACCATCGCCAGGGCCGCGATCACGAAGACCCAGGTCACGGCGCCCGGAGAATCCAAGTCGTTGAAAACCGAGAATCGAAGCTGCCCATTTTCCTCCGCCATCATCGCCGCGCCATCGATCATCCCCGCATCGGAGAAAAACATCGCCCGATGCGGCCAGAGGTCGATCAGGTTCAGCAAAGCCACGATGGCAAAAGCGATCCGCAGCAGGGCATAAACTCGGGCGTCGACAGCACCGAACCACCCATCCTCAAAGCGACGCCATCCCGCGCCCAGTTTTTTTCCGAACGTGCCCATCATTTCGTGGCGGAGGTCAACGGATAGGGACCATTCAGCGTGGATTGCTCGAAGCTCGGTTCCCCGAGATCGCGAATCGTCTCGAGGGCCTGAATGCGATGAGCGGTCTTGCGGAGGCGAAATTTTCCGCCCGTCAGTTCCGGATGTTCCCGCAGAATTTCGTCTGCCAATCTCTGTGTGTATGGAATCACCTGAGGCACATAGCGTTTCTCATCCAATCGGGTAAAATAGGTGTGATAGCGAAAATGTCCCGGCACTTCTCGCAATCCCGGAATCACCGGACCGATTCCCGGCAATGTTCGCCAACCGCCGCCGGAGGGCGGTTCAACCTCGACCGTGACTTCGTAGGCCCGATGATTCGGCACCGAGGCAAACATGTCCCAATGCTGATCCAGTCCGGTGAGCATCCGATAGCGTCCGACCAGCGGCTGAAACTTTCGCCATATGATCGACTGGGTTGGGATCATCGTGAAAGTGATCGCCACCGCCGTCCA
>JAGROX010000263.1:9445-11291 GCA_020440025.1 Verrucomicrobiia bacterium
CCGCCGTCAGGCAACGGCACCGGGCCGTCGAGCAAAGGATCGTCAGTTTCGCGCATCCAAGCCGCCAGTCGAGCTTCGAGATTCGTCCGGATTTCGGCATACTCGGGATCGTCGGCCAGATTCTTCGTTTCCAACGGATCGAGTTGCAGGTCAAACAACTGCACGACTTCACGCGTCCTCGCCAAACCTCCCGCCAAGAGCCAGCTTTCCTTGGGTGGCGAATCGTCGATGTTGGCCGGCACCGGGCGCAGATCGTCATCGAAAAGGCGGATCAGCGAATGCGTTTCGGTCCGGATCGATCGCATCGGCTCGTAGCCCGCGTGATAGGTCACTTCGGCAAAGACCGCGTCGCGTCCCGACTCGGTCTCCCCCTCCATCAACGGGCGCAGGCTTTGCCCCCGCAGCGACCAGTCGGGCGGCGGCTCGCCGAGATAGTCACAGACGGTGGGGAACAGATCCAACTGACTGACCAAGGCATCGATCGCGGCCGAACCGTTTTCCGAATCACCGGGAGGATTGACCATCAACGCCACTCCAGTTCCCGCCGCTGTCAGGCGACATTTGTGAAACGGAAACGCCGGCCCGTGATCCGTCGTGAATACAACGAGAGTCTCATCGGCCAGTCCCGACCGATCCAACGCGTCCAGCACGAAGCCGCAGCATCGATCCATTTGCTTCACCGCTGTGAGAAAAGCGGCCATGTCGCGCCGATGCGCGGGCGTATCGGGGATTCCTGGCGCTGGCAGGACTTCGTCGGGATCGATCTCCGGTTCGGGGAATGGCCGATGCGGCAGCCAAAATCCACAATCGAGAAAAAACGGCCTTCCGTCACCTTTTCCGTCGCCTATCGATTCCAGAAATCCCGCCGCCGCCTCGGCGACCGCTTCATCCCACGCCGTCCAATCGATACCACCCTCCTGAGTCTCTGACTTAACAGGGTTGAATGCGCGATCATACCCTCTTAGGTCGGAGCTAGGTTGAAGATGCTGAATGCCGGCCAACGCGGTTTCGTAACCCTTTTCCTGCAAAAAAGCGGCCAGATGGTGCTGCGAATTCCGCAGGCGAAACCCACGATGCATCAGCCCCATCATGCCAGCCTCATGAGGCGCCATCCCCGTCAACAGGGCCGCCCGACTCGGCGAACAAGTCGGAGCCGCGCTGTGAGCGTTTCGAAAAAGGCGCGTTCCTGCTCGGCGAGCCAAAGCGGAAAGCGCGGGAGTCTCCACCGGATGACCGTAGGGAGCGATCCAACGCCCGAGATCATGGGCATGCAGGTAGAGCAGATTCATGGGAGCAGCGCCTCATCGATAGGGGGAAATCTGAAAAAATCCAAGCCCCTCGCCGATTTTCTCCCAATTTTCGGCTAAAATTGTATCAAGGATGAGAAAATTACCCATTTAGCCAATTATTTTTGAAAATTATACTCGACAATCTTCGGGGGTGACGTATTTTTCATCCATCCACAGGATGATCTTGGATCACCTGAAAACCTTTCTCATTGCTTGGTTGTTGTTGTTGTTGCGAATAGAAGCGCCGGACTAAAAAGACCGAACTTCAGGACGCGAAACGAAAAACCTCCCCTTGGCCGGGGAGGTTTTTTGCGTACGGATTTCACGAGTCCCCCGCCTAAGACCTGAAGAGCTTGGGCCCGCTCAATTCAGAACCTGAGCCAGAGCGTGGTCACGATGGCTACCAACACGGCGGCAGCACCTCCCACCATCATCCACAGGCGCTTTTGGTTTTGGCGCTGTTTCGCTCGAAGATGGCGATCGAGAGCGACGGAGGCTTCCAGATATTCGATCAGCGGTTCCGAAAGACAGGGCCACTGCAAATGGCGCTCCAGCAA
>JAGROX010000263.1:11348-14583 GCA_020440025.1 Verrucomicrobiia bacterium
AGCTCTTCCCAGCGTTTTCGCGAATCTTCAAAAGCTGATTTTCGCAATTCGATGCGTTCGCGCTGATTCAGCCAGGATTTCGCCGGTTCCCATTCTGCCAATCCCGGACCATAGGTCCACGAGAGGATCGCGGTCTGCGCAGAATTGCCCGCGATTTGAAGCACTCGCCCGTTGATCAGTGAGGTGATCAACTCATTGGCTTCGGCATCACCCTTGGGGATCGCTTCGAGGAAAGGAATCTCCCGCCTCTCGTCCAGATCCCCCGATTCGGGATACAGGGCTGCCATCAATCGAGAAAACGCACTGGCTGACTTCGCTCCTTCCGAAAGATCCAGAGATTCCGTTGCTCGCTCAGCTGCCTCGGCAAAGATGCGACCGAGACCGCCGTACCAATCGACCATGTTCTGATCGATCTCCTCGGCATCGGGATCTTCCAGAGAAATGCAGCCAAGCAGTTCGCTGATCAAAGGAAGTGACATCGGCCAGCGGGCCAGTTGGACCTGAAAGCTTTCGGCGAGCTCGGCGGATATCCTCATCTCTCCGTCGAACGCACGCTCGGAGGGCGCTGACTCAAGAAAATGCCGGCATTTCTCCGGGCTCAGCGGATCGATCGAAAACCACTCGCCAAATCGCGGCAGCCCGGCGGATTTCAGTGCCTCTTCCACCGTGGGAACCTGATGGGAGCGCATCGCGATCAAAAGGGGAAAGGCTCCCGTGAGACTGAGGTCGCGCAGGAATCTCAAGAAGGTTCCGATGGTCTCGTCGCCACCGGTGATGAGGCGATCGAGTCCACGACCAAACTGATCTATGAACAACAGGCCGACCGCCCCAGGAGCGGCCGCACGCCGGAAGCAAGCCGCGAGATATTCCGCCGCCGCCTCCGAGGAATCCTCGCGAATCAGGAGCGTGAACTGCCGAAGTCGCCCCGCCAGATCGACGCTCGATTCTTCATTTTCGATCACTTCCCGAAGGATGCCTCTGGCAATGGATTCGATCAGTTCTCGTCCTCCCTTTTCGGCCTCGGGAATCAGGTGCAACCAGACCAACCCCGCACCGGCATCCGAAGACCATCGAGGAAGCAATCCCGCCTTCACGAGCGAAGTTTTCCCAACCCCACTGTCGCCATGCAACCACACCACCGGACTCTCGCCGGCAGTGGCACGGCACAGTCGCTCGGTCAATCGCGCCGTTTCCTCTTCTCGACCATGGAACCGATGCCGATCCCCCAAAGACAGAGCGTCCAGTCCCGGCCAGAGGGCTTTTCTCAGGCCCGGCACCATCGACTCGGCATCGCGGACACCGCGTCGGTCTGGGAGGGTCGTGAACATGTGGAGGAGACTTCAGGTAAAGCGAAGAGAATAGAACAAAAACCTGACGCTTCCACATTCCTTTCGCAGAGACGCAGAGGGTGTCAATTTTCGGTTTCTTGAACTCTTTTGAGGTTACTCTTGAGAGCGTTCGTGCGAACATCAAGTCAAACCATCAACCCTCAACAATCCTCTCCATGTCCAAAACCCTGACTCGACTCGCGCTGCTCTCCGGAATCCTTGCGGTGTTGTTTTCCCTGCTTCCTTCGATTCTCGACAAGCAGAAGGAACCGGTCGAACGACTTGGCGACACCTTGGCCCGTGAAGGTCAGGTGCTGGTGGACTCTTTACTGGGGAAACAGGAACCTTCTTTCGAATTGCGATTCGAGGGCCCCTATCTCTGGCCCTCTCTGGCGGTAGTGACTGGAGCCTTGGCTTTCGTGCTGGGGATGATTCCCGCGATCGCTGGCGGCAGCGATCGATTCGTCTCGGGGGTGGCGTCTCTGATGGGTGCTTCGGTGGTGGTTTGGCAGGTATGGATACAGTGACCCCGACGAGTCCCCCGCCCTGCCATTTTCATTCGGTCAGAGATTTCAAGAACGCCACCAGATCGAGCAACTCCTGCGGCGCCAATGCCTGCTCCAGGCCCTGCGGCATCAAAGACATCGGAATCGAGGCGATGCTGGCAACGCTATCACGACTAAGAGGAATTTCCTCTCCCGTCGGACTGGTCAGGTAGATCGTGTCCCCGGTCTCTCGTTGAATCAATCCCATATGCACATTTCCGTCTTTCAACGTGACCTGGAAACTTTCGAAATCGCGCGCGATCGATTCGCTTGGATAAAGAATGGACTCCAAGAAATCGCGGCCTGTGCGGATGCGGCCGATGGTGGAGAGGTTCGGACCAACCGCCCGGCCATTCTTCCCGATTTGATGACAGGTGATACAGGCACCTTTCCCGGCGAGATAGAACGCCTTGCCCCGCTCGGCATCGCCCGACTCCAACTGAGGTTCCAGATCGGCGAGACGCGCGGCCTGTTGATCCTTACGCGCCTGAAGCGTGGCCACGGTGGGCTCAATCAGTTTCGCCACTTCGGGCGGGAAGTGATTGAAAAGCCGAGCCAGTTCGGTCGGGTTGGCATTGCCAATTCCTTTGGACTCGGGCAACGCCGCCGCGAGAGCTTTGCCAACCTCGGCGTCCTTGGTACGATCAAAGGCGGGCAACAGGAGAGGCAGATCCATCGGTCCGGCATGCCGGGTGAGTTCGGCCACCTCCATCAATTGCGGAACGGTCAATCTTGCCGCACCAAGAAGTTGGGCTGCTTCGAGTCGTTCCAGCGGACTGGCGTCGGGACCCGCGAGTCCTTTCAACAACTCAAACCCGGCTGCCCCGAGCGCCGCATCCGGTTTGGCCATCGCCCGCAACGCCAGCACCCGACGAATGCCGGGAATGGCCTCGTCATTGGCGATGGCCTGAAGACGTTCGTCAAACCCCTGTGCCCCCGTTTTGGCGAGGGCTTTCAGGGCGGCTCCGGCAAGATCGTCTGAGGGCGATTCCAAGACGGAGGCAAACGCAGGACGCCAATTCTCATCGAAACCCGGAAGATCCGAGGCGGCGATGGCATCGAAGGCGATCCGCTTCAGCCCGCTCTTCTCCGAAACCAGAAACTGCCCCACCACCGCCTGCATGGGAGGCGTCGAAAGAAACTTCGGTGCCAGGGCGGTGAATGCCGCGTGGCGTTCGGGATTGAGATCCCCTTGGTCGAGCCATTCGAGAAAACGATTGGCGATGGCGGCATCCCATTCCTCGTGACGCGACGCCAACCAGACCACGGTTTCGCGCAGGCCGGAATCGGCATGATCGAGGAAAGGAAGCAACGACAAGACGTCGAGAGATTGGTTCCCCATCTGGTCGAGAGCGATCAGAG
>JAGROX010000264.1 GCA_020440025.1 Verrucomicrobiia bacterium
GCAACGACGGATGGCAAAGTCCTCTGCTATGGCAAGTGAAACCCGGCAGACGTTCCGTCCCCAATTTTCTGATGTCTACCGAACTCACTCATATTCAGGCGAAGATTCGCGCCTTTCGCGACGAACGCGACTGGATGCAGTTTCACAATCCCAAGAACATCGCCATTTCCATTTCCTTGGAGGCTGCCGAGCTGTTGGAGCACTTCCAATGGCGAGATTTTGAGGAAAGTGAAGCCCACTGCGAAGACGAGTCGGCCCGAGAAAACATCGCCGATGAGATGGCGGACATTGGCATCTACCTGGCAGAATTGGCGGACAATCTGGGAATCGACCTGTTCGCCGCGATGGAGGCAAAGCTGGCGAAGAACGCCGCCAAATATCCGGTGGAAAAAGCGCGGGGATCACACAAGAAATATTCGGACTTGGAGTAAAGGGCAATTTTCGCTTATGGTGGCCTCAGGAAACGACGAATGGGGTCGTCGCGCTTCGCCGGATTGCCGCACTCGTCGATCTGACAGCTAACGAATCCACTTTGCCAATTCCGGTTCGCCGAGGAGAAGTCATCGAATCTGCACCCAAGTCAGTCCGTCATGTCAAAGTCATCAACCACGTCCAGCAGTGCCCCCGAAGAAGAGATCGGCGGCGAAATCCTGCCCAGTGTGGCTCGCGCCGCCATTATCGAACGCCTCAACGGCAAACCACCGAAGCCGGCGCCACCGGAGCCGGTCGGATATCTTGCCGAAGAGCGCGGGGTTTTCATCACCCTCTATGACAAGCACGGAGAAATTCGTGCGTTCACCGGCACCACCGTGCCCGAGTGCGCCAATATCGTCGAAGAGACCCGCCAGAGCGCCTGCAAGGCGGCTTTTGAGGATCCCAATTTCAAACCGGTGAAGGATCGCCGAGAACTCAACACTCTGCGCATCGAAGTCTGCGTGTTGGAAAAGCCCGAGAAAGTGGACTCCATCATAGATCTCGATCCCGAGATCTATGGGGTCATTCTCACCGCCACCAAACGCGGCGTCAGTGGATTCATGATGCCGCATGTCAAAGGCTTGAACACCGTGGACAAACAACTGGCAGCGATTCGTCGTCAGGCCGGCCTGCGGCCCGACGAACGTCTCAAGATCGAGCGTTTCCGCGCCGAGAAATTCATTGAACCCAACAAATGAGTTCTCCGTCGCTGTGGCGACGGTGGATCGTCGGCGAATGGTCTTGGAGCCGCCCCCTCAAGTCGGTCGGGTCCATCTACGGCATCCTCTTCATCATTGCGGTGTTCTTTGCTGACAAGCTCATCTTTGTTCCCCCGGCGTCGACCTACGACGCCACCCATCCCGCGCTGGTGATGCTGCCGGGAGAGATTCCGGATGAGCCCAGTATCGCGACCTTCTGGTATTCCCCTTCCTCGGACAAGGCTCCGGTCCTTCTTTGGACTCATGGCAATGCCGAGGACCTCGGTCATCTCGGGCCCTTTTTCGAGATTTTTGCCGAGCAGAATGTCGGGATTCTCGCGATCGACTACCCGGGCTATGGATTGAGCGAAGGCAAACCCACCGAACCGGGGTGTTATCGCGCTGTCGACCTCGCGTTTCGCCACCTCACCCATGACCTCGGCATTGCTGCCGACCGCATCGTCATTGTCGGGCAATCGGTGGGCAGTGGGCCCGCCGTCTGGTTGGCAGAAAAACATCCCGAAGTGCGAGGACTGGTTCTCATCTCCCCATTCCTCTCCGCCTTTCGCGTCGTCACGCAAATTCCCCTGTTCCCCGGCGATCGGTTTCCCAACCTTCACCGAATGCCAGAAGTCACTTGCCCGCTGCTGATCTTTCATGGTGAGAACGACGAAGTGATTCCCTTTACCCACGGGAAAAAATTATTCGCTCTCCACCCTGGTCCGGAGAAAGCATTCGTTCCCTTGCCCGCTGCCGGGCACAACGATCTGTGGGCCCGCCATTTCGACACCATGGAGTCGCTGCTGTTGGATTTCGCCATCCTCAAGGCACTTCCCCTTCAGGAAAAAGACTAGGTCGCTCATCGCCAAAAGAACCCTTTTCTGTCACATTTGGGGTAACTAGGCAGCAAGCTATTTCGGCAACCACCTCATGCCCATCCAGGCCATCAATTCCGACCAACCCAACTCCGATCCCCGGGATCCGGACGGTTTTTCTGAACTCGTTCGGGAACACCATCGGGAATTGTTGGTCTATGCCTTGGCGTTGACCCGAGATTCCAACAACGCCCGGGAGATCGTTCAGGACGCCTTCATCGTGGCTTACGAAAAGATCGATACCTTCGATGTGACCCGCGATTTCGCGGCCTGGATGCGAGGCATCGTTCGTAACAAGTGGCGCGAGTGGTTGCGACGGAACTCCCGTCCCGAGATCCCTGAGGACGAACTGGCGATGATGGATGCCGCCGTGGCCGAATGGCAGGACTACCGGGTCAATCGCGACAAAACCGTCTTTGATGTCCTCGAACAATGCGTTCAACGTCTTCCCGACACTCTCCGCGAAGCGGTGAACGCTTGCTACTTCCGAGGCGAAACCGGAGACGAGGCCGCCGTGTCGCTCGGGTCGGCACCAGCGGCCATCCGCAAGCGATTGCAACGGGCACGCGACTTGCTCCGCGATTGTGTGGAGAAAAAAATGAATCTTACGTCACAAACTACCGGGGAATCTGCAATCAACAGAGAAGACGACCTGCCGTCATCATGAATTCAAGCGATACAGACCCAACTATCCGCCCGACTGAAGGCGATCCGCGTGATGCGCTGGTCGATGCCCTGCTGCATGAGCACGCACGGCTCGGCAGCGCAGATGATGAGAGTCTGCTCGCCGCGATCCATTCTCGGACGGTGGCAAAGCCAGCGCCCACTCGGGTCGTCGAGCTCCCCGGCTTAAATGTACTCTCGCCTGTTCCCCGGAAGACTTCGATGCGGGAATGGTTGCAAATCGCCGCCGTGGTCGCGCTTTCGGTGGCGCTGGTGGGCCTTTTCCTGGCAAATCGATCAATTCCGCTCGCCGAGCAACGCAATGAACAGACTTTTCAGTTGGTCTCTCGTCCGCTCACTGCCGTGGTCGTGGCATCTGATGAGGTTCGTGCCGGGATCATTACCCCGTATGCTTCCAACCCGAATCTGGGTGAAATTGCTTTGCCCCATCTCGACAACGAAATCGCGACAAGCAACAGTTTCGCCAGCCCCGGAAATCACGATCCGGTCAACACGGCACTCTTGGCCGAGTTCTCCGTTTCTGCCGAGACCTTGCTTCAGTTATCGCCTGATCGATTGGTCTACGAAGGCGAAGTGATCCTGAAGCATGCCGATTTTACGCTCAAAGCAGACCGCTTGGAACTCGCTTCTGCTCCCGGAGATTCCCGCATCGGCTCTTTTGTGGCCGAAGGTGGTGAGCTGCGAATCGAAAAACGGACTTCCAATGGTCATGTCGAAGTCGCCCGGGCAACCAGTGCGACGTGGGATGCCGACGGTGGTGGGATCATCCTCGCGGGTGGCCCTCCAACCCTCAGCGCTGGGAACAGCTACGTGCGCCCCTCCTCAAGCGGCGGCGTCATCGTGCTGCGGGCCGATGGCTATCAGGTCATCGAGCGCTGACCTCGATTCGACGCCGATTTCCTGCCGAAGAGATCGTGTCAGCATGGCGGCGAATCGCTTGCCTCGTTCGCTACCCCTGCGCACATTGGGAGCGTGTCACATCCGCCCCACCCATCCGCTCCTTGGCCGAAGTCGATCTTTGCCCGCAACCTGACCCGTCACAGCGGGATCTTGGAGTTGATGGATGACCTCGGCGAGGCCATGACCACCGGCCGGGGCGAGCTTCTGATGATGGGTGGTGGTAATCCGGGCCACATCCCCGAAATGCAGGCGCTGTGGCGGCAGCGGATGCGCGAGCTGCTGGAGGACGAGAGCGCCTTCGACTCCATGCTGGCTGACTACGATCAGCCTGCGGGAAACCCCGGTTTTCGACGAGCCGTTGCCGAATTGTTGAATCGCGAATTTGGCTGGCCGCTCACTGCTGCCAACATTGCGATCACCAATGGCGGGCAGACCGCCTACTTTTTCCTGATGAATCGTTTCGCCGGGGATTTCGAGGACGGCTCGCATCGCCGGGTATTGTTGCCATTGGTGCCCGAATACATCGGCTACGCCGACCAGGCCGTGAGTCGGGATCTTTTCTCCGCCCGACGTCCCAAGTTCGAATTGATCGGCGATCACGGATTCAAATATCACATCGATTTTGACCAACTCGACATCGGTGATGACATCGCCGCCATTGCCGTGTCCCGCCCGACCAATCCCAGCAGCAATGTGCTCACGGATGACGAAATCTTCCGGCTCTCCGCCATCGCAAAAGAGCGAGGCATTCCGCTGATGATCGACAATGCCTATGGTGTGCCCTTTCCCGGCGTGATTTTTGAGGACGTGAAACCTGTGTGGGATGAGAACATTATCCTCACGCTCAGTCTCAGCAAACTCGGACTCCCCGGAACCCGCACCGGCATCGTGGTGGCGAGAGAAGAGATCATCCACGAGATGTCAGCGATCAATGCCATCGCCAGCCTCGCCAACAACAACATCGGGCAAGCCCTGACGCGGCCACTGATGGAAAGCGGAGAAATCCTCCATCTCAGTCGCGACGTGGTGCGCCCCTTCTATCAGCGGAAATCCGAGTTTGCCCTCGAACAATTGCGGAACGCCCTGCCCGACGATCTGCCCTGGCGAGCCCACAAGAGCGAGGGTGCCTTTTTCCTCTGGCTCTGGTTCGCCGATCTACCAATCACCACGCGAGAGCTCTACCAACGTCTGAAGATCCGCAAGACCCTGATCATTCCTGGCGAATATTTCTTCTTCGGTCTCGACACCGCCGGTTGGAGACATCGGGACGAGTGCCTGCGACTCAGCTACACCCAGAGCGAAGACACCGTCCGCCGCGGCATCGCCATCCTCGCCGAAGAAGTGATTCGCGCCTATGCGGAGGCTTGACCAAAGAGGGTTAAGTCCCGGACTCAACAGGGTTGATTCCGCGCCAGTTCTCGGCAGATTGGCAGTCGCCCTCTTTCCCTCCCTTTTCCGACTCTCATGGACGTCAATGAAGTAGCCAACCTCGCTCGTCTCGCGCTCAGTGCCGACGAAACTGCCCGCTTTCAGGTGCAACTCGACCAGATCCTGAAACATGTCGTGCAACTTGAGTCTGTTGATGTCTCAGGCATCGAACCGACGGCTCATGCCATTCCGGTTTTTGATGTGATGCGGGACGACCTTGCCAACGACGGCAGTTTCACCGTGGATGAAGCCCTCGCCAACGCGCCGGAGCGGAGTCAGGACCAGTTCAAAGTGGTCAAAGTCGTCGAGTAATCCCCTCAATTTGTTTTCGTGAAACACACCATCTCCGAACTCCGCGCCGCCTATGCGTCGGGTGACACCACCCCGACCGAGGCCATCCGTTCGCTCAGCGAAACCATCGTCTCCCGCGACGGCGACATCGGCGGCTATCTTTCCCACGACCTCGAAACCGCGCTGGCCGAAGCTGCGCATGCCGATCTCGCCAAGCCACTCGGCGGCGTGCCGATCGCGATCAAGGATCTGATCAACGTCAAAGGGCATCCCTGTTCCTGTGCATCGAAGATGCTGCATGGGCACTACACTTCGCCCTATGACGCCACCGTGATTCGGAAGCTTCGCGAAGCCGGTGCCATTCCCTTCGGTCGGGCCAACATGGACGAGTTCGCCATGGGGTCATCCAATGAGAACTCGGGAATTCAGATCTGTCGCAATCCCTGGGACACAGACCGTATTCCCGGAGGATCCTCGGGAGGCTCGGCCGCCATTGTCGCCTCGGACACCGCCATCGCCGCACTGGGTTCGGATACTGGAGGCTCCATTCGCCAACCGGCCAGCCATTGTGGCGTGGTGGGACTGAAACCCACCTACGGACGCGTCTCTCGATTTGGATTGGTCGCTTTCGCGTCTTCGCTGGATCAGATCGGTCCCCTCACCAAAACGACCGAAGATGCCGCGCGTCTCCTGCAAGCGATCTCCGGACACGACGAGAGGGATTCGACCTCACTCAAGGAACCGGTGCCAGACTATGTCGCCGCGTTGGGCCAGGATATTGCCGGTCTCAAGATTGGATTGCCCAAGGAATACTTTGCCGAGGGCCTGAATCCCCAGGTTCGAGCAGCGGTCGAGACAGCGGTGAAACAGTTGGAATCGCTGGGAGCGGAAACGGTGGAGATCTCTCTGCCAAATACCGAGCATGCCGTGGCAGTCTACTACATCATCGCCACCGCCGAAGCCTCCGCCAATCTGGCGCGTTTCGACGGGGTTCGCTATGGGCATCGAGCCGCGAATCCCGAGGATCTCCTAGATCATTACAAGCGCAGCCGAGCGGAGGGCTTTGGTGAGGAAGTGAAGCGCCGAATCATTCTAGGGACCTACGTGCTGAGTTCGGGCTACTACGATGCCTACTACCTGAGGGCGCAAAAGGTTCGCACCCTGATTCGCGAGGACTTCACCAAAGCTTTCTCGCAGGTGGATCTGATCGCCTCTCCCGTCTCTCCGACCCCGCCTTTCCGGCTCGGAGAGAAACTCGACGATCCTCTCGCCATGTATCTCGCCGACATCTACACGATTTCGGCCAACCTCGCGGGGATCTGCGGCATCAGTGTTCCCTGTGGCTTTGCGGAAACGGAAGGCGCGGCTCGCCCCTTGCCAGTCGGGCTTCAGTTGCTGGGCAAGCCATTCGGTGAAACCGATCTGCTCCGCGCGGCACACGCCTACGAGCAATCCACCGACTGGCATCGTCAGCGGGCCTTTGCCTGATCAAATACCTGTCACGAGGAAGTGGCGAAAGGCACCTGAAATCAGGCAGTCACTTCCTCGTCGTCATCCGACGGCAGCTGAATGCGCCGGAACTTCACTTCCTGCACGCTTCGATCATCGGCGGCCGTCACGGTGATCTCATAGTTTTCGACCACGGCAGACTCGCCGATTTCCGGCAGATGCCCAATGGCGTGAGTGATGTAACCGCCCACCGTGCTGACATCCGGGCTTTCCAGATCGAGATCCTCGACGTGCTCAGCCAATTCGTGAAGTGACAAGGTGCCATCCACGATGAATTCCTCATCGCTGACGCGACGAAACTCACGGTTGTCCTCGTCGAACTCATCTTGAATCTCTCCCACCAGTTCTTCGAGCACATCATCCAGCATCACCAAGCCCAGCGCGCCTCCGAACTCGTCGACCACCAAGGCCATGTGAGCATGCTTTGCGAGAAAGGTCTGCAGCAGAGAGTCCAGCGGCATCAGCTCGGGAACCGGGACGATCTCCCGTTTGATCTTCATCAGATCCGGCTCCTTCTGGCAGGTCTCACCCAGCAGATCCTTGATATGAATGAGCCCAATGGTGTTGTCGAGATGCCCCTCTACGATGGGGAAGCGAGTGTGCTTGCACTCCACAGCGATCGCCAGATTCTCTTCGAAGGACTTCTGGGCATCGAGCATGATGACCTCGTTCCGGGGCGTCATGATGTCGCGAACGGTAAGGTCATTGAGTTCCAATGCATTGATCAGGATCTCGCGCTCCATCTCCGTCACTTCCCCTGCCCCACCCGTCTGCTCGACGAGAATCCTGAGTTCCTCGGAGCTGTGGATGATCTCATGCTCGTCGATCGGATCGATGCGGAAGATCTTCCGCATGAACAAACTGGCGAAGAAATTGAGCAGCCGAATGGGCCATCGAAAGAGCAGATAGAAAAGATGGAGCGGGCGACTGCAGAACATCGACGTTCCCAGCGCCTTGCGAATGGCCAGTACCTTGGGCATTTGCTCGCCGATCACCACGTGAAGGAAGGTGATCGCGGAAATGCCGACCACGAATGAGAGCTTTTCGATCCACCAGTCACTCAGTCCAAAATAACTCAGTGGAGGCTGAAGCAGCATCGAGATGAACGGCTCACTGACCGAACCCAGCACGATACTGGCGATGGTGATGCCCAACTGACAGGCAGAGAGGTAGGAATCCAGATGGCCAAGGATCCACACAACCTGCTTGGCGGTCCCTTTTCCTGCCTCAACATGCGGATCCAACTGACTGGCTCGCACCTTGACGAGGGCAAACTCGGCTGCCACGAAAAAACCGTTGAGCAGAATAAAGAAGACCAGCAGAAACACCTGCCACCCCAGATAGCCGGGTTCCAGCCCCATATAGGTCGTCCGGATGACCTCGGGACCGGCCATGGCCAAAGTCGATGGAGAGATGGAAAGCACGCTCGTCATGACAGCAACCTCGGAACGAGAGGCGCGGTTCCAAAGATGCCGCCCTGGTAGGCGACGTGACTACTTCGCGGTTCGGTATCGTCCGCTGCCCCCATAGCCCCACTCATAGTTTCTCGTAAACCCCCTTATCTCGCCGCTCGAGGACCGTGAAACCGGCCTTCTTGGCATCGGAGACCGACATCGGCTTGGAAACCTTGGGAGTATTGATTCGGGAAATGACTTTCTTCACCGGCTTGCGGCAAAGGGGGCACTTTTCCAGCGCTGGCCGCGTGACCGGGCGGCGCAGCTCAAAACCGCGGAGGCAAATACGGCAGCCCTCTTCAGGACTGACCGCGATGTATTCGTAGATCGGCATGGCAAGCCGACGCCTTGAGAAAAATCGGGCGTCGACAAAATCAAAGCTACCGAAAAATCCGCCGGATGTCTACCAGCTGGATTTGGTAACTCCAGGGATGAGGCCACGGGAGGCCGCTTCCCGAAAAGTGATACGTGACATTCTAAAACGGCGGAGATAGCCGCGACGACGTCCCGTCACTTCGCAGCGATTGACCAAGCGGGTCGGGCTCGCGTCGCGAGGGAGCAGGGTAAGTCCCACGTAATCTCCCTGCTTCTTGAGCTCCGCACGGAGCTTCGCGTACTTATTTACCGTCTTCTGTTTGCGCGCATTGCGCTCGATCCAGCTTTTCTTCGCCATAGTGGCGGTGAATTTACGGGTTTTTGAAGGAATTCAAGTGAAATCCATCGAAAATCGCGCTTTTATGACATTGCATTGTCATTACAAAGTCAGCACAATCCTCGCCATGTCGAAGCAACGTCTCTCCCGCTTTTCCATTTTTGCCCTCACTCTCATCAGCACCGCCACACTGGCAGTATGCCAAGAGGATGGTGATTTCGGTGCTCCTCGCCTTGAAGAACCTGATTGGTTGGAGAACTACTACCTGGATCCAACTCCAGAACAGTTCGTAGAAAAGATGCGCGAATACAGCCAAGATGGCACCTTGGTCAATGAGGAGGCCCGAGGTGCGCTTGTTGGGTTTATCAGCCAACTGATTCGGCAGAATCGCGATAAGATTGATGACTGGTATACCGCCCTCAGTGGACTCACTCCTGAAGAAAAGCAGGTGCTGCATACGGCGATGCTTTTTTCACACACCGAAGAATCCAAAGCGATTCTGAAACTTGAATTCGATGAGAAGTTTGAAACCGAAAAGGAAGAATTGCCCAAGATTCTTGAGTTGAAATTGGATGAAGTTCGAACTCTCGATATGCTTTGGGGTTTCTTCTATGCCACTGGATCGGAGAATGCGATTCGCCGTATTATTGCCTGCTTTCAATTCGCGGATACTAAGGTTGATCCGAATTCTGCTAAAATCCCCGAAGGTTATAGCCCTCTCTCTGAACAATTGCCAGAAGCGGCAGCTTGGTCGCTAAAGAGCAATGCCATTCGCCATGAGAAGGTTAAAGACATCTGCTTCAAACTATATGGAGAGAAGAAGACACTTTCTCCTACCGAAAAATCGCTTCTTCGGGAAAAGGTTTTGTCTGGATTCCTCCCAGAGGATACTCCAGAAGGACAATAGCCTCATTCAAGCTCAGAAGATATCCTCAAGCGCCGTTCTCATCACGGCGGGATCAGGAGTTTGACCGGTCCAGTATTCAATCCCGATCACGCCTTGCGCAACCAGCATTCCGAGTCCATCAATGACCCGACAACCTCGCGCCGTCGCCTCGCGAACCAACCAGGTTTTGGGAGGATTGGGAATGACATCTGCGACCACCATTTCGGAGGTCAGTGAGTCCACGTCGATCGGCACTTGAGCGTCGACATCGGGAAACAGTCCGATCGAGGTTGCGTTCACGACGATGTCCGTGCCCTCGGGAACGCTGAATTTACCAGTAAGCGGCAGGTACTCGATTTCCACCGTTCCTCCCACTGCATCACTGACAGGACCGCGAAATAGTGCCTCCAATTGGCGACCACGTTTCTCGCTGCGATTCGCTACCGTGATCTTTCGGACGCCTGCCAGAGCCATTTCCACGCCAATGGCCCGAGCAGCACCACCCGCTCCGAGCAGCAGCAGGGATTGCCCGGTAGGATCGGCAATTTCGCGAAAGCTTGAGACGAAACCTTTGCCGTCGGTGTTTTCCCCGATGAATTTTCCATCGCGATTGACGACGCAATTGACCGCGCCCATCAGCGCTGCCGACTCCCCGAGTCCGTCAAGGTGTTCGATCACGGCGACCTTGTGAGGAATGGTGCAGTTGAAGCCCTTGAATCCAAAAGCGCGCGCGCCGGCCACTGCTGCCGCGAGATTCTCCGGGGTCACCTCCAGAGTCAAATAGCGCCAGTCCAGACCCATCGCCCGAAAAGCGGGTTCAATCATTGCCTGGGTTGGGTTCTCCGCCACGGGGAAGCCGAAGCAGCCCACCAGTTCCTGTTTGAAGTTGAGTTCTTTCGCCATGTCAGGGGCGAGATTAGAGAATCTGTCGGCATCCGCAAGGGCCGAATGCCACCACCTCGCTAGCCCATCTTCCGCAAACGCGCCGCATTGAACCTTGGCAAGTCTGCGTGGTTCGTCCTAACCTCAAATCCCTTTCGCTAAGAAGCTGTTGATGAAACCTTTTGACCTCCAAGTAAACGGTTATGCCGGCGCTGACTTCTGCTCCAGTGATCTCACTCTCGACCAGTGTCGACACGCCTGCGACGAGCTGACGAAGGATGGGGTCGGCGGTATTCTCGCGACCGTGATCACAGATTCCGTGGAGGGTCTTTGCGCCAAGCTGGCCAAGTTAGTCGCGTTTCGGGAGACTGACACCACGATCAGGGACATGATCGTCGGGTTTCATATCGAAGGCCCTTTCCTAAATGCCGCTCCCGGCTACATCGGCGCGCATCCTCCGGATTGCGTCAAACCTGCCAATATCGATGACACCAAGCGCCTTCTTGAAGCCGCCGCCGGATTGACCCGCATTGTGACGCTGGCGCCCGAAAACGATCCGGATTTCTCAACGACCGCCTATCTCGCGGATCAGGGAATCACCGTGTCGGCCGGGCATTGCGATCCTTCGCTCGATCAGTTGAAAGGAGCGATCGACGCCGGATTGACCATGATCACTCACCTCGGCAACGGTTGTCCCGTGGATCTGCCTCGCCACGACAACATCATTCAGCGCGCGCTTTCATTCTCTGACCGACTTTGGATTTGCTACATCCCGGATGGAGTTCATGTCCCCTTCTTTGCGTTGAAAAACTATCTCTCCCTCTCCGGGATCGAACGCTCCATCATGGTCACGGACGCCATCTCAGCTGCCAAATTGGGGCCGGGCCTCTACCAATTGTCGGGGGCTCCCGTGGAAATCGATGAACACGGCGTGGCACGCCGCCCAGGCTCGCCAAATCTCGCAGGTTCCACGGTCACGATGCCGGAAGTAGAGGCCCATTTGGCCTCCGAACTGGACCTGTCCCAAACGCAGATCGAAACTCTCATTTCCCACAATCCTCGTCGCTCCATCGGACTCGTTTGATCAGCTCGATTTGACCCTCTTTACTCTCCGATTCAACCCTCTTGATTCCGTTCCCCTCGTGAAAAGAATTCTCCAATCCGTCGGTCCTGCCATCATTGTCGCCGCCGTCGTGCTCGGTCCCGGCAGTATCCTCACCAGTTCCAAAGTCGGCGCCACCTTTGGCCTCGCCGGGGTTCCTGTCATCGCGATTGCCGCCATCCTTATGATCGGCATGGTCGCACTCGCCGCCCGACTGGGGGCCGTCTACGAAGGCAGCCCCTGTGACGAACTCGCCTCCCGACTCGGTCGACCGATCGCGGTGATCATTGGGGCCATTCTGTTTGGCCTTGTTGCGCTTTTTCAATCGAGCAACAACCTCGCGGTGATTGCAGGCATCGAGCCTCTTTTCAAGATCGAAAGCACCGGACTCAAAGTCGGCGTACTGGTCGTGACCAATCTGTTCGTCATTGGCTGCCTCTACGCGTTTCGCGATCTCTACGGCTCGGTGGAAAAACTGATGAAGCTGCTCATCGGTATGATGGTGGTGGCGTTTCTCGTGAACTTCGGCGTCGCCTGGATCAGTCCCCGCGGCTACGTGGCGGCACCTCCGACCGGAAAGCCGGATCTCATTCCTTTGCTGGGCATGATCGGGACCACGTTCTCTGTCGGTGGCGCTTTCTACCAGGCCTATCTGGTGAAGGAGAAAGGCTGGGGCATCGGCGATGTGCGAAAAGGTGTCATCGATTCGACGGTCAGCATCTCGGTTCTCGGTCTGGTCACGGCGATCATCCTTCTCACCTCCATGCGCGTTTTCTACGGTCGTCCGGATACCATCGCGCTCAATAGTGTCGGCGACATCGCACTTCAGTTGGAGCCCCTCTTTGGCCCTTGGGCCAAGGTCGTTTTTTGCATCGGCATCTTTGCCGGCGCTTTCTCATCCTTTCTCGTCAATGCGATGATCGGCGGAACAGTGATGTCCGACAGTTTGAAACTCGGCAGTCGGCTGGATCAACGCGGCCCCCTGCACCTGACCACCGTCGCGTTGCTGGTGGGCATGAGTGTGGCGATCGCTTCCGTGGTCTGGGGAAATGAAAGCACGGTCACTCTCATCACGATCGCTCAGGCACTTACCGTCCTGGGACTGCCCGCACTGGCCGCCGCGCTCATCTATCTCGGCACTCGTAAGGAATTGACGGGTGATCGAAAAGTGCCGCGTTGGATTCTTACTCTCTCAATCCTCGGATTCTTCGCCGCATGCTATGTGTCATCGAGACTGGCCACGGCAGTGTATCAAAAGCTGAATCCGCCCGCAGAAGAAACGGCAGCCGTTGCGGAGGCGGTGAATCGTTCGATCCACCGGATTTCAATCTGAGAATATGGGTGCCCGTTTTTTCGGGGCTTCCTCCTTCTCTTTCTCCAACTCCTCGGGATCGGGTGGCCCGATGACAACAGCCGGGTCATCATGGTCAACTTCGCCCCTCTGCTTGCCTGGAATGATTCTGCGGAGCCCATCTCCGATCAATTTGGCTCCTCCACCCACGGTTTTCTGACCGATGGAGGCAACTCCCTGGCCCACGTTTTTGACGGCATCTGCGCTGCTGGTGAGAACTGAGCCGGTGACCTTCAGAGCACCTCCCGCCACTTGCTGCGCCCCTTCCAGCCCAGTGCCGACAGTATCGGTTACCAGCCCCACGCCTTTGCCTGCGATGCCAAAGACCCCCTTGACAGTCTCGGAAGCAAACTCGGCAGGCACATTTTTTAAATCGATCTCCAATTCATCGACCCGACCACGTCCCTCCACGATCAATGCCTTGGAGAGCAATCCAGTGACCAGCCCCAGCGCCCCTACCAATTTGCCTTCCGCCTGGAAATCAGTCTGCCAGTTGGACAGGTCCAAGTTCCCTTTTAGTTCAACCCGGGTTCCGTCTGACAGAATCGCCAAATCCTGCGATTCCAACACGCCATCATTGATGGCAAATGTCGCCGACATTTCACCGCGTTTGTCGTCGCCAAAAACAGGAATCACGGACCCCATGAGTCCCTGAATCGGCCCGATTACCGGCACCTTGTAGAATTTTGCCCCATCGATCCTCACCTGCCCCGATCCGTTCAGGGCCGCCATGGCAACGCCGCCCTTTCCCGCGAACGACAAGCTCAACAGACCCGGCAGTTCCTGTTCACCGCCAAAGTAGTCGACAATCTGCTGAAGCGGCAGTCCCCTGACCTCAAGTTTCCCATCATAGTTCAGCGGGGGCTCCGCCAGAGTGATCACTCCCGAGGCATCGAACCTGCCTCCCAGCGCGAGGAGCTTGAGCGAATCGGTTTTCAGACCGCCATTTGCGACTTGAAACCGTCCATGGATTCCTTCGAGCGCCAGAGGCCCCCGGTTCAACAGCAGAGTCATGCCGAGACTATTCCGGTAGTCGAGGTTGAGTTCGCTGGCCCAGAAATGCTTGAGATTCAGCATCCCGTCTGCCTTCACAATCGGAGGCTCCTCCTGCTGAATCATCGCGGCAAAAGGAGCGAGGCTTGGGTTGATGCGTCGAAGCAATCCCAGCAAATCAGCTGATGACTGAAATCGCGTGATATCGACCAGCCCCGTCCCCGAATCCCACACCGCTTCGCCCGAAATCAACCCGCCCTCATAGTTGATGGTAAAATCGGGCAACACCAATCGTTCATCTCCCTCGGCGAAGGAAAACTCCACCGCCGCCGAGTCGAGGGGGATCTTTCGCCAGGTGAAATTCCGCCCACTGAACTTCCCATGAACGGTGACTGGGTTCTCGCTCTTGGGATCGACGACAAAACTCCCCCGGAGTTCGGGTCGAACGCCCTCTTCGCCACTGGTCACCGCCAACCACGGCATCAAGTCTCGAAAAAAGGCAAAATCGGCTACCTTTCGGGTGCCTGGCTTCCGTTTTGAATCCTCGCCGTTCTCCTCGTTCCGATGCCGGCGCTGCTCCCGACTCAGGAGCACCTGTCCCTCGAAATCAAAATCAAGATCCCCGATCTTTCCACGAAAACGCTCAACCGAAACAGATTCGCGACTCCCCTGAATCTCGGCATTGAGATTTCGAATCGTCGCAACTTCTCCGCCATTTTCGTAACAGATCAACTCGGCGTCATTCGCGGTAAACGCCGTGGAAATATCACCGTGGAAATCCTGCTTCGCGAGATCGACCACATCGAGCGAGAAACCCACCTCCGAACACGACAACAGAGGAATTTCCCGCCGCTTGGTTTCGAACAACTTTACGTCATGAAGGACAAGTCCTCGGGTGAAATGGTAGGAGGCTGACTCGTAGTTGAGATGGATGTTCTGCTGAGCCAATTCGACCAGGAGCCGCCGCTCCAGTTCCCCTCGCAGCCAGTGCCTGGCCACGTAGACACTGCCCAAAATGCCAACGACCAAGAGAATGACAAGGAAGACGCTCAGAACGATGAGCCGTCGAACCAGCCGAAAAAAACCAAATGGACGACGACGACGATTTCCTTCGGAAGGTTCCGATTTGCCCTGGTTGCGGATCTCGTGATCCGTCCAGCAATCAGACTCACCAGCACGCACAAAAACGGGATCGCCCGCACCCGCCTCTTTGGGCGTTTCACGATGTTCGGGTCGCTCGGGGTTCGTCATGGAGAAAAAAAGAAAGAGGCCGAAAAAAGTCGGGCCTCACTTTGACAGAATCCGCGATTTCCTCTGGTCTCGCAATGTCAGGTTTGCGATCCCATGCGCTTCTGTGAATCCGTTCGGCCACTCCACTCTCTTCGACGCCAATTTTCGCAACCGGGTCACTTCAAATCATCGAGCGGAATGCCCACTTTTCGATATTCTTCCGGCAGGGAATAGAACGCGGCCGAGACCCGGGTTCTCACGATGGTGAAGCCCATGCCACTGTTGTAATACTTCATGAAATAGGCTTTGTCTTTCCCGCCAATCATGGCCCAGAGCCGCTTGATCTCGGCCACGTCTTCGATGATCTCGGCGTCCCCTTCGAGATAGAGTTGCTCCA
Source organism: Verrucomicrobiia bacterium (assembly GCA_020440025.1). Taxonomy (GTDB): domain Bacteria; phylum Verrucomicrobiota; class Verrucomicrobiia; order Verrucomicrobiales; family DEV007; genus JAEUHH01. Next base: position 15,807 of record JAGROX010000264.1, read on the forward strand.
TCCGATCCTGGCTGCTGATCAGCCACTCCACCTTCGGATTTGCCGAAACATTGCCCAGCTTGCTGCTCTCAGGAGAAGTGATGGTGAGGAAATCGATTCCTGGATCCAAAGATCGAGAGACAAACATCCACGTCGCATGCGGACGCCCCTCGGCAGAAACCGTCGACAGAAGTGCCACCGAAGCTTTTTCGGGTTTGATCGTGGAGAGGAGCCGTCTTGCGCCTTCTAAATCGCTTGCCCCTAGGGGCGCAGGATCTTTGTTCATTCGCTGGGAAGATTCGATCAGTGCATTTCAACCTCGCAGCTGCCAAGACCGCCGCGATAGTAATTGAACTGCACATTGGGATGATCCGCCAGCAGAGACATCGGCACCGAAGAATCCGCCAGTCCCTTGGAAATCATCATCGCCGTGAGTCGCTGTCCCAGCGGATTGTCATGAGTGCCGGCCTGCCAGATGCTGACTTTCTCGGCTTTCCAGGTTTCCACGGGCCCCACCGTGATCGCCTGTGCGGGCACCATGGTGATGTTTCCGCCGCCAGAGGTGCGAGCATTCTGCGCCAGGGTGATGGGATGCAGCTCCACGATCCGGGTTCCCAAACTCCGATACTCTTCAGGGCTTGGCGGTGCATCCGCGTAGGCTCCTTCGCGCTTCAGCGGATCATTGAACGCCCAGTGCTTGATGTCGCCCTGTCCGCCCTGCATCACGGCGCAACGCACCCCATCCCAACTGCCGACATATTCCGACACATCGGCTTTGGGGAAATGGAGATTCGACTCCGGGATGGCCAGAGATTTATCAACGCGATCGAAAAGCATCTCGCGATCCGCCTTCTCAAAACTCAAGGCATGAGACATCGACACTTCCTTGCCGTCGTCACCCAACCATTCGTCCATGCCCCAGAAGTGAGCATTGGCGAGATTCAGACCGAGTTCGTTGACCATTCGAGCCACCAGAGGCAACTGCTCCGTCGGTCCGATGGGACCACAAATGCCAACGGGATTGTCCGCCGTCGCTTGTCGCCATGCGGTGATGTATTCCAAGGCCTCGGCGAGGTAGAAATCCTCCAGCGTATCGTAAAATTTGACAGTAAAACCGGGACGCGAGAGTTGGGACAGATCGCGTTCCGTCAACCGGGCCGCGTCATTGATGATGTCATTTTCCAGGGTGGTGTAGTCCCACCAGTCCGGGGCGATGTGGCTGAGTTTTCGGGGCATCTTCTTGAGGAATGGTTTTCAGTTGTCAGTTTTCAGTGTTCAGTCTGGCAGGAGACCGGACAAGAACAGCCTGCCAGTCTTCTTCGTTTTGGAAACCCTAATCTTGAATTCTGAAAACCAAAAACGCCAGCCCCATCGTCAGGCATCTTTACGTCCACATTCCCTTTTGCCATCACATCTGCCCCTACTGCGGTTTCTACAAACACCAGCCGGGCAAATTGGCCAACCGGGC
>JAGROX010000265.1:0-2216 GCA_020440025.1 Verrucomicrobiia bacterium
TGCTTGAACCTGCTCTCTCAGGGCTTTTCATACACAGTTTCATGCACAGATAGGCATTCTCCGCGCGCTGCCCCAATGACGCTGAAGCGATGGCGAGTTCGAACGGCATGCACCACAACTTCCGCTCGACGATGGGCGAGTCCTGATTCTCGACGCCGACACTGCCATGCCGCAGCAGCGGTCAATTGTACGCGAAGCTAATCCGCAGAGCCTGAGCGAAGCGAAGGAACATCCCTTTCCCGCCAAAGTACGGTCGCTCTATCGGGTGGACTGACGCGAGGCAAGCCCCACACCGGGAAGATCACCCGCTGATTTCGGTCACTGATTCAAGCCGGGGTCGTAGGGATGTGTCCACGCGTCGGTGAATTGCGGGCGGATGTCCCACGGATCCGCTCGACATCCCGGCGTAGGCTTGACGACAGGTGAGAATTGCGGTCAAATTTCGGTGAATGAGGCTCTTTCGCCCCTTCCTCACCCTGCACCCCGCCAACCCGGGGGCGATGTGAGGTGACGGAGCAGCGGGGTTGAAAAATCAAATCCCTAGCAGTTTTTTGGGGTCCATTAGTCATCAAACTTCAGAAAAACAATGACGATTCGAAATCTATATTTCTCTTTTTTCTTGTTGTTGATCTGCTCAAGTTCGGCGCAGGGAGAAAGTGTAAAGGAGTTACTGTCGCGATACAGGGGTGAGTATCAAGATTTGATTGAATTAAACGGGGGAGGGCTTCCCGATGGGCTGAAGAACGAATTTTATCGGGAATGGAGAAAGATACTTGAATCTGGCCTCGCCGGAGCTGCCTCGGAGGACCCCGCACGAGATTCGTTATTTTTAGAATTGGTGGCGATTTCGTCTTTTGTAGGCGAATGGGAAAAAGCTATTGAGTATTGCAACCTGGGCTTGGATCAAAAACTACCCAGTGGTGTTCGGAAAATCTTGCTGTCGAATCGTGCAACTATTGCTAGCACTTGGAGAATGGCGGATTCTGGGTCTATTCCAAAATCTCAAGTTTTGGGCTGGTTTAAGAGTGCGGCGTCGGAAATAACACCTGCTTCTGACATTCTTTTTCTTGAGGACTATTGCAAATTTCTGATGAGGGAAAATGAAAAAGAAGAGCTTCAAAATATTGATGAACTAGTATTGAAGTCGATCGAAGCAATGTCCGATGAGCCAACCAAAAGTGAAATGATTGCTGGAAGGGCAAGTTTACGTCGGATCGTTGCGAATTTGGTGTCTACCGGGGACTTGAATGCCGCGACCAAACGTTTCGTTGAATCACATCAGAAGACTGTCCCGGATGAGAGACTGTCAATGGAGTTAATCCAGATTGCAGATCTGGTTGGTGCGAAGAGTGCTTCTAAAGCTCGAAGCTTTCTTGACGAAATTGTTCGAAGTATGCCGGTTGAGGATCACTATTCTTGGGCAATAGACCGATGGATAGCGAATTCTTATTACAGGGAGAAACAATTCAAGAAGGCTGCTGAACATTACAGTTCCGCGCTGTCGGAATTCGACTTCAGTGAAGAAATGTCAGAGCGGGATAGAAGATATTCGAAGCATTTACTGTTTCAAATTGCCGAAAGCCTCAGATTTTCGGGAGAAGCTGAGCAAGCTAAGGGTTTCTACCGGCTATTTCTCTCCCAATTTCCTGATGACGAGGAGTATAGGAGCGCGATAAGTGAATCGTGGTTGCGATGAAAATTTGGCTGTCTCCCCCCCTCAAACCCGGGGCGATGCGCGGTGAAGGGGCGACGTTTACCGGGGTCAACGCGTCCTCTCCGGAAAAGCGGTGACCGCCATGAAGACGAAACAAAGCGGCAACCTCCCCGTACTGCGGCACGCCTACGACTCCTTTGATGTGGTCGACCCAAGGCTGGCCGTGGCACCTTACGGCATCGGATGCTGACTCGATGACTGCAATCCAGAAACTGGGCGGGCGGGTCAGATCACATCGGGCGGCGGGCTGCCCCGTGCGACAGCAGCCACCGACGGAAAATGAGGGTGCGGCCCACGAAACCCGTTCGCGGAATCACCCGCACCCCACGCACCGAGATGGGCTAGAGAGATGCCCGTTCGGGCATCTCTGCGGAGTGCATCGCCCCTGCGATGGCATGTGTCTACCGCTTCGCGGTGGAAGGCAGTCGAACCAAGGTTCTCATAAAACTTCCGTCGCCAATTTTCGTTCCGAAAATGGCTCCTCCGGTTGGGATCGAACCAA
>JAGROX010000265.1:2251-18693 GCA_020440025.1 Verrucomicrobiia bacterium
CTACCGCTGAGCTACAGAGGAATTGTGGACCAACGCCATTTTCTGGCGGAGCGGGAAGTTGTCCGATGCAGAAGGTATTTTCAAGGAAAAAATCATAATCATTTTGCAAATCGAAAGAAATCCCCTTCAAGCCCCGATTTCCATGGCAAGGGACACCGTGTCTTGATCTCAGGATTCTATGCTGGAGACTCGCCCTATTTTGGCCGGAACCGGGTTGCAGATTTCGCGAGGAACGGTATGGAGAACAGGGGCAAACGACGATGTCCTGACTGCTTTCGTCGTGATTTGGTCCGTCGGATTGAATCTCTCACTCTGCTTCTCTCGATTCCCATGCTTTCCATCCGCAAACTCAAAAAGACCTATGGTGGTCGGACGCTGTTCGAAGACGCCTCCATGCAGATCAACTACGGCGAGCGTGTCGCCCTGGTCGGTCCCAATGGGGCCGGAAAATCGACGCTGTTCGGCATCATTCTGCATACCGTCGAAGCGGACGCAGGAACCGTCGACCGTGATGAATACACCATGGTGGGCTTTCTCCCTCAGGAGAGTGAAGCCGTCGGTGATGAAACGGTGTTGGCCGTAGCAACAGGTCAGGCGGGCATGCTTGAGGATCTGGAAACGACTCTCAAGAAATTCGAGGATGCCGGCGAAGTGGATAAGCCGGAGTATTTCGAGGCGCAGGCCAAATATGATGCCTTGAGCAATCCGCAGACCGAGGCGAAGGCGAAGAAGATTCTGCGCGGCCTCGGCTACAAGGAGGTGGATTTTGAGCGCCCTGCAAAGGAAATGAGCGGGGGCTGGATCATGCGAGCCCATCTGGCGCGACTGCTGGTGATGGAACCCGATTTGTTGATGCTCGACGAACCGACCAATCACCTCGACCTCATGTCGCTGCTCTGGTTGCAGGACTACCTGAAAAATTACACCGGGGCCCTGTTCATGATCTCCCATGACCGGCAATTCATGGACGAGCTGGTCGAAACCGTCTACGACATCAACGATCAGAAGTTGATCCCCTACAGCGGAAATTACTCCTCCTACGTGGAGCAGCGGGAAGAGAACTACCAACGCCAACTGGCGGCCTACAAGAACCAGCAAAAGCAGGTCGAGCAATTGCAGGACTTCGTCGACAAGTTCCGATCCGTCGCTTCGAAAGCCGCTCAGGCGCAGAGCAAGATGAAGCAGATCGAGAAGATGGATAAAATCGACAAGCCGAAGCCGCCCAGCAAGCCGTTTCGCTTTCAGATTCCCGAACCTCCCCGCGGTGGTCAGCGGGCCATCACGCTCGAGGGCATCCACATGGCCTATGGGGATAAGGTGGTCTATGAAAACATGGAAGTGACGATCGAGCGAGGGGAACGCACGGTTCTCGTGGGCCCGAATGGATCAGGAAAATCCACGCTGCTCAAGATTCTCGCGGGCGAACTCGAGTTCCAGAAAGGCACCCGCCAACTCGGTCACAACGCCAAGATTGGCTATTTCAGCCAGCACCGCGCCGCGACGCTCAATCCCAACAACTCGGTGCTCACCGAAGTCCTCGACGCAGCCCCGACGCTTCGCGAGGACGAGGCCCGTGGCATTCTCGGATCGTTCATGTTCCGCAAAGAGGATGTCTACAAGATGACCAAGGTGCTGAGTGGTGGCGAGAAAAGCCGTCTCAACCTGGTGAAGTTCCTCGTCGATCCGCCGAATCTCCTGCTGATGGACGAGCCCACGACTCACTTGGACATTCTCACGGTCGAATCCCTGATCATGGCGCTGGAAAAATACGCGGGCACCCTGGTGTTCATCTCACATGATGTGCACTTCATCCGCAAACTGGCGACCGATGTCATTCATGTGAACGACGGTCAGCTCCAGCGCTACCACGGCGACTACGACTACTTTATCGAGAAGTCAGGTGCCGGTGACGAGCGGGCTGCGTTGACGGCGGAGTGATCAGTTCCCCTACCCGTCCTCACGTTAGTACGCACGACTCAGCTCGATCAATTCAAGCCCGGCCCCTGATCCGGGAAATACTGGCTGGCCTGGCTGAACTCCAGGTCCAGTTTCCACTCTGCCTTCTTGGTCGCGTCGGCGATCAGGCGACAGAGGGAATGCGTAATCTGATCGTTCAGTGAAATCTCGATGCCCTCTCCTTTCGGAGGATGCATGCAGAGAATGGAGGCCCCTTCTGGCCCGGTTTTCATCCCGATGCCGAACAACAACACCGGCTGCTCGCCCAACGGGAGATAGGAGCTTTCCTGGTATTCGGTTTTAAAATCCGACTTCGCCACCTGCTCCTCGTGTTCCTTGGCCAGCAACACATCTTTGAGAGGTTCGGGAGTCGAATCCGCCACCGCCGGACTGCCGGGTGTCGCCGCCTCTCCCCCGCTCTTGGCCGCGCGGAGATGCCCGAGAATCGTTTTCCACAGCAGGGCCACGTAGCGACGGGTCATCCAAAAACGGAATTCCTGGCGCTGCTTGGTGTTCACCCGAAAGAGCAACCGATCTTCGACCGGCGCATAGGTGATCTGCATCTGGTGGAGCTGACTCATAAAGCAAAGATTCCGAGAGTAGGTTGTGTGGACGTGACTCGAAGCATTAAGCAACGGAGACGGCACATGGTCAACCGCTCACTCGCCCGAGATCGGAAGGCATCACCTCTGAGGTGGCTGTTTTTTGGCTCGGCGAATGGACAGTAACAGGCCGACTCCCAACCATACGCTGGCCAGAAAACCGAGGGCACCGAAAAGAGAAACGCCAAAGAGAGTCGGGGGCGCTTTCATGCTCCACATGATGGCCGAACCCAAAAACATTGCGGCCGTGAGCAGGCCCAGCACCAGCCGATCCACTGTCGTTTCCAGTCGGCGATGCTCCAGGTGAACCTCGAGGGTGCCTTTTCGGAACCGACCCAGAATATCGGAAAGATCCCGCGGTAGGCTCTCCACCAGCCGTTTCCAGTCGCGCACCCCGCGCCCGATTCCCGATGCGAGACGCTGGGGAGACAGTCGGCGTCGAACCGCCCGCTGATAGTAGGGACGAATCATCGCTGCCAGGCTGAAATCGGGCGACAGCTGACGCGCCGTGCCTTCCAGCACAACCAATGTCTTTACCAGCATGCCGAAACTCTGCGGGAGGACGATATGAAAATCCCGAACCAGATCGAAGAGGCGCTGCAATGCCCCACTGACATCGAACTCAGCCACTGATTGTCCGACGTAGTCTGATAGAAACTCCCCCACTTCGGCACGGAGATCATCTTCATCAAACTCGGGCGGGACCTGCCCTACCCGGACAATGCCGTCCGTGAGCCCATCGGGGTCGCCGCTCACGGCTGCGAGCAACATGTCCTCAATGTCTTCCCGCAAGCCCTCATCGATGTGCCCCACCATGCCGCAGTCGATGACGCCAACGACGTTTCCTTCCATTCGGAAAAGATTGCCCGGATGTGGATCCGCATGATAGAAACCATCGCCGAAAACCATCTGGAGATAGAGATTGCCACCCCGCCTGGCGAATTCGTTCAAATCGGCATCCGATGCCTTCAGGGCTGGTATGTCAGTGACGGGAATGCCGATCAACCGTTCCATGGTCAGTACCCGATCAGCACAATAGTCCGGAAAGACCTCCGGAAAGTGAACCGTTTCATCATCCGCAAAGTTCTCGGCAAATTTTTCGAGGTGACGTCGTTCGTAGCCGAAATCCAACTCTCTCAGAAGCGTTCGCTGAAAATACCGGGCGGTCGCCACCGGCTGATACCGTCGCAACTGAATCGCATGTTTCTCGGCGAGTTCCGCGAGTCCCATCAGAAGATCGAGATCGCGACGCACCGCATCCTCGATGCCGCGATGCATGACCTTTACCACCACGTTGCGACCGTCGTGCAAGGTTGCCGCATGAACCTGACCGATCGAAGCTGACGCGACCGGTGTCTCCATCACCTCACGAAAGATTTCTCCGGCTGGTCGCCCCAGTTCCATCTCGATCAGACTGGCGACCTGCTCCCACGAATCGGGAGGCGTCTGACTTTGAAGTTTGGAGAGCTCCACGATCACGTCCGTTCCCACCAGATCAGGCCGGGTGCTGAGGATCTGCCCCACCTTGATGAAGGTCGGCCCCAGATCGGTCAGAAACAGTCGAATCCGCTCCGCCGTCGTGAGATCGGGAATGATTTCTCCCTCGGCGCTTTTCAGCAATCCGCGAAACCAGTCGTAGTCGACTCCCGACAACCAGTCGGCAAGTCCATACTTCGCCATCGTGCCCAGAATCTCCGCCAGACGCCGGGCGCTTTTTTCAATACGGACGAGGGTTCGAAGTCTCATGAAGTTTCGAGAGCAGTCGGCGTCCAGACAAAGGATCCACCTACGCTCTCGCACAAACTAACGCAAATTCACGGCTCCTGCCATGCATTCGCTATCCGGATGTCCCTGCCGGTTGGCGGCAATTGAGCTCAGGTCAAGATCCCCTTCACCACGTGAGCATGGGCTTCCACCCCGGTCAGGCGCATGTCGGCACCCTGAAATTTGACCGTGAAACGCTCGTGATCGATGCCCAGTTGATGCAAAATCGTGGCGCTGAGGTCGCGAATGTGAACCGGGTCGCGAACGATGTTGTAACTGAAATCGTCCGTCTCGCCATACACCGTCCCACCTTTGATGCCGCCACCTGCCATCCACATGGTGAAGCAGCGTGGATGATGATCGCGCCCGTAATTGGTCTGACTGAGCCCGCCCTGGCAATAGACGGTGCGGCCAAACTCCCCTCCCCAAACCACGAGGGTGTCGTCGAGCAGGCCCCGCATTTTAAGATCCTCAACGAGCGCGGCACTCGGCTGATCTACGTCTTGGCATTGCAGCGGCAGGTCACCGGTCAAATTACCGTGCTGATCCCAACCGCGGTGAAAGATCTGGGTCAATCGAACACCCCGCTCCGCCATGCGTCGAGCTAATAAACAATGATAGGCAAAAGTCCCCGGTTTTCGGGAATCCGGACCATACATGTCGAAAATGTAGTCCGGCTCGTCTGAGAGATCGGTCAAATCCGGCACCGACGACTGCATTCGAAAAGCCATCTCGTATTGCGTGATCCGGGCATGGGTCTCAGGATCTCCCACCTCATCGAAATGCTTCTGATTCAGCGCCTGCACGCCATCGAGCATAGAGCGCCGAATCTCGGGACTCACCCCGTTTGGATTCGAAAGATAGAGCACCGGATCTCCCTGCGACCGTAGCGCGACACCCTGATGTTTTGATGGCAAAAAGCCACTGCCCCAAAGTCGGGAAAACAAGGCCTGAGCATCGCGCTTCGCAGACCAGGTCGAGTTCAGGACCACGAAACTCGGCAGGTTCTCATTCTCGCTGCCGAGACCATAACTGAGCCAGGCTCCCAGACTCGGTCGACCGGGAATCTGGCTACCGGTTTGAATGTAGGTGATCGCGGGATCGTGATTGATCGCTTCCGTCCACAGCGTCTTCACGATGGCGATGTCGTCAACGATCTTGGCGGTGTGCGGCAGCAGTTCGCTGACCCAAGCTCCGCTCTGACCATGCCGTTGAAAGTCGAAGATCGTGGGTGCGATGGGAAAGCGTTTCTGCCCCGAGGTCATCGTCGTCAGCCGCTGCCCCATCCGAATCGACTCGGGCAGATCCTTGTCATACATCGCCTTCATCTTCGGCTTGTAGTCAAAGAGATCCAGCTGCGACGGTGCCCCGGACATGAACAGGTAGATGGCCCGCTTTGCCTTGGGCGTGAAATGCTGGACCACGTTGCCAGTTCCTTCCGCACCCGCCGCCGTCGCGGAACCGGGATTGGCAAACTGCGCCCCCATCAGGGATCCCAGGGCCGCCATGCCGAGGCCTTTGGCCGATTTCCCAAAGAACTGGCGACGCGTTTCGTAGGTGAGGTAATCCGTGTAGGGACTCATGATCTGCGTAGGTTGGCTAGGGTTTGGAAATCGATTCATCGAGATTCATGATCTGACTCGCGACCATGGTCCACGACGCCAGCTCCACCGGCTGCTCTGTCTGATTCAGCGAAAAGCGATCATTCACGGAATCGACCAGAAACTCCCGCGCGGAGGGCTCGTCACTGCCCCAGGCGTTCTGAAATTTCACCAGCGAGGCCTTCAGCACCTGCTTTTCCTGCTCATCCCGAGGGCGTCCGGTCAGCAAGGTCGAGAGATAGTCGATCCGCCCGTCCACATTGTCGTGTTCGTTCAGGGCGCGCTGTGCCAAGTGACGTGTCGCCCGGAGAAACTGGGGATCGTTCATCATCACCAGCGCCTGCAGCGGCGTGTTGGTCCGCTCCCGACGTACGGTGCAGCTCTCGCGATTCGGAGCATCAAAGACACCGAGATTGGGCGGAGGCGCGGTGCGTTTCCAGAAGGTGTAGAGAGAACGCCGATGCTCGGCTTTGCCTCCGAAATCCGGGTAAAAGGTCTGGGTGTTGCTGTTGGTGTAGCCGACCGCTTCCCAGATCCCGCCCGGCTGCCACGGGCGCACACTCTCGCCGCCCACGGTGGGATCGAGCAATCCGGCCGCCGCCAACGCCTGATCGCGAATTACCTCCGCATCGAGTCGAAAACGCGGGCCGCGCGCAAGCAAACGATTCTCCGGATCGCGCTGACGCAACTCCGGCGTGAGGCGTGCCGACTGGCGATAGGTCGCGGAGAGCATCATCTCCCGATACAGCGCCTTCATGTCCCAACCAGAATCCACGAAGTGAAACGCGAGCCAATCGAGCAGTTTGGGGTGGCTTGGCGGCTCCCCTTGAGTGCCAAAATCCTCGGCTGTTTTCACCAAGCCGACGCCGAACAGTTCCTGCCACATCCGATTCACCATGACTCGTGCCGTGAGCGGATGCTGCCCATTCACCAGCCATTGGGCCAGTCCCAGCCGGTTCGCCGGCATCCCCTCGGCCAGGGGCGGAAGAAAATCGGGCACACCGACGCTGACCTCGTCCAGTTGCTTATCGTATTCTCCGCGCTCCAGAATGTGAGCCATCGGGGCACTGTCGACTTTTTCCTGCATCACCAGCGTGATCGGCGCCTTGGCTTCCATCGCGCTGATGGCGGTTTCGATTTCGCCCTTTCTCACCAAGGCCGCCCGGTAGTCGTCCTGAAACGCCATCAACCAGGCCGAACGCAGTTCACCGGTTTCCTTGTCAACGCGCTTGGAGGCATCCTTCGCCGCGATCCCACGCAAGCGATCCCGATCCGTGAGCAGTTTGATCTCGGCATCCGACAGACGGCGATCATAGAGGCGCACGTCGCTCACTTTCGGCGTCAGGCCGCTCGCCTTGGTGAGACCACCAATCATGAGCGGGGCTTCGGTCAAAAAGTCTCCCTCCAGAGTATCGAACCATTCCTTCACGAAACGACTCGATTGCCTTTTCCCATTCTGATAGAGCCCGATCCCCTCGGATGTGCCCGATCCATCGTAGGAAAAGACAAAATGCCCGCTGCTCCCCTCCCTGACGATCCGGGTCACGCCAACCCGCAAGGTCTTGCCGGGCCAGGATTCGATGAGCTCCAGATTGATCGCCCGGTCTTCCAGCACCACCCGCCAGCCACGCTCTCGTTGGGTCGGATCCGTCTTTTGCATCAGCACGGTACGTCCATCCTCCGCAGGAGCCTCATAGAGGAACGCAATCGTGAATGGTTTGCTCTTTTCAAATTTCCCCACATTGCCAGCATTCACCGGAGCGTCCGTTTCCGCCTTGGGCGGGGCTTCCAACAAGGAGCCGGGAAGTCGGAAATCCGCGAAAAGCGCTGCGCGATCCGCCTTCGCCAACCACGCCTGAAACGCGGCCTCGGTTTCGGGAGCCTTCGCGACCGGCTTCAGTTGCTCGGCATCGACCTTGGCCAATTCACCGCGCAGGTCGGTGATCCGTTTTTCTTCAGCCTCATCGGCAAACACCCGAATCACCGGCGGCGAATCCTTGGCGTTCCCATCCATCCCCGGCTGGGTGGTGTTGTTGAAGTAGGCAAAGAGCTGATAAAACTCCCGCTGACTGATGGGATCGTATTTGTGATTGTGACACTGGGCGCAGCCCGCCGTCAGCCCCATCCAGACGGTTGCCGTCGTCGCCGCGCGATCCACCGCGTAGCGCACGAGGAATTCCTCGGCAATGGCCCCACCTTCGGAGGTCGTGACGTTGCAGCGATTGAATCCCGTCGCGACCAGCTGATCCTGATTCGGTGTCGGCATCAGATCGCCGGCCAGTTGCTGAATAGTGAACTGATCGAACGGCAAATTCGCATTGTAGGCATTGATGACCCAGTCCCGATACGGCCAGATCTCGCGATAGTTGTCCAAATGCAGCCCATGCGTGTCTCCATAGCGCGCCGCGTCCAGCCAGTAGCGCGCACGATGTTCTCCGTAGGCTTTCGATTCCAGCAGGCGATCGATCAGCTGCGGGTAGGCCTCCGGCGAATCATCGCTGACAAAAGCCAACACTTCTTCCGGGGTCGGCGGCAAGCCCGTCAGATCAAGAGTGGCCCGACGAATCAGGGTGTAGCGATCGGCTTCCTCGCTGGGGTCCAAGCCCTCCTCTTTGAGACGTGCGACAATGAACTTGTCGATGTCATTGCGCACCCAATCAGACTCAATCGCAGGCGGCGCATCCTTTGACGGCGCAACGAATGCCCAATGCTCCTCCCACTCCGCCCCTTCAAGAATCCACTGACGAAACAAGGCGATCTGCGCCGGTGTGAGTCGCTTGTGAGAATCCGGTGGCGGCATCTGATCGTCCGGATCGGTCGTGGCGATGCGGGCAAAAAATTCGCTGCCCTCCAGATCTCCCGGAACAATGGGAGCCTCTGCATTGCTGTCGCTGACAATCGAAGTCTGCCGCAGGTCCAGTCTCAGATCCGCTTTGCGTCCCCCTTCATCCGGACCGTGACAATGGAAGCAGTTGTCCGAAAGAATGGGGCGAATATCGCGATTGAAGGAAATTCGAGTCTTCGCCCCGGCGGTCACCAGACTGGCGGGCGGACGTGATTGCGAGCCACTGGACACCTGAGCCAAAACGGGGCTCGATTGATATTGCTCCTCGGGAGTTTGATCATCCTCTCCGTTAACCAACAACGGCTTGGGTGATTTTTTACTCGAATTTTTATGCGGTAGCTTCTCCGATCTTGCCGGTAATTCACCGTTGATTGAAGAGGGTTGAGTCCCTGATTCAACCCTGTTGACTCCCTCTTTCCTGGCGTCGCCCAGAATTCCCGGCAACAACGCGACTCCGGTCACGATCGCCGCCGCTGCGGCAATTCCCGCAGCTAGTTTACCGAAAGGAAACGGTCGCTGTACGATTTCCTCGTCGTCCTCCGCAGGTGTCAATACGGTGCGCGCTCCCGGCAAGGCGACCACATTGTCCGGTCGCAGTGCGGCAGCGAGTTCGGAGTGCAAGCCGGACTCTTGACCCAAAGCGGTGTGGAGTTGGCAATAGCCAACGTAAGTTTCCCGCGCTTCCTCGGACTCCGCCAGCAGAGTCGCCAGTTCCTTGGCATCCGCAGAGTTCAGTCCCTCATCGACGCTTCGCTGCGCGAGCCAATGGAGACGATCTTCCGCGGAATGCTTCCGGGGGGAATCGGATTCAGATGGCGAGGTGGATTTCATGAGAATGGGAAAAAGCGGCGGCTCTGTCGTTGGTCAAACCGACGCGCGTTGAAGCGTCTTCTCGACGCATTTCAGGAGATTTTGGCGGGCACGAAACAGCAGCTGGGAAATGGAATTGGCGTTGTCGCCAGACTCTTCGGCGAGATCAGCCACGGATCGCTCCTCGAGATAGCGCTGACGGACAATGTCCCGCTGACGCTCTGGTAATTTGGAAAGACATTCCTGCAAGGCTTCGACTCGGCTCAGATAGGTGTCGTCCAGTCGCTCGGCCGTCTCAGCCATTTGATCCACGAGGTCATTGTCAAAAGTCAGTCGGCTGCGTCCCATCTTTCGCCGCCAGGTCATCACTTCGAATCGGGCAATCCGAAAAGCCCAAGCGCTGAAGTTGGTGCCCGCCTCAAACTCACGTGCTTTCCTCAGCATGATAATGTTGGCCTCCTGAAGAATGTCGCGCGCGGCGTCAGAATCCCCAGTCAGGGAGCGGATAAAACTTTCCAGACGAGCCTGGTGAGAGGCCATCTGTTCGGCGTAGTCCTCGGTCTCGGACACAATATGGAGGGCTTTGGATCCCATGGCAGGATTGGGGTTCGGGTGGAACGGCGTAAGCGGACCCAATCTTACGCGAAATCGTATCCCGTCACCCGGTGCGCAATGACGCCTCGACCAGCTCTGACCGGTTTGCCTATTTCCGAGCCAGACGGCGGAACAGGTAGAGACCGAGACAGATGAAAATCAGATTCGGTATCCAGGCGAGCACGTAGGGATAGAGATTGTCCTTGTCTCGCAGCATCTCCACGACGGTGATCAGCAGGAAGTAGACGATCCCGATAAACAGACTCAGGGCAAATCCGACCGAGGTCTCACGGCGCTGAGCCGTGATCGCGAGCGGAATGCCGATCAACCCCAGCGTAAAGCAGGCGAAGGAAAAGGAGTAGCGCATGCTGATCTCAGTCAGCAATGAACTCCGATCTCCCCGCTTCAGGTCTGGTTCCTGCAAAGCGGCTCGCAACTGGTGAATCCGCAGCGTTTCGGGCTTCACCTTGTCCTGAGTTTTTCGCAACGACGTCAACGGCACCGACATCGCGGAACGCTCGGAGACGAAAGGCTGTACATTGACGAATCCCCCTGACTCTGAACTCTGCTCGAAATGCGCGTTGTGAAAGGTCATCAACATCGCTGGCTCAACGCTTTCGGGGTCAATGGCCACATCCACCCGCTCTGCCGTCACGAAAATCTCGGGACGAGAAAGCCGATCCAAAACAGCCATCTCGAAATTTCCCAGATGATCCCCCTGCCGCTCGGCGTAGATGAGATAGCCGGGAATCTCATCCATGACCTGACGGTCGGTGAAAAGTCCCATGGGGTTTTTCGATGCCAGATTGTAGAGCATGTCCGGCAACATCCGCTCCAATCGGGCCCGCGAGTCGGGTTCCACCTGCAGTTTGATCCATCCGCACAGACCACTGAACACCAAGCCGAGCAGAGCGACCGACAGGCAGATGCGCGGCATGCTCAACCCGGCCATCCGCAGGGAAATCAACTCGTTGTCGGCCGAGAGCCTCCCGAACACCAGCAAAATGGCAGTGAGGAATCCCCAGGGAATGGTGATCGCCAGCGAAAACGGCAACACATTCAAGAGCAGCGCCAAAATGAATCCCGCATCGAGATCCGGTCGATCCACCAACTGCGAGAGAATGTGTTTGAAGATACTGCCCAACACCAGCACTACGCTGAGCACCAACACCGCAAAGAACGCCGACAACAGCACCTGGCGGCCAATGTAGCGATCGAGCAGTTTCATGCGGGCTTGGGGCGAGCGAAAGAAAGGGAGATGCGGGTCAGGAAACGTGCGTCCACTAGCTTCGATTCGCGACGGACGATTAGGAATTGCTGACTACCAGCATGACGAAGGTTAGCCGGGAGCTTCCGGGGTCGCAACTGCAATTGGCGAATGACCGCGAGGGGCATCAATGCCCTCCCTCGACCACCCAGAGATCGCCCGAAAGGACTCCGATTCCGCTGATCAGGATAAAGCCGATCATGACGCCGCTGACCACGTATCGCAAGGGCGTCTGCCAATGGAAGAACTGCAGAATCATTGGCGCCGAAAGACGGTGAATGCCCAGTATGGCAAAGAAGAAGGCTGGCAGAAACAGAGTCAGGATCAATCGCGGCCCCACCCCAACGGCCTGAAACCAGCCGTAGAGAAATCCGTAACCTCCCAAAAACCCCAGCACCAGCAACCACTCCACCCAATGCCGAATGAAAGCCTCGCGAGTTCGCCTCCAGCACATCAGTGCCACCATCACCAGCACCCAGACCATGAGATGTTTCGTCAGGTCGTAGACCGGGTGATACTCTTTTTTGACCAGATTGCGAATCGATTGCCATCCCGCCTTTTCCCGATCCACCATCTGCGTGAGGGTATGACTCTGGAGATAGGTCTCAGCCGTCGGAATCACCTTTCCTTCCGGAGCCTCGAACTCGGGCTTCATGATGCCTTGGCTGCGCCAGAAGGCCAGATCATCCTTGGACTCCATCCACATGTAGTGCCGCGAATGCACATCCCACAGCGGCTCGCCATACATCGCCTTGGTGTGATTGAAATACGGGATCAGCAGCACCACGAACACAACAGGCACGATGGCCGCCACGCCCAATCCAGCCAAGGACGAACGCCACTCGGAAACGCTCAATTTGCCTCTGGCTTCCCAGATTTTCTTAGCGAAAAGAATGCCCGCGCAGATCACGTAGAGGGCAATCAACGGCAGCACGGTCGATTTCAGCAAAAAAGCGGTCACCAAAACCACCCCCGCCAACGCCGCAAGCCACCAGCGAGGCTGAACCAACAAGCGCCACAGCATCACGAGCGCCAGAAGAATCACCACGTAAAACGCCACCTCTGGCTGCACGTAGGGCGCTTTGATCACGGCGACGAGAAAGGCATAACTCCAAGTCACGACATGAGATTCCAGCGGCGGCAGAAAACGACGACAGATAAAAAACAACGCGACCACACTGATCAGGCTGAGGGCGATGTTGAAATGCTTGGCTCGGTTGAAGTAGGCATCGCTGATCAGCCGCGGATCGTTCTCCCCACCCGTGGGCGACACGTAGTCATCCTTGGGCGAGTATAAGGCACTGAGCAGAAAGGCATAGCCCGGCGTGCGATGGCGGGTTTCCACCCGATGATAGCCGCTCAGCCGCATCTTTTTTGCCATGCTGAGGTAGGCGTGCTGATCGTGGTAAAAGATGGAGTGATACTCTTTCCCCGGTTGCATCCCCGAGTTCGTTTTCTCCCCTTTAAGCCAGGCAAAACCATAGAAAAGCGGCAGCAAGACCAGGAACGGAACCACAGCAAGCCATCGCGACCGCTTTCCGGCGGGAGCCGGTGCGGGAGCGTTCGCCGTGGCCACTTCAGATCCAGACGCGTCGGCAGGCGCGACTTCTCGCTCGATCAGGGCGATACTCCGCCTCGCCATTGGCGGAAAGTTGACGGATGCTGGACGGGCGATATTCTCCATCGGTGAGCATGACTTAACGAAGAGTCGCAAAGCTGTAAAGTCGAAGATGCGAAATTTTCGGTTTTGTTAACAAATGGGTGAGAAACGGTGATAAAACGGGGAGTAAATTGAGGGAAATCGGGTGATAACCTGTTAATAACTTCTCAGTCTAACCTTTTCCAGAAACTCCCCGTCGGCGGAAATCCTTCGTCCCCGCGCTTGACGCTGCGGAGGCATCCGCTAGTCTCATCACTGACAGGGGTGTCCCGAAACCATGGGACTGAGATTCCGACCGTCGGAAGACCCTTCGAACCTGATGCGGTTACCGCCGTCGTAGGGAGTCAGCCATGTTTCAAAATCCAGCCCATTTTCCGAAAACCGCGCCCGACTTCTGAGTCGGCGCGGTCTTTTTGTGCCAATTCCCGCCCGCCCCCCTTTCCCCGCGCTCCTCGATCCCGAATCCTCGCTCCTTCATCAAATGATCAGCCCCAACGAACCCAACTCCGCCGCCGAAGCTCAAACCGCCAAGGCCGAACTGCCCGATTTCCCCAACAGCAAGCGGGTCTACGTGAATGGCCAACTTCATCCCGAGATCCGCGTGCCCATGCGCGAGATTTCCCTGTCGGCCACGAAATCATTCAATGGTGAAGTCGAGGAAAACGAGCCGGTGCGCGTCTACGACACTTCCGGTCCCTGGGGCGATGAGAATTACCAAGGCGACGTCACCAAGGGCCTCCCTGCCCTGCGTCGCGATTGGATCATGGGCCGTGGCGATGTCGAGGAATACGACGGACGCGAGGTCAAGCCCATGGACAACGGCTACCTCAGCGATCGCCATGCGGAATACGCCAGCAATGCCGAGAAAAACCGCCTCGTCGAATTTCCCGGACTCAAACGCAAGCCGCTCCGCGCCAGCGCCGGTCATCCCGTGACCCAACTCTGGTATGCTCGCCAGGGCATCGTCACTCCCGAGATGGAGTTCATCGCCATTCGCGAAAACATGAAGCGCGCGGAACTCGCCGAACTCGGCCAGGACATTCTCCGCAACGATCTCGACAAGCAGCACAAGGGCTCTGCCCAGCTCGGCGATTCCTACACCGAGACGCCCGCCGTTTTCAAACGCTTCCCCCAGCGCATCCCCGAGCAGATCACGCCCGAGTTCGTCCGCGATGAAGTCGCCGCCGGACGCGCCATCATTCCGGCGAACATCAATCACCCGGAACTCGAGCCCATGATCATCGGGCGGAATTTCCTCGTCAAAATCAATGCCAACATCGGCAACAGCGCCGTGGCCTCGTCGATCGATGAAGAGGTCGAGAAAATGCGCTGGGNNTGGGCCACCAAGTGGGGCGCCGACAACGTCATGG
This sequence comes from Verrucomicrobiia bacterium, assembly GCA_020440025.1. Lineage (GTDB taxonomy): Bacteria > Verrucomicrobiota > Verrucomicrobiia > Verrucomicrobiales > DEV007 > JAEUHH01. The sequence continues at coordinate 16,721 of JAGROX010000265.1, forward strand.
ATCTTTCCACCGGAAAAAACATCCACGCCACCCGCGAATGGATTCTCCGCAACAGCCCCGTGCCCATCGGCACCGTGCCCATCTATCAGGCGCTGGAAAAAGTGAACGGCAAAGCCGAGGACCTCACCTGGGAACTCTTTCGCGATACCCTCATCGAACAGGCCGAACAGGGCGTCGACTACTTTACCATTCACGCCGCCGTCTTGCTGCGCTTCGTGCCCATGACCGCCAGTCGCATGACCGGCATCGTCAGTCGCGGCGGATCCATCATGGCCAAGTGGTGCCTCTCCCATCACAAGGAGAGCTTCCTCTACACCCATTGGGACGACATTTGTGACATCATGGCCGCCTACGATGTCTCCTTTTCCATTGGCGACGGACTCCGTCCCGGTTCCATAGCCGATGCCAACGACCCCGCCCAGTTCGGCGAGCTCCAGGTCCAGGGAGAACTCACCGAGCGCGCCTGGGCCAAGGGCGTCCAGGTCATGAACGAAGGTCCCGGCCACGTGCCCATGCACCTCATCGAGGAAAACATGGCCAAACAACTCGAGTGGTGCCACGAGGCTCCCTTCTACACCCTCGGACCGCTGACCACCGACGTGGCCCCCGGCTACGACCACATCACCAGCGGCATTGGCGCTGCCCTCATCGGCTGGTATGGCTGCGCAATGCTCTGCTACGTCACTCCCAAGGAACACCTCGGTCTTCCCAACAAGAAGGACGTGAAAGACGGCGTCATCACCTACAAGATCGCCGCCCACGCCGCCGATCTGGCCAAGGGACACCCCGGCGCCCAGTATCGCGACAACGCCCTCAGCAAATCCCGTTTCGAGTTCCGTTGGGAAGATCAGTTCAACCTCTCACTCGATCCGGTGACGGCTCGCGAGTTCCACGACGAAACCCTTCCGCAGGAAGGCGCCAAGAGCGCCCACTTCTGCTCCATGTGCGGCCCACATTTCTGCTCCATGAAGATCACCGAGGATGTGCGGAAGTATGCCGCCGAGCAAAAGATCTCCGAGGAGGAAGCTCTCCAGGCCGGGATGGAGGAGAAGTCGAAGGAGTTCGTAGAGGCGGGGGCCGAAGTCTACAGCACCGCCAAATAGGTCCTAGAAGTCCTATTGGACCTATTTCCACAGCCCTGCCCCCAAAAAAAGCAGTCATGCCACCCTCGGAAGAAGACCCTCCCGGTTTCCTTCCCAAGGGCGGCAACTACCAAGCCCTGCTTTCCTATCGCAAGGCGGAGATCATCTACGATTTCACCTTCCGCTTCTGTGAACGCTTCCTGAAACGCGGCGACCGCACCATCGATCAGATGGTGCAGGCCGCCCGGTCCGGAAAACAGAACATCGCAGAAGGCAGCAAAGCTTCCGTGACCTCCACTGAGATGGAACTGAAGCTGACCAATGTCGCCCGGGCGAGTTTGGAGGAATTGCTCATCGACTATCAGGACTACCTCCGCGTTCGCGATCATCCCCGCTGGGAAAAGGACAGCAAAGAGGCTCTCTATGTCCGCAAACTCGGCAGACAACAAGACGAATCCTTCGAGCATTACCGACCCTTTTTCGAAGACCGCCCACCAGCCACCTTGGCCAACATCGCGATCTGCCTGATTCACCAGGCCAACTACCTCCTCGATCAACAGATTCGTCGATTAGAAAAGGACTTTCTCCAAAAAGGCGGCCTTCGCGAACGCATGACGAAAGCCCGATTGGACTACCGGCAGAACCAACGCCCCAAATAAGGAAAGCCGCAGATCATGGTCCATCGATGATTCCTGAATCTTCGCGCAACATTCTGAGTCTCCTGTGCGGTCCCGAATCCGTCGCGCGACTCCGCGGCAAAGGGCCGTCGCAGCGGTGACTCAACCCTGTTTGATCAGAGACTTGACCCTGTTGAATCTCCCGATCAAAGGGGCCATCGGCGGCTTTTTGCATGTCCAGCAGTCCCTCAGGAGGCATTCGTGACTTTTCACG
>JAGROX010000266.1:0-10400 GCA_020440025.1 Verrucomicrobiia bacterium
ACTCGAACTGCGGCGTTCCCGGCGCACCAAAAATGGCCACCGAGGCGCCACCAAAGATTTCTTCCGGCGTCGTCGCGCCTTTCGCCTGATTATCGTGCAAGTAAGCTTTCCACACTTCATCGCGATACTCATCGCTGTGAATTCCGAGAAAAATTTCGCGAATCATCGCCTGCTGATCCGGCGTAAAAAAGGTTCCAACCCTCTGAGGAAGAATGTGCCAGTTGTTTTCAATCCGCATCCGAAGAGCATCATTCCAAGGGATCACGACCTTGGAGCTCTGTTCCTCACTGAGGCTGTCGAACAGGGTCTTCACCAAGGTCTCTGGCGATGATGAATTTGCGGCCGCCGCTCTCCCAGTGGGAAGCAAGCCGCCGGCCGCCAACGCGGTGGCACCGGCGCTTTTCAGAAACTGGCGGCGATTTTGGCCCGATCTGGCCATTCCAGAGATTTCCGAGGGGAACCGAGACGAAGAGGATTGAGGCTTCATGGTGGAAATCGTATCGGATTCCTTTTCACGCGACCAGAGAAAAAGCATCGCAGTTGCGCCGGAGTTTTGACAAGATGAACACACCGAACCACACTTCATCAAAGCATGCGTACCGCCATCTATCCCGGCAGTTTTGATCCTCTCCACAATGGTCACCTCGATGTCATCGAGCGGGCCTCACGATTGTGCGATCGCATCATCGTGGCCGTGGCAAGAAACCTGAGCAAGGAGGCTCTTTTTACTTTCGAGGAACGGGCGGAGCTGATCCGAGAAGCCACCTGGCACGTGGAAGGGGTCGAAGTGGTATGCTTCGACGGGCTCTTGGTCCATTTTGCCGCCGAACGGAAGGCTGACGCCGTCATTCGTGGGCTGCGTGCCGTATCAGACTTCGAATATGAGTTCCAAATGGCGCTGATGAATCGGGAATTGTCTGACGAGTTTGAAACCATCTTCCTGATGCCGAGTCAGAAGCATATCTTTCTCAGCTCGAGGATGGTGAAAGAGATTGCCCGATTGGGCGGTGTGATCGATCAATTCGTGCCTCCCGTCGTCGGCGGAGCGCTCACCCGAAAGTTGAATCTGCCCACAGGATCATGATCACGGTCAATCTCAGCGAAATGCCCGAAGACGGCATCCAGATTTCCGGACAGACCGAGCAGGACATCTTTGAGCTCGATCCCGCCGACAAAGAGGTTTCGGTAGCCGGCCCCTTGGAGTATGACCTCCACGTTTCCGATGTGGGGGGCGACCTCCTCCTGGCCCAGGGGCAACTCGTCGCCCCTTTCACGCTTCGATGTGTCGCCTGCCTGGAGGATTTCCCCTTCACGCTCTATCTGGAACCTTACGCCGCAGACTTTGATCGCCCCGCCAGCGGCGTTCTCGATTTGACGGAACGCATCCGCGAAGACATCCTTTTGGAGCTACCAGGCTACCCTCATTGTGATCGGGAAAACGATGACACCGAGCACACGTGCCCGGCGGCAGGGCGCTACTCCATCGCAGACAAAGACACCCCCGGGAATGCCGAAGACCCCGGGCAAGGACCGAGCGCTTGGGACGCCCTGGACGGCCTCCCAAAGAAGGATTCATGAATCCTAAGGGATTTCATTGACATTTCCGAAAAACCATCGTTAATCCCGTTTCACTTTCCAACCCAACTTGACTCATGGCAGTTCCAAAGCGCAGAACCTCTAAGATGAAGAAACGGCTTCGCCGCTCCGGCCAACGGTGGCGTGCAGCGAAGTTTAAATCGTGCCCAGAGTGCGGCAATGCCGTCCCCTCGCACATTGCCTGCCCCAGTTGCGGCTTCTACAAGGACCGTCAGGTCCTGAGCGTGGACAACTTCTGAGGTTTGTGCTTTCCCCGTGTTTCAGCGGGACTTTGGCAAGTCACCCCCTTGATTGTGGGTGACTTTCTTTTTTTAATCCTCTTCTATTCCGCTTGAACTCCGGGCCACCGTGCTTCTTCATAGTCGACCGCGGTGATCATGGCGATCTCGCCAATCGCGGTCGGGACTGTTTGGACAATTTAAAGAAGTGAAAATCGCGGTGGATGCAATGGGCGGTGATAAAGCGCCCCAGGCAATCGTCGAAGGCGCCAGAGACGCCCTCGCCGAGTTTTCCTTTATCGAACGCCTACTTCTGGTCGGTGACGAAGCGGTCGTCCGCGCAGAGATGGATCGCCTCCACTTCACTGATCGGCGCGTCGAGATCGTTCATGCCTCCGAGGTGGTTGGCATGGAGGAGAGTCCCGTTCAAGCCATTCGGAAAAAGAAGAACTCTTCAATTTCCATCGGTGTCGATTTGGTACAGAGCGGTGATTGCCAAGCCATCGTCAGCGCCGGAAATACCGGGGCCGCCGTGGCGGCCTCCACGATCAAGCTTCGCACCCTGCCCGGAGTAGAGCGAGCCGGAATCGCCTCGGCTCTGCCAAACGAACATGGCCCCTGCAACATCGTCGATGCGGGTGCCAATGTGGACGCGAAACCGAAGCACTTGCTTCAGTATGCCATCATGGGAGCCGTCTACGCCCGCCACGTTCAGGGCAAAGAGAATCCGGTGATCGGTCTGATGTCAGTCGGGGAAGAGGAAGGGAAAGGAACCGATTTCACTCGCGAGGTGTTCGAATTGTTGAAGGCGTCGCACCTTAATTTTCGTGGCAACGTCGAAGGCCACGATCTCTTTGAAACCAAGCTCGATGTCGTCGTTTGCGATGGCTTCACCGGCAACGTGGTGCTGAAAAGCTGCGAAGCCACAGCGAAAGTCATGTTCAAATGGTTGAAGCATGAGATCAACAGTTCCCCGTTCCGACAACTCGGCGCCCTGATTGCCAAAGGAGCCTTCAAGGCCACTCTGGAGCGAGGCAGCTACGAAACCTACGGTGGAAGTCCGCTACTCGGAGTGAATGGCACCGTCATTATTGGTCACGGCTCCAGTTCTCCTCGCGCGGTGAAAAACGCCATCCGCGTCGCGGCCGAGTCGGTGCGACATCACGTCAATCCCCACATCGAGGAAGAAATTCAACGCGCGGGAGCCAGCAGCGTAAGCGCCTGACTCCACCAACGACGAATGAGTGATCCCGTCATGTCAGATTCTCCGCCATCCTCCGTTCCCCAAATTTTGAAATCCGTTCGCATCGCGGGCACCGGTAGTTATCTGCCCGAAAGGATCCTCACCAACCATGACCTGGAGCGGATGGTCGAAACCTCAGACGAATGGATCGCCTCGCGCACCGGTATTCGGGAACGCCGTGTCGCGGCCGATGGAGAGCTGACCAGTCATATGGCCGCCAAGGCGGCTGAGAAGGCACTGGAGCAGGCCGGACTGGCAGCGGAAGACGTGGACCTCATCATCGTCGCCACGATCACCCCAGACACCATCACGCCTGCCACAGCCTGCTACGTCCAACAGCACATCGGCGCCACGCGATCGGTCGCCTTCGACGTCTCGGCAGCTTGTTCAGGATTTCTTTACGCTCTCGAGATCGCCCGTCATAGCATCGGTGCCGGGGCGTTTCGAAACGCCCTCATCATTGGTGCGGAAAAGCTCAGCGCCTTCGTGAACTGGACCGACCGCAACACCTGCGTGCTTTTTGGAGATGGAGCCGGTGCGGCGGTGTTACTCCCGTCCGAGAATGGTCACGGAAAGGTACTCTCTTCCCATCTCGGGACAGATGGCGCCCAGGCGGAACTGCTCAACATTCCCGGAGGAGGCGCGGCCTGCCCGATCACGTCGGAAAACGTCGACCAAAAGCTCGCCACCTTGGCGATGCAGGGACGTGAGGTTTTCAAACACGCCGTCAATGCCATGCGTCGCGCGGCGGAAACGTCGATCGAGAAAGCCGGACTCACCATCGCTGACATCGATCTCGTGATCCCACACCAAGCCAATCTCCGTATCATCGATGCCATCTCAGATCGATTGGGCGTCACCAAAGAACAGGTTTTTGTGAATTTGGAAAAGTACGGCAACACCTCAGCGGCAGCGGTGGCCATCGCTCTCGATGAAGCCAACCGCACCGGAGCGGTTAAAGCTGGCGACCGTATTCTGCTCGTCGCTTTCGGGGCCGGCCTCACCTGGGCCAGTGCGGTGATTGAATGGTAGCCCCCTCCCCTTCGCCAAGCCTGAGAGGGGTGGGTAGCCAAAACCGGCATTTTTCTTGGAGGACAGTGGTTCTCTCGGATTTCGCGTTTTGAAATTGATCCTTATTTGCCTGTGAATCTCGTCGACACTCATGCCCATTTGGCTTCAGGAACTTTTGCCCAAGAGGGTGAGGTGGAAGCCATCATCGAGAGAGCGTCCGCAGCGGGCGTGACTCAGATTATCACCATTGGCACCGAACTGGTGGACAGCCGCCGGAATATCGAGATTGCCGCCGCTCATCCCGGCGTCTACGCCACGGTTGGGGTGCATCCGACCTCAGTGCATGAGGTGACTGAAGAGGGTTGGGTCGACGACCTAAGAGGGTTGAGTCAGCGGCCAAAGGTGGTCGCAATTGGCGAAATCGGGATGGATTTCTTTCACCCTTCACAGGATGGCAGTCCTGAGACGGAGTGGCGGGGGCGACAGGAGCATTTTTTCCGCGCGCAACTGGATCTGGCCGTGGAACTCGGGATGCCGGTGGTCATCCACCAACGGGAAAGTGCAGAGGCAATTGGCAGGATTCTTGCAGATTATGTCGGGAAAGTGACTGCTGTTTTTCATTGCTTCAATGGTCCCCCGGAAATGGCTCGAGGAATTCTCGATCAGGGACACTATCTCTCTTTCACCGGAATTGTGACCTATCCGAAAGCCACGGATGTGCATGAATCTGCGCGGTACGTTCCCTCGGATCGTCTGATGGTCGAAACTGACAGTCCTTACCTCGCTCCAGTCCCTTTTCGGGGAAAACGGTGTGAACCTGCCTACACTCGCCACACGGCCGAGCACATTGCCAACTTGCGTGGCATCTCTCTGGAGACCCTGGCGTCATTGACTTCGGAAAACGCCTCGCGCTTCTTCGGCATCCCGCGATTGGGGAACTGAAAACCAGTTGCAAGGTCTCGAAATCTATCTCACTTTTTTTCGTCTCCTTTTCACCCAGCCATTCATCATGTTCTCCGTGCGTCACAGCAAGGTCCGCGAGAGTTTGCCTCCGGGCACTAACGATCACCGGGCCGCACAGCAGAATTCGCATCACGCCGCCGAAGCGACCCTGAGCGAGAGTTCCTCGCTGTTCCTGATTCATCAGCTTCGCCAACAGGACAGCACTCGCCCTCGTCGATCTCTGCGGGCGATGTTGAGCTGGTGGCGCCGCCGCGACTGAATCCTCCAGCGTCGGATGCCGGTTGACGAGCCCTCTCGCTAGGGCTTTGGTCGCGATGTCGCAAAGGCTGCCGTCCTGGGTAGCCTGGCGACACTTACTTTCTGCCGTTTCATCGCTTTTACCCATGCCTGTTCGTACCCGATTCGCCCCCTCTCCCACTGGATTCCTCCACATCGGCGGAGCCCGGACTGCGCTGTATAATTGGCTGTTTGCCAGACATCACGGCGGCACGTTTGTGCTTCGAGTCGAAGACACCGACACGGCGCGGCACAATGAGGAAGGGCTCGGAAAGATTCTGGAAGGTCTCCGCTGGCTTGGCTTGACCTGGGACGAGGGTCCCGGAGTTGGCGGCGATGCCGCGCCCTACTACCAGAGCGAACGGCAGGAAATCTACGATCGCTACCTCGCCAAGCTCCAGTCCGAGGACAAAGTCTACGAAGACGATGGCGCGATGCGCTTTCGGGTGCCCGATCGGACCTTCACTGTCGAGGATCAGATTTGCGGCTCTGTTTCTGTCAACCTTCACGAGCAGGGATCCAATCGCTGGGATGCGGAACTCAAGCAGGATGTCGAATCGAATCCCGACTTGGTCGTCAGACGACCCGACGGCTCCTACATCTTTCATTTCGTCAATGTCGTCGACGACATCGAGATGGGAATCACCCACGTCATCCGAGGCGAGGATCATCTGTCGAATACCCCCAAGCACCTCGCCCTTTTCGATGCTTTTGGAGTCGCTCCCCCGATCTACGCCCACATCCCGCTGAATTTGAATCAGGACGGAACCAAGATGAGCAAACGGGATCAAGGTGCGCTGATTCACGAATATATTGAGAACGGATTCCTTCCGGATGCGGTCAATAATTATATGGCGATGCTCGGTTGGTCTTCGAAGGATGATCAGGAGATTTTTTCCATGGAAGATCTTCAGGGCCGCTTCGATCTCGATGGGATCAATCGTTCGAATTCCAAGTTCGATTACGAGAAATGTCTCTGGGTGAACGGCGAACATCTCAAACGGCTGGAGCCCTCCGCTCTCCTCGCCGCCGCCGCGCCGTTCTTCGAGGCTTCAGGGATCGACCCGACCGACCCTCGCCTGCCGCAAGGACTTGAGCTGGCGCGGGAAAGAGCCCAACGACTCAGCGACATGCCGGGACTGGTAAAGCCCGCTTTCGTGAAAGAGCTCGACTACGACGCCGACGCGGTGGCCAAAGTGGCTTCTCGAGAAGGCATCGCCGAAGTGCTATCGGCCCTCGGCTCGGCATTGAGTGGGGTCGATGACTGGTCAGATGAGTCGATCAAGTCCGCGATTCACGCCGCTGCCGACGGATTGGGACAAAAAATGGGAGCCTTCATGCTGCCCTGCCGTGTTGCCACGATGGGGGGAACCAGTGGCCCCGATCTCGTTCCCATGCTGACGATGATGGGCAAAGATCTCGTGGTGAATCGCATCTCAGGTTTCGCCCAGAGAATCACCGGGTAAATAACTCGTAGAAAGATTCGCCCAAATCAGCGAAGATCAGCGGTCTATCATGCCCGCCGAACCCAAGTCCGTCTACGATTTCGCCGACCTTCAGCGTTGGTCCACCGCCGCTGAAGGCCTCACGCCACCTGCGCGTCTCGCGGTTTTTGGCGATCCTGTAGCCCACTCGCGCTCACCCCAGATGCACAATCCGGGGCTGGCAGCAGCTGGGATCGATGCTCAATATGTGAGGCTCCAGATCCGCCCCGAGGAACTCGGCGATGCGCTACGCGCCCTCCCCGGCGCGGGATTTTTGGGAACGAATGTCACGATTCCTCACAAAACCGATACGCTGACCCACATGAACGAGGTCACCGATGTGGCTCGACGCATTGGCGCAGTGAACACCGTTTCCGTTGAAGAGGACGGGACCTTGATCGGTCACAACAGCGACGGCCCCGGCTTTCAACGGGCCATTCGCGAGGAGTTTTCGGTCGACCTCAGCGACCTGCGAATCATGATTCTGGGAGCAGGAGGAGGCGCCGGTCGCGCTGCGGCGGTGCAGTGTGCCATGGACCATTGCGAGCGGCTTGTACTGGTAAATCGAACCATGGAAAAAGCCCAGGCCCTTGAGTCGGAGTTGCGTGGCTTTTTCCGCTCGGACAAACTGGAGGGCCCGGCAGACCGATTGGAGGTGGTCCCCTGGGATCACGATGCCCTTGCTCGCCAGATGGATCAAGTGGACCTCATCGTCAATGGAACCTCGCTGGGCATGAAGCGGACCGATCCCCAGTTGCTGCATCCGTCGTTGCTTCAACCGCATCAAATGGTCTATGACATGGTTTATTCTCCCGCGAGAACCCGACTCATCGCGGATGCCCAGGCCGAAGGTGCCCGCGCCGCCAATGGGCTCTCGATGCTATTGTGGCAGGGAGCGATTTCTTTTGAGTTCTGGTTCAATCGCGAGGCTCCCGTCGAGGCCATGCGAAAAGGACTTCATGACGCGATCGGAAACTGATGAACCCGCGCCGCCCCAACATTCTGCTCTACTGCACCGATCAGCAGCGCTTCGATACCATCGGGGCACTGGGAAATCCCCACGTGCAGACCCCCACGCTTGATCGCTTGGTCAACACGGGCACCGCATTCACGCACACCTATTGCCAGAGTCCCATCTGCACGCCCAGTCGCAGCAGTCTCATGACCGGGCTCTATCCGAGTCGGGTTCACAATACCCGAAACGGCAACGCGACTTTTCCCGACCACCCCCCTTTGATTTCGAAACTGATCGCCGACAGCGGTTACGACTGCGGGATGATCGGAAAATTTCATCTCCAGAGTTCCGGTCATCGAACCGAGCCGAGATTGGATGACGGATTCCGCGTCTGGCAGTTTTCCCATGCACCTCGTGATGAGTGGCCTCGCGGGGAACACGATTACGCTGATTGGGTGCGCGAGAAAGGAGGTGACCTCACCGCCATGCGGGAAAGTCCTGATCGCGTGCCTGCCGAGTTTCACCAGACCACTTGGGCGACGCAGCGCGCCATCGAGTTCATCGACGACGCGGGCAAGGCACGAGCTGACGATCAACCGTGGTTCCTGAACCTGAACATTTACGACCCACACCCGCCCTTCATTCCGCCCAAGGCTTACGAAGACCGTTTTGATCCCGCCACCCTGTCGGGCCCGCATTTCGAACCCGATGACCTGAAAACCCAGGAAAAACTCAAGGCGGCGGATTTTCAGGGAGAAGTCATCCCCCCAGAGGAGCGCGATGCCAAGGCCGATCAAGCTCGCTACTATGCCATGATCGCCCTCATCGACGATCAACTGGCTCGCTTGCTGGCTCATCTCGACGCCAGTGGCCAAGCGGAGAACACCATCATCATTTTCACCAGTGACCACGGCGAAACTCTCGGCGACCACGGGCTGATGTTTAAAGGCTGTCGGTTCTACGAAGGGCTCGTCCGCGTCCCGCTGATCTTCCACGCGCCCGGCAAAGTAGCCGAAAAACTCCAGAGTGACGCCCTCGTCGAGCTCCTCGATTTGTCCGCCACCTTGCTCGATCTGACCGGCGTTGCCCTACCCGCCTACCATCAGGGAAAGAGTCTTCTGCCCATCCTCTCAGGCAAAGCATCTCCTGATACTCACCGCGATTTTGTCCGTTGTGAGTATTTCGACGCCCTCGCTCCCGACTTTACCGGTGGTCACGGGGCCTTTGCCACCATGCACCGAACCCGATCTCACAAGCTGAGCCTTTACCATAGTATCGGCGGTGTCGGCGAACTCTACGATCTGTCGACCGATCCTTGGGAACACCGAGATCTTTGGGACAATCCCGACAGCCGGGAGACTCGGGACCAACTCATTCTTCAGAGTTTTGACGCCCACGTCATGCTAACGACCGATGTCGGCTCCGAGCGCATTGCGCCGATGTAGAAGCCGCCTTATTGATCGATCCTCAGCATGAACTCATCGTAGTTCTCACGGTTGCCCTCCCACCAGGTCAAAAGATCCTTGGGACTTCCAAATACCGGAACATCGCCACCGCCGGGTTCGAGCCAGAGTTGCATCTCCTGCAGGAGTCGCATCCGACGCGCCTCCGGCAGTTTTTCATCAACGGAGTGGAAGAGCATCATTTCGAACAGTGGCATTTCAGGCGTTGTTCCCATTTCATCAAAAGCCTCCGCCAGGGTCTTTTCGTCGCCCTTGGTCAATGCTTCGGAATAGATGACCGCGCGAGACTCGATCGGATAGGGCGCCGCAATACTCCAAGCCATTTCCCGAGCATCCGGATCATCGTTTGACGCGGCCGCTGCCAGAACGGCAGTGGCCTCCTCTTCGGTCAAAGCACTCGCACTTTCGATGGCAAACACCCGCAGGTCGCTGACGGGATCCTTCAGCGCTTCGATCAACATCGCCGGGTTTCGCTCATGCCCCAGTGCCATGAAATTCGAGATCAGGTCATATCGCTCCTGAGCCGGGGCATTTTTCAAAGCCATGTATCGCTGCTGTGGGTCACCTTCCGGCGGCACCCACCCGCTCTTTTTCTCACCCTTGTTATCTGAGTCCTGCGGCGGGCGATTCAAGGTCGTCACCTGATTGTTCGCTCCCGAACCACTGGGGGCATTGGCTTTGCGGCTCTCTTGAAACTCCTTCAAAAAATACACGGCCAACCCGAGAGAGAGCAACACAATCCCGGTGATCAGCAATAGTCGGAGACCAGATTTCATGCCTCCCATCATGCCCGTCAAAGAGCCTCGGGTCAACTGTGCCANNATCGACGACCCAAGGCTACTCAAATTCCCTGCTTGAGCCTCCAGCCATCTTTCCCACGTAACTCCCCGTCGCGAAACAGGCCTGCAACAAGTAGCCTCCGGTCGGGGCTTCCCAATCGATCATTTCACCGGCGAGGTAGATACCCGGAAGTTTCTTGATCATGAGCCGCTCATCGAGCTCCGACCAGTGCACTCCACCTGCTGAAGAGATCGCTTCTTCCACGGGGCGCGGGCGATTCAGCGGAATGCGGCAGCCTTTGACCTCTCGGGCGAGTTCCTCGACAGAAGTCCACGGCCCGCGATCCGGCAAATGCTTGAGAAGGGCGGCAGTCGCGGGACCGAGATTCCAGCGACGACGGGCCTCACGAAC
>JAGROX010000266.1:10477-16445 GCA_020440025.1 Verrucomicrobiia bacterium
GACATTTCGCGAATCACGGGGCCGAGCCGATAGATGGGACCGCCTTCCAATCCGTAGCGGGTGATCACCAATTCTCCCCGGCGACTGACATCGCCAGCCAACACGAGCAGGTTCTTCATCGGCAACCCCTCAGCTTCTGCCAGCAATGCGGGAGGCCAGTCGACTTCCCATCCGCAATTGGCTGAAGTCAGCGGCCTCACGGAAACTCCCTGCGCTTCCAGGAGATTCACCCAACTTCCGGTGGAACCTGTCTGCGGCCACGAAGCGCCTCCCAAGGCCAGAATGATGGTCTCATGCTCCCGAGTCACCGTCTCTTCGCCATGACGAAACCTCAGCCGATATCCCGGCTCCAGTCCGACCCATCGATGATTCATCTGAAAGGTCACCCCCAACCCGCGCAACCTCTCCAGCCATCGCCGCAAAAGCGGGGCGGCTTTGATGATGCCATTCACCGGAACCGGGAACACCTTGCCGCTGCTGGAAACAAAGGTCTCGACGCCCAGTCCTGCCGCCCAATTCCGAAGCGCGTGATTGTCAAAACTGGCGATGATGTTCCGCCACAATTCGTCTGGGAGGTCATTGCCACGGTAATGAGACAGGAACCGGTTCAACTCGTCGCCACTGGTCAAATTGAGCCCACTTTTTCCGGCCACCAGAAACTTCCGCCCGACTGAACGCATGGCGTCATAGACCGTGACTCGGGCACCTTGAGACGCCGCCACTTCGGCCGCGCGAAGTCCCGCAGGGCCTCCACCGATGATGGCAATGTGGGAACTCGTTTTCAGCTCTCTTCTCTATCCCAAAACGAGGAAATAGAAAGCCCGAGCTCGGCCCCCCTCCCTGTTCGCGCCGAGTTTTCGACTTGGTGACTCGCTGAATCTCCGGTTCAATCCCCTGACCCATGAAACGCATCGCCGCTTTCCTCACTCTCGCCTTCCTAGGAGGTCCATTGGCCGCCCAGTCTCCCAAAATCATTCCCGAAGGGAAACTGGTCGAGGACCCTCGGGTGGAAGCACTCAAGGACTTGAACGGATACTTTCCTTTCGATGTTCCCACCACGGTGGAGGCTTGGGAAACACGAGCCGAAGAGCTTCGCCGCCGGGTGCTGGTGGCCAACGGTCTTTGGCCCATGCCGGAGAGAACGCCGCTGAATGCCGTCATTCATGGCAAAGTTGAGCGAGAGGGATTCACCGTGGAAAAGGTCTATTTTGAGAGCGTTCCCGGATTCTTTGTCACCGGTCTCTTGTTTCGTCCGGAAGGCCCCACGGATCAAAAACGACCCGCAGTTCTCTGTCCTCACGGGCATGGCGGCCGACTGCAGGATCACGGTGCCGACGGGGTGCTCAAACAGATCGCGATGGGCGCTGAACGCTTTGAGGAATCAGGCCGCATGCCCAAAGTGGCCCGTGCCGTGACCTTGGCTCGTCTTGGGTGCGTCACTTTCCTCTACGACATGATCGGCTACGCCGACAACCGGCAGTTGAGTCAGCAGTTGGCCCACGGTTTCAAGAAGCAGCGTCCCGACATGGAAGGAAAGGAAAGCTGGGGCCTTTTCAGCACCCAAGCGGAAATGCGCCTGCAGTCAGTGTTTGGGCTTCACACCTGGAACTCGATTCGAGCTTTGGATTTTCTGGAGAGCCTCCCCGATGTCGATCCCAAACGAATAGGTGTCACTGGCGGCAGTGGAGGCGGCACCCAGACCATCATCCTCGGCGCCATCGATCCGCGTCCCATCGTCGCCTTTCCCAATGGGATGGTTTCCACTTCCATGCAAGGTGGATGCACCTGCGAAAACACGGCATTGCTCCGCATTCGGACCGGGAACGTCGAACTGGCAGGGCTTTTCGCGCCGCGGCCGCAGGGAATGACGGCGGCGAACGATTGGACCAAGGAGATGATGACCAAAGGATATCCAGACCTCCAACATCTCTATCAACTGTATGGCAAAAAGGATCACGTCCTCTGCGAACCGCAGACCCACTTTCCGCATAACTACAACTATGTGACTCGGGGCGTGATGTATCAGTTTTTCAACAAACACCTCGGGCTCGGACTACCCACCCCCATAGTGGAGGAAGACTTTCCACTCCTGACGTCCGAAGAACACGCCGTCTGGGACGCTGCCCATCCCGAACCGGAAGGTGGCGATGCCTTTGAGCGCAAACTCACGCGCTACCTGGCCGACGAGTCTGACCGACAGTTCGCTCAATTGAAACCAGGGAGTGACGACTACTTGGAACTCGTTGGAGGCGCTTGGAAAACCATGATCGGATACGACCAGACGGTCGCAAAGCTGAAGGTGCCGCTCACCCTCACGTTGAATCCCGAGGCGAACGCCAGCGATCAGTCCGTCATCTGGATAGATGGACAGGGAAAAGATGGTCTCTACGACTCCGCAGGGATGCCACTACCCGGCGTCGCCGGACTTGTGAAATCCGGAGTCCGTCTGGTGACCGCCGATCTTTTCATGCAGGGAGAATACCTCGGTGATGAAGCGGCGCTCAAAGAGACTCGCTCGGTGCCGAATCCGCGAGAATTTGCCGGCTATACCTTTGGCTACAACGATCCCCTCTTCGCACAGCGGGTCCATGACATCCTCAATCTCATCGCCGCCGAAAAGAAACGTGGCGTCAAAACAATCCACCTCGTGGGAACTCACGGAGCCGGACAATGGGTTGCGGCTGCCCGTGCGGTCGGCGAGGCGTTTCCCGGGAAAACGATAGTCGACACCGGCGGCTTTCGTTTTGCCGACCTGACCAGTTATCGGCATCCCGAGTTCCTCCCAGGTTCCGTCAAATACGGCGACGTGCCCGGACTTCTGGCCCTGCTGTCACCGAATCCTCTTTGGATTTTGGGCGAAGGCGATTCCGCCCCGGAACTGGTCTCCGCCGCCTTTCAGGCGAAAGGCACGGAGCTGAAGTCTTCCAGTGAAAAGGCTCTACCAGAAGCGGCGATCGACTGGCTCATGAAGTGAGCTTCCTCGGCATCAAGGCTTAAGCATTCTCCGAGATCAGCATCGCGTAGATCTCGTCCTTGACCTCGAGGCGCTTTTTCTTTTCCTCGGTCAGCACCGCGTCTTCGGGATTCTCGATTCCCTCTTCCATGCGGACGATTTCCTTGTCGATCTCCTCATACTTCTCCATCAACTTTTGAAAATGGGCGTTCTCCATCTTCATACGATGAATGGTGTCCACGTGATCGGGAAACTCGACGGCAAGGGAATGATGTTCGATAGGCATTCCCCTACCTGACCCGGTTTTTGCCCGCCCGTCGACAACAATCTCCCGCGGCAATCCCTATCTTACGAATCCATTCCGCATCAATTGCCATTATTTTCGAAATCGGAGAAATCGCCTTCAAACTTGACCCTGTTGGGTCGGCGAACGAACCCTGTTCAGTCCGGTCAATCAGGCAACGGCTCCGCCAGAATCGCCTCTACCGCGATGCCGACTCGCTCAACGATTCCGACAAACATCGAAGCGCCTTTTTCCGGCGTCGCCAGATCGGGACGCCCGGTGCAGCCTGCTTGAGTGCGCTGCTTCATGTCGCGACTGATGAACAAACCCTCCACACCATCCGGCAACCAGGGACCGGCATGGGCGCGATGGGGTTCATCGACCAACTCGGGCCGCAAATGTTGAATCATTGACGTCTCAAATTCGCAGGCATGGCCAACGCCTTTGTCTTCTCCTTCCAAACCATTGGCGATCACCGCTTCGGCGATGGACCAATAGGATGCCCCTGAGAGGATGGCTTCGGGAAACTCGAGCTGGAGTTCACGCAATGCGATCTTCATCGGGTCGATGTTGCCGCCGTGGCCGTTGAGAAACAAGATTCTCTGGAATCCATCCTCGAGCGGCGCTCTTGCCATTTCGCAAAGCGTGGCGATATAGGTGTCCATCTCCGCCGTCATGGTGGCACCGAATCTCAGGTGATGCGCACTGGCGCCGAGCCAGTTCACCGGAAGCATCAGAACCTTTTCCGGATTCCTTGCCTCGACGGCTTCCGCCACGGCCCCGCAAATGATGAGGTCGGTTCCGGTCGGCAGATGAGGCCCGTGTTGTTCCACGGCCGCGATGGGAAACAGGACAACGGTCTGTTTTCGATCGATGGCACCAATCGCACCGGAGGTCATTTCGTGAAATTTCATGAGGAAGAAGGCGTGTCGGAATTCTGGCGCATGATCCCTGCCCAGGTCAATGTCGACCGGCTCCGCTTCTGCGTCAGAAGACTAATCGCCATGGCGATCACGAGGGCGGACCCGAATCCGATGGGCCAGAACCAGAGTGCAAACCAATCCGTGCGAACCAACGATAACCACAGGGTGATTCCGGCTCCTGACAGGGCTCCGGAAAACACGCCGATCACGGTGGATCGCTGAAAGAACAGGGCCAACACGAACACCGCCAGCAGTGGGCCGCCAAAGGCCGCCGTCAGTTTCTTGGCGATGGCAAAAACATTGCCGAGTGGACCGACAAAACAGGCCAGGCCGACTGAAATGATACCGATGAAGATGACCAAGGTTCGGATGAAGCGGACATCATCGGCATCCCTTTCCGGCCTCCAAGCCGGCAAAAGTCGATCCCTGAAATCGACCACCAGGGCTGTCGTGACCGAGTGAATGCCCGAGTCGATGCTCGACATGATCGCCGCCAGCAGAGCCGCCAGGAAAAGTCCGGTCATTCCGGGTGGGAAGTGGAACCGGGCAAAGGTCGGCAAGGCTTCGTCGGGTTTCATGATCTCTCCCTGACGCAAATAATAGACCGACAGCCCCGCGCCAATCAGGAGCAGACCGGGCATCACGATCCACATGCCCGCCAGATTCAGCCACGACCCGATCTGAGCGGTGCGCTCCGACTTCGCCGACAGATAGCGCTGGACCGCGACCTGATCCGCGCCAAAGGCAGAAACCCCTTCGAGAAAACTACCCAATAGCAAGGCCCAACTGCCATAGGCGAGCGTCAATGAGGGTTCAAAATCGAAGAAGACATTTTTGTGCGCCGAAACATAGTCGCCAAACAACTCGACCGGCCCGAGACCGCTTTTGGCAATCACCAGTCCCAGAGCGAGGATCACGACCGTCGTGAACACAAAGAACTGAACCACGTCGGTCCACATCACCGCCCGCAATCCGCCGAGCATGGTGTAGAGGATCGCCACGATACCCAGGGTAATGATGACCGCCGTCTGAGGTACGTCGGCAACTTTGGCCACGACCAAGGCGGCAGCAAAAGTAGCCGATGCCATCCAGCCGATTCGGAGCAACACAAACAGGCCGCTCGCCAGGCAGCGAACCGAGACATGGTATCGCCGCTCCAGATACTCGTAGGCGGTCTCACATTTCAGGCGAGTGAATACGGGAATGAAGATGAACACGATCACCGGCGTCATCAGGCTGAATGCCACCAGCGACATTCCCATTCGCAGCGATCCCTCGTAGGCCGCCGAAGGAAAAAACACGAAGCTGTTCGAGGAAAAAAGCGTCGCCATGACGCTGAGCCCCACCGTCATCCAGCCCATGGTCCCGCTGGCGGCAAAGAACTCGCGCCGTGACTGATGTCGACCAAAGGCAATGCCCAGGCTGACTGTGACGACGAGATAGGCCCCGATGGCGGCGTAATCCAGAGGATGCATCACTTGATCTTGAGAATCGCGCCGTAGGCTTCAGCGCCCCCGGGTGAGGTCATGGTCGTCGCATCAAAAGTCGCCGGCGCAGTGCACCCGCCGCCGATCACCAGTCTTCCATCCGGATGCCACGCCATGGTGTAGGCGTTGTCACCTTTCTCACCCCCGCTGGTCACACACCATTCCAACCCGCCTCTTTCATCGAGAGCGGCCACGTAGATGTCGGTGGCACCCCGACTGGTCAGTGTCTTCCCGGCGAAACTGGCCTCCAGCGAAGACTCACCGGTCACAAAAACCCGTCCCGTTCCATCGGTCGCCACACCGAGGCAGTAGTCGGTGGCGG
>JAGROX010000266.1:16577-17704 GCA_020440025.1 Verrucomicrobiia bacterium
CCGGCGGCATCGACGGTGATTTCGTGAAATCCCGCGCTCGGCATTCCCGGGGTCAAGTTCGCCCAGATGGCATCTCCGGAAGAACTCAGTTTCAAAACGAGTGCCGCTCCCGTTTTCGACTCCAGGGGTAGATTCCCAAAACTCCCGCTTCCGCTTCCACTGCCACCTAGATACAGATTCCCCGAAGCATCCACGCCAATGCCATGACCGCTTCCTGAAAAGTTGCCGGTCGAGGCTTTCACCCAGATCAGATCGCCAGCCGGGCTGTATTTGGCGCAGAAAATGGCGCGCCCCTTCCCCTCGGATTTCGTGACAATATCTCCGAAAGTCGCTTCCCCTGCCACCGAACCACTGACGACGATGTCCCCCTGGGGGTCGATGGCGATGCCGTGGCCATAGTCATAGCCGACACCACCTGCCGTCCGGATCCAGAGGAGAGCACCATCGGGCGAATACTTGGCGACAAAGACATCGTAGTCACCACGATTTGGCAACGTCTGCCCATCTACCTGAGCGTCGGTGCTCTGAAAATGCCCCGTCACGTAGGCATTGCCTGCCGCATCCGAAACGACCCCGTAGCCGCGATCGATCAGGCTGCCACCAAGACTGCGAACCCATAGGAATTTTCCCTCCTTCGAAACTCGAGCGAGAAAGAAGTCCGTCTCTCCCAGGCCGTCCCGCTTCAGATCTCCGAAGGAGCCGTCGCCATTCGTCTCCCCGGCCAGAAACACCCCGCCATCGGGAGCAAAGGTCACCGCCCGGGTCTTGTCACTCTTGACTCCACCTCCCGCCGCGACCCAATCGAAAGTGGGTTCAGCTGCGTTCGTGATCGCGAGACTCGAAAGAAACAGGGCGGAACTGGCGAGCAGCGTGGGCAAGGTTCGGTTCATCTTGGTGCGCATCGGAATGATTCGCGAAAATGACGAATGCATGCGATGCGGTCAATGACCGCCTGATACGGAATCCCGGCTACTGCCTTTCCTCTTTTGGTTCTCCGAGACAGAACAAGTGATTCACCCCGCGAAGGAGCAATCGATCCCGGACCAGAACCGGTGCAGCGGCAATCTGCTCGCCCATGGCATTTTCTGAAAGCACCTTCATCCCGGTATCGCTGACCTGCACCACGG
>JAGROX010000039.1 GCA_020440025.1 Verrucomicrobiia bacterium
GCGCCGGGAACGCCGCAGTTCGAGTTTGTTTTCACCGGTCGACACTGCACCCGGCGCTGCGATGGGAACTCGGTGGCTGGTGCGGCCTTTGGCGGACCGATCTTTTATGGGCATGCCGCAGGGAGCTTCAACGAGGGGCCAACCCATGAAGGAAATGCCTACTGGTTTCAAGCGAAGCGAGCGAATGAGGTGTTCGAAATGCTCGATGGAAAACAGCGCGAGATCGCGATGGCGGAAGAAGGTCGCGAAGAACGGGGGCGAAAAACGGTGGAGTTGACTGGGAAGACCGAGGGACTCGACGGGATTCGGGTTGGTGATCTGTCCAAGGACCAGCAGGATCACGTGCGCAAAGTGCTCGCAGATTTGCTGTCACCCTTCCGGAAAGAAGACCGGGAGGAGTCGATGAAGTATGTCGAGCCTCAGTTCAATGATCTGCACCTCGCTTTTTACAAAAAGGGCGACATCGGCAACGACAAGGTGTGGGACGTCTGGCAGGTGGAAGGGCCGAACATGGTGTGGCATTTCAGGGGAGCTCCCCATGTCCACACTTGGGTGAATATCGAGGCTCCACCGGAGAAGGGCGATCCCTTCAAAGCTGCCTGAACCGACGAATGTCTCAGTCGGCTCCCTGATTTACCTCATTCCGAAATTCAGCGACGGCCCGGAGGGTTTCCCCGGCGACATCGGCATGAGGTCTGGCAAAGGGCGGCACGAACCAGGGGAAAGATCCGATTACATCGTGGATGACGCGGATCTGTCCCGAGCAATCATTGCCGGCACCGATTCCGATGGTAGGAATGGTGATGGCTTCAGTGATGCGTCGGGCGACATCGGGCACAATACTTTCCAATACGATGGCGATGACGCCGGTGCGTTGAAGGGAGATGGCGGATTCGACCAGAATATCGGCTTCCGAAGAGGTCTTCCCCTTTTTCTTGTAGCCGCCTTCTTCGCGAACCCGTTGGGGCAACATCCCAATGTGGCCCACGGTGGGAATTCCCGCATCACGAAGCGCTTCCAGTTTTCCCAATTGGCCGAGGCCGCCCTCCAGCTTGACCGCATGAGCTCCCGCCCCGATGAGGCGTTTGCCATTGGCGACTGCCTGCTCTGGCACTTCGTAGGACCCAATCGGAAAATCAGCAACCAATAGGGCCGTGTTGACGCCGCGCGCGACCACTTCGGTGTGGTAAAGGATGTGATCCAGAGTGACGCCGGTCGTGTCAGGGAGCCCGGCAAAGACCATCCCCAGCGAATCGCCGACCAGAATTAGATCGACTCCGGCTTCATCCACTAATCGAGCGGTGGGATAGTCATAGGCAGTCAGTGCCAACAGCTTGCGCCCCTCGGCTCGGGCTTGGGAGATTCGGTCGAAAGGAGACAAAGTTGGGGTGGCCATGGAGAGAGTCTGAGTTTCGGGCGCTGCGCCGGATTGTCAATGCGCGGGCATTCCTCAAACCTTCGGCGGCTCTTCTCCATGCGTTTTTGAAAAAACACAGATCGGACGGGCTTTAGCTATGATATCTTCCCAACGACTACCATGAATCAAGGAATCGTGGAGGTACTGGTTCATCCGAATCCAACTTCGTCATCGCTTCTGTAGCGCTGATCCCAAGCCCGGGGATGACTTGATTCTCTAAAATATCGACCAGAGGCATGAGCACGAACCGCCGCAGCAGCAGTCTGGGATGGGGGATTTCTAGACGATCATTCGTGAATTTCGCCTCTCCGAGATAGAGTAGATCCACATCGATGGTGCGCGGTGCGTTCTTTGCCCGGTCGTCAGGTCTACCGAGATCCCGTTCGATGGTTTGGGTGGCATCCAGCAGTGCCAGGGGATCGAGAGATGATTCCATCCCAACGACGGCATTGAGAAAGGCAGGCGTCCCGGGAGCGCATCCCACGGGAGCTGTCTCATAAATCGGTGAAACCAGAAAAGTCTCGGGCTCTCCCTGATGCAGGGTGAAAAGTCGATCACGCGCGGCCTTCAGATTCGAGAGACGATCGCCGACGTTGGAACCGAGGGAAATCCCAGCTGAGAAGAGGTCCGTTTTCAGCGGTCTGCCTTCCGTGGTTGGGCTCAGCGCAGACCGAGCACGTCTTCCATGTCGAAAAGGCCGCTCGTTTTGCCCTGTTCTGACACCCATTTGGCGGCGCGGATGGCTCCGTTGGCGAAGGTGTTGCGGCTGCTGGCTTTGTGGGTCAGTTCCACGCGTTCTCCGTCGCCCGCATAGATCACGGTGTGATCGCCGACCACATCGCCACCACGGATGGCGTGAACCCCGATCTCTTTGTCGGTGCGCGCGCCGACATCACCAAAACGCCCGTGACGGGTATCGGTGTCGTAGGAAACCCCAGAGACCTCGGCGAGAATCTCTGCGAGACGCCGTGCGGTGCCGCTGGGGGCATCCTTTTTGTGACGGTGATGCATTTCAACCACCTCAAGATCAAAATCCTCTCCTAGAATTTCAGTCGCCTTGCGGGTGAGCCAAAAGAGGGTATTCACACCGACAGAAAAGTTCGGTGCATGAACCACGGGAATCGTTTCCGAGGCTTTGCGAATCGCGTCCAACTGGGCATCGGTATGCCCCGTGGTTCCCATCACCAGGGTCTTGCGATGCTCCACACACGCCGCGACGAGGGCGTCGGTGAAGGAGGGGAGCGTGAAATCGATCACGGCGTCACACTGGACGAGGGCATCAATGAGCGAATCGCCGACATCAATGCCGGCACCCACGGAGACGGCGGGATCTTCATTGGCGCAAGCGGTCACCGTTTGACCCATGCGTCCGCGATTGCCGGTGACGAGTAGTTTAAGCATGGCGAGAAGACCCTTGTTGGGGAAACCGATTCAGGTGAAAATTCCGACCCTCAGACAAGACCGAGCGATTGCATGATGTCGCGAAGCTCGGCCACTCCACCTTCGGCCATGGGAACCATGGGTAGGCGTAGGTCAGGGGCACATCGACCGGCGAGGTGCATGGCGGTCTTGATAGGAACCGGATTGGTGTCCAATTTCAAAAAGCCGGAAAACAGCGGGTAATAGCGACGGTGAAGGGCCAAAGCATCGGCGAGGCGTTGCTCGGACATCGCTTTCACCATCTCTACCAGAGGTGCCGGAATCAGATTGGAGGCCACGCTCACGACACCACAGGCGCCCAATGACATGAAGGGAATGGTGAGTGAATCATCGCCGGACAAAATCTCGAAGTCATCGGAGAGCGCTGCTCGCAACTGACTGACTCGCTCGGCACTGCCTCCCGCCTCTTTGATGGCACGAATATTGGGACAGGCTTCTGCGAGCCGGGCGACCGTCTCGATGCCGATTTCAATCCCGCAACGACCGGGAATCGAGTAGAGCATCAAGGGAAGCTCGGTGGCATCGGCTATCAACTTAAAGTGCTGAAAGAGTCCTTCCGCAGACGGCTTATTGTAATACGGCGCCACCAGAAGCGCAGCATCGGCCCCGGCCTTCTCGGCAGACTGGGTGAGGGTGATCGCTTCGTCCGTCGAGTTGGATCCGGTTCCCGCGATGACGAGACCACGTTTGTTGGTGTGTTGGACGGCCAGCTCAATGACACGAATGTGCTCCTCGTGACTGAGGGTGGGGGACTCCCCAGTGGTGCCGACGGGAACCACTCCGGAGATTCCGTTCTCGAATTGGAAATCGATCAACGCGCAGTAGGCGTCGGTATCGATGCTATGGCCATGCCCGTTGAACGGGGTCACCAGTGCGGTATGGACGCCTGCAAACATGAGTGGTGTCGGTTGCGAAAAAAGATTGAGGGAAAGGAACTTGAGATTGGATGAAGGACTCTAATCAAAGGTCAAAGGTGCCTTCGAATTCTACCTCAGCTGGGCCGAGAAGAGTCACATCCTTGAAGTCGCCATCACGAGTCTTTCGGAAATTCACCTCGAGCGTTTTACCGCCGCGAACATCGACTTTGATCGGGCGATCGCCGTCGTTCAGTTCAAAGTGAACGATGGCACAGGCCGCGACGCCGGTTCCACAGGCGAGGGTCTCGCCTTCCACTCCGCGCTCGTAGGTGCGGATGGCGATGTGATCGGGAGCCAGGATTTTAACGAAATTGGCGTTCGTTCCTTTCGGTTCGAAGTATTTATGATGACGAATGGCGGCACCGACACGGAGAACATCAACGTCGTCGAGTTCTTCCTCAAACACCACGGCATGCGGCACACCGGTATTCACTGCGCTGATCGCGAGCAGTTCACCATCGACCGCGAGATCGTTGTCGAGTTCCAGATCAAAAGGTTCACTCAATCCGACGCGAACATTCTCTCCGTCGAATTCGGCACTGATGATTCCGGCGATGGTTTCAAAAGTCATCTTGTCGAGCTTCTTCTCCAGCAGAGAATTGGCGAAGCGCGCAAAGCAACGCGCCCCATTGCCGCACATCTCTGCCTCGCCACCGTCGGCATTGTAGTAGCGCATCCGAAAATTGGTGCGCTCCTCTGGCTTCTCGACCACCAGGAGGCCATCGGCTCCGACCCCGTTTTTGCGGTCGCAGATTTTGGCGATCTGCTCCTTGGTGAGTTCGAGAGATCCGTCGCGATTATCGAGCACGACAAAGTCGTTCCCGGCACCGTTCATTTTGGTAAATTTCAAGGTCATCGATTGGTGTTGCTACTAGAACACGGAAAGCACGGAATACACGGAAGACATCCAAAATTTTCGGAATCTTGTCTCCGCAAAGAAGGGATTGGCAGGAAAGGAGAAACTTCTCAGGCAGACTTGGTGGCGTCCACCAAAGGTTTCACGAAATTTCCGACCCGTTCGGCAATATCGTCGGCATCGGCATTTTCTTCAACCTGCCGAACAATGGCGCTGCCAACAACCACGCCGTCGGCGGCCCGTGCGACCTCTGCCGCCTGTTCGGGGGTGGAAATGCCAAAGCCCACGGCGATGGGCAGATCGGTGTGCGCCTTGATGGCGGCCACATTCTCAGCGATGCCGACGGCGAGAGAACTCTGAGCGCCCGTGACGCCGGCGCGCGACACGTAGTAGATGAATCCCTCGCTGGCTTTTGCGAGCAGCGGGATTCTGTCCTTGGGAGTCGTCGGCGCAATCAGGCGAATGTGCCTCAGGTCGGGAAGTTCGTGCAGTTCCGCGTTCTTCGGAGATTCGTCAGGCGGAAGGTCCAGTAGCAGCACTCCATCGGCACCTGCGGCGGCCGCCTCGTGATGGAACCGCTCAAAACCGTAGGTGTAGACGGGATTCAGATAAGTGAAGAGCACCAGGGGCAGTTGTGATTCCTTTCGGAACTCGCGAATCAGGTCGAGCACTTTGGGGAGGGATGCGCCCGCTTCCAGCGCCCGATGAGCAGCCATCTGGTTGACGATGCCGTCCGCCATGGGGTCGGAAAAAGGGACGCCCAACTCAATCACGTCGGCTCCCGCTGTTTCCAGAGCGCGAAGGATTTCCAGCGAACGCGGCATGTCGGGGTCGCCCGCGCAGACATAGGCGATGAAGGCAGCTTTCCCGTCCGATTTGAGATCGGCGAATTTCTGATCGATGCGATTGGTGCTGGGCTGGCTCATAGGAAAGGTCGGAAAGGTGAGGCAGGCCGGGAGGAGATTCAAGGAAGTTCGATCTCTCGGGCTTCGAAAACGAAATCAGCGCCGTTCGGTTCATCGACTCCAAATTTCTGGGGCGATGGCTCGGGCGCTTTGACTTTCCGCCATCCAGACGCACAGTCCCCGCATGCCCACCGACATCTGGCAACAAGCGCACTCCTGGCTCGAGAGCCTGGTCTCTTACGATCCCGGGAAACCCATCGAAGAAACCGCTCGAGAACTTGGCCTCAAACCCGAGGATATCATCAAGGTCGCTTCGAATGAGAATCCCCTCGGACCATCGCCCAAGGCGGTCGAGGCCATGAAAGCGGCCTGTGAACAGGCACACATCTATCCTGATGGTGGGGGCTATAAACTGCGCACGGCCATCGCCGAAAAGTTCGGTCTGGAACGGCAGAACGTGATTCTGGGCAATGGATCGAACGAGATCATCGAACTGATCGGCCACGGCTTTCTCAATCCCGGTGATAACGTCATCGCCGCCGAGCATGCCTTTGTCGTCTACAAACTCATGGCAACCCTGTTCGGCGCCGATACGATCGAAGTGCCGGATCCCGGCTTCGTTCACGATCTCGATGCCATGGCCGATGCTATCACGCCCGAGACCAAGGAGATTTTCATCGCCAATCCCAACAATCCCACGGGGACGCTGGTGGGTCAGGAGGAGATCGATCGTTTCATGGCGCGAGTGCCGGATCACGTCATCGTGGTGTTTGATGAGGCCTACTACGAATTCCTCGACACGCCCCCGGACACCGTGAAATACGTTCGAGAGGGACGCAACGTGGTGATCATGCGGACTTTTTCCAAGATTCAGGGGCTCGCCAGTCTGCGTATCGGCTATGGATTGGCCCCGGCGCATCTTGCCGACGTCATCCAGAAATGTCGCCAGCCTTTCAATGCCAATGGGATCGCCCAAGCGGGAGCTCTCGCCGGATTGCTCGATGACGAGCATCAGGAAAAAACGCGCGACGTGAATCGCGAAGGTCGCGCTTTCCTTCAGGAGAGTTTCGCTGAAATGGGCCTCGAGTTCGTGCCCAGTCACGCCAACTTCGTCCTCGTGAAAGTCGGAGACGGTGACCGCGTCTTCAAAGAGATGCTCAACCGTGGCGTCATCATCCGAGCGATGCGCAGCTACAAACTGCCCGACTGGGTGCGGATTTCTGTCGGTACGATGGACCAGAACCGACGCTGCATCGCGACCTTGAAAGAGGTGCTGGCTCTGGCTTGAGTGTTCATTCTTTCCTCTTGAAGGGCATGGAACTGGTTGAGTGAAGCATCATGGACGACGCCATTGCCGCCATCGCCACTCCTTCAGGGCAGGGGGCCATTTCTCTGATTCGCCTATCGGGCGCGAACGTCCGGCAAATTGCGACGGCGATCTTTTCTCGGATCATCGAAACGCCACGCCGGCAGTTCTTCGGATCCATTCGAGGGGCAGATGGCCAAGTGATCGACGAAGTTCTGCTCACCTGGTTCAAGGCACCTCATAGCTACACCGGAGAGGACACCATCGAGATCTCGTGCCACGGAGGTCGATTGGTCACTCAGCGGGTCTTGGAGCGGGTTCTTGAGGCTGGGGCGCGATCCGCGGAAGCGGGAGAGTTTTCTCAACGTGCTTTCCTCAATGGGAAGATGGATCTCACCCAAGCGGAGGCGGTCATGGACCTGATCTCCGCCCAGACCGATCTCGCGCTGAAGGCGGCACATGAACAACTGTCCGGTCGACTTGGTCACGCGCTACTCGACCTACGCCAGGATCTCATTGGCATCGTGGCCCATGTGGAGGCCTACATCGACTTTCCCGAGGAAGATATTGATCCTGAAACCGGCGCGGCCCTGATGGCGAGGATCGACGCCGTGAAAAGCTCGGTGAACGGACTTCTGGCCACCGCTGATCAGGGGCGCATTCTTCGCGAAGGAGTTCGGACGGTGATCTGCGGCGCTCCCAATGTCGGCAAATCGAGCTTGTTGAATGTCCTGCTCGGCTTTGATCGCGCCATCGTCAGTGAGACCGCCGGCACCACTCGCGACACCATTGAAGAAGTGATCAATTTGAGCGGCATTCCGCTGAGGTTGATCGATACGGCGGGCGTTCGAGAGAGCGACGATCTGATCGAGCGCGAGGGCATCTCCCGGACGCAGACTCAGATTGCCAATGCCGAATTGGTTCTCGAAGTCGTCGATGCGAGCCTGCCCAAAGCGGAAACCGCTCAATTTGAAGGCTCGCTATCGGTTCCGTCCGGCACCCATCATCTTCGACTCCTGAACAAGATCGACCGTGGTGAACATACCGACTGGTCGGGAGATGAGGATGGCGTTCGCATTTCCTGCACCGAAAAACAGGGACTCGATGCCTTGTCCGATACCATTTTACAAACACTCGCTGGCCCCGGAGCCAATTGGGGAGCCGATCTGGTTGCGATCAATGCCCGCCACAAACGTTGCCTGAGTCGGGCGGCGGAAGATTTGACGATAGCCGGTCAACGCCTGACCGAAGGGGAATCGCCAGAGTTCACCGCTCTTGAGCTTCGTTCCGCGCTTGATGCCATCGGGGAGGTGATAGGCAAGACCGACGTCGAGGAGATCCTCGGCGAGATTTTCAGCACTTTCTGCATCGGGAAGTAAGGAAACGGAGCGCGAGCAAGGATGCTTGCGCTTCACGGCAAGAAACGAAAAAACGCCACCCCGTTTCCGAGGTGACGTTTTCGAAGGGGTTCGTCGCTTGATCAATCAGCGAACGTTCCGCGTCAGGAAGCAGTTGCTTCTTCGGCTTCTTCCTCAGCCGCGGCATTGGCCGGGACGTAGGCGTCGACCCACTCGATGAAAGCCATCGGAGCGGAGTCCGAGCGGCGTTGGCCGAGTTTGGTGATGCGGCAATAGCCACCCTGGCGATCGGCGTGCGCGGGAGCGATCTCGTCGATGAGGGCTTTCACGCTGCGCTGAGCCAGTTCGTTGCTACCAAGGATAGAGATGGCGTGGCGGCGGGCGTGGAGGCTGTCGCTTCCCCGCTTACCGAGGGTAACTAGGCGCTCCGCGAAGGGGCGCAGGGCTTTCGCTTTTGCCAACGTGGTCTTGATGCGCCGATGTTCGATCAGGCTGCACGCAAGATTGCGCATCATCGATTCACGATGAGCGGTTTTACGCTGGAGTTTGACGGTCTTGCGTCGATGTCTCATGAGTCGTCAGTGGAAAAACGTTGAGTTAATTGGGAAGAACCGAGGGATCGGATCAGTCGTCGAGGTTTTGGGCGATGAGCGAAGCCAGGCCAGGACCTTCGGAGGATTTGTCGCCGCCGAGAAGCGGGCCACCGTAGGTCTGCTCCAGAAGAGCCGGATCCAACTGCATTCCGAGGGAAAGACCGAGCTCGGAGAGCTTGTCCTTGATCTCGTTGAGCGACTTCTTGCCGAAGTTCCGATATTTGAGCATTTCTGCCTCGGATTTCATGGCCAGCTGACCCACGCTCGTAATGTTGGCGTTGTTGAGGCAATTGGCGGCACGAACGGAAAGCTCGATCTCGTTGACGCTCATGTTGAGGAGCTTCTTGAGTTCGGCGTTTTCTTCGCTCTGAGCTTCCGGAGCGGATTCGATCTCGATCTGGTTGTCGTCGTAGTTGACGAAAACATCGAGGTGATGGCGCAGAATCGCCGAAGCCTGCAGAAGGGCGTCATGCGGCTCAAGGCGTCCGTCGGTCCAGACTTCGATGATGAGCTTGTCATAGTCGGTGCGCTGACCGACACGGGTGTTCTCGACCGCATATTTGACGCGGCGAACTGGGGAGAAAATGGAGTCAATCGGGATCACGCCGATCGGCATGTCAGGGTGCTTGTTCTCCTCGCCGGTGTTGAAACCACGACCGACGCGAACTTCCATCTCAAGGTTGAACTTGGTCTTCTTGTCCAAGGTGCAGATGTGCAGGTCCTTGTTGACGATCTCATACTGAGAGATCTCCTCGATGTCGCCAGCGGTGACAGGACCGGCCTTGTCGACATTGATGGAAAGCGTAGCAGGCTCGCGATTGTCGAAGTGCTTGAAGCGGATCTGCTTCAGGTTGAGCACGATGTCGGTGACATCTTCCACCACGCCCGGGAGGGAGGTGAATTCGTGCTGAGCACCAGCGATGCGAACGGAAGTGATCGACGCACCTTCCAAAGAGGAAAGGAGAACGCGGCGAAGGCTGTTACCAACGGTGTGACCGAATCCGGCTTCGAAAGGTTCCGCCGTGAACTTGGCGTAGGTTTCGGTGGCGGTTTTTTCGTCCTTGGTGAGACGATCCGGAACTTCAAACGGAGCGAGTTTGATTGACATATACTGATGGGGTAGCCGGGTTTCCCTCCGATGAGCCGTTTTCTGGATTCGCAGACGAAGTCAGAAAATGGAGGACCTACGGCAATTTGATTTGGCTCGTGGGCGCGGAATATCGGGGGATTCGGCCCGATGTCAAACGAATGCGAAGCATTGGCGCGCGGAGGGGGCTTCACAACGCCGAAAAGCCGCCGGAGGGCGATCCGGCGGCTTCAGACCCGGGTCCGAGGACCACGGGATTTCGGGCGATAACTCCCGATGGGCGATTCTTGGTTTCTCGGTGGTCTGTCTGCAGAAAAAATTGAAGACCGAGAGAATGATCGGCGAACTAAGGGCGACGAGGTTCCGTTGCCTTGGCACCGTGTTGCCGTGCAGGAGTTGTCGCCGACGTGGGGCGACGCGTATTCCGACCAGCTTCGACGGGCGTTGATCGCCGCTGATCGCTCAGGGCATGCCAGAACAAGGAGCCACCGGAGTGATCCCAGGCATTGGCATCCCAATAGTCTTTGATGGGAACGGCCCGCACCGTCGAACGCGATGTCGAGGCGGCAGGAGTTTGATTTGGAGTGGTTTCGGCCTGGCTAGGAACGCAGGAAATAGAGAGCGTCATGGCGGCAGCCAAGAAAGGAGAGAGCACGGAAAGCTTGATCATTGATCCGAGGAAGGTCTGTTTGTTTTCTCACGATGATTTCGGCTTTGCGTTAAGGGTAGGTTTACTTTATTGAAATTATGGAAATTATCAAACGAAAATGTTTCATTGGGCGAAGAAATATTCAGACCCCGATTTTCGCAGGCTCTGACTTCCACTGAGTTCTGCCGCTCTAGACCCGAAAAAGAGCGCCCATTTTTTGTCCCAGGATCAGCCCAGCGCCGATGATGGTGGTCGCCAGGAACAGCATTGCCCAGACTCCGAGCGCTGATGCGAGGTAGTGGCCATTACCCAGAGCGGAGATCAGCGCGTAGATCGCCTTGGTGATGGGGAAATGCTGAGCCTGCTCGGCGAGAATGAGGGAGTCCGACACCTCGAGCATGGCAAAAGAGAAAGCCAGCAGACCGCCCGCGATGAGGTTGGCGGTGATCAGCGGCAGAGTCACTCGTTGCAGCGACCGCCACGGCGTGCAGCCAAGATTTTGGGCGGCTTCCTCCAGACTCACACTGGTCTGCTGATACCCGGCCGCCGCCGATCTCACCACGTAGGGCAGTCGGCGTACCGCATAGGCAATCACCAGAATGATCACGGGATCCTCTCCGAGAATCAGAAAATCGAAGGCCTGCCCCTCCTGCGCCAGCGCAAAATAACCGAAAGCCAGCACCAACCCCGGAACCGCCAGCGGGAGCATGGCGAGGGCATCGAGGAGATGGCGTCCGGGCAACCGCGTCCGCACCACCACGTAGGCAATGGCAATGCCGAGCGTGATATCGAAGAGGGTCGAGAACGACGCATATTTCAGCGAATTTCCGATCGAATTCACGGTCAGCGGATGGCCGAGGGCATCAATATAATGCTGGGCAGTGAATTCGCTGGGCAAGAGCGTCCCGTACCAATCCCCTGCAACCGACAGAAGGATGACGCCGACGTGCGGCAGGATCGCAATCGCCGTGGTGGCCGCGAAAAGCGCCGTGAACAGCCAGCCGGTCAGGGGCTTTGCGTGCTCCAGAGTCCGCCCTGTCGAGGCGCGGCCTGAACTGGCGAAATTTTCACGACCGAATAGCCATTTGCTGATGGCGTAAATCACCACCGTGGTGCCCAACATCACCACCACCAGCGCATAGGGCAGGGGGTTACCGCTCAGTTCCTTGATGCCGTCAAAGATCTGGACCGAGGTCACCCGGCCATAGTCAAAAATCAGTGGCACGCCCAGTTCCGTGAACGACCAGATGAAAATGATGGTCGAACCCGCAAACACCCCCGGCATGATCAGCGGTAGCGTCACCCGCCAAAGGCGACGCAGTCCATGACAGCCCAGGTTCTCGGCCGCCTCTTCCATCGCCGGATCGAGATTCGCCAACGCAGCGGAAATGTTCAGGTAGGCGATCGGGTAAAGATGCAGGGCATTCATCAGGACCACCCCGAAGAGTTGCCCCTCGCCCATCCAGTCGAATGGTGTCGCCGGATTCATCAACCCGAGATCGATCAACAAGGTATTCAGGACACCGGTTTGTCCCAGAAACTGGCGGATGCCGAGGGCTCCGACGAATGGCGGCAGGATCATCGGCACCAGTAATAGCGACGTCAGCACATCCTTGCCCGGAAACCGATAGCGATTGGCCACCAGCGCCAGTGGCAAGGCGATCACGAGGCTGGCGATGGTGCTGAAGAGCCCCATCTTGAAGGCGTTGATCAGTCCTTCCAGATAAATCGGGTTTCGAAAAATCGCGCCAACGAACGAGAGTGTGAATTCGCCATCCGGATCAAAAAAGGCTTCCTGCACCGTATTCCAAATCGGATACAGGAAAAACACGGCGAAGAACAGCACCGTGAAAGCAAAGATGAGCTTGGGAATGGAACGGGACACGAGAGAAAAGTTTTCAGCAGGCGGGTTTCAGTTTTCAGCGGCTTGGCGGGCCAGCGTTTCGGCCCTGGCATATTGCGATCGGAAAACCCCGGCCAATTCGCGGGCCAGTTCGACTTCTTGGATCTTGTCGCGGGCTTTGAGCGTCGTGGCGATCTGACCGAGCGCGTCGTCATAACCGATGGCGGAGACGTCCTCGAAAACGGCGAGCGCTTCAGCCGGCATTCCGGCCTCGATAATGGCTTCCCAGGCGTCGCGCTGTTCGCGATGGGTGTCCACGCAGGCGCAGCGGATGATGAAACGGAGCGAGTTGAACACCGATCCCGTCCACTTGGCCTCGTAGGTGAACCCTTTGGAAATCTCATAAGGGTTCACCTCAGGGTCTGACATGTGAACGCGATTGGCTTCGGTGTAGAAGTCGCGTCGGATTGGAGGTCGCCTTAGCGCGATGCGAGTGGGGCCTCCCGGTTCTCCGACCCGATAGTTCCAGATCTTTTGCCCTTCGGCAGATAGCACGAATTCCAGAAATCGATGCGCCAGTTCGGGATTGGGTGCCCCACGCAGCAATCCGATGGGATCGGCCCCGATGGAGGTGCCGCCGACCGGCATCACGAAAACCACCCGGGAACTCCCGTCCGGCTGTCGGTGCAGTTCATTGAAGGTCCGTCCGTAGAAATCGATACACATCCCGGCAGTGGCGTCACCCTGTGCCACGTCGTGAGGGATTTTCGACGCTTGATCGGTGTAGTAGCGACTGTTGGCACTGATCTTGAGCATCATTCGCATGGCCTCGTTCCAGCCCTCGCGAATGGCTTGTTCTTCAGGCAAGCCGGAATCGAGAGCCAGACGCATCTGTTGCTGAAAAATCATCTCGATCGCCTTCGTGACCGAGCCGGATTTGGACGGATCGGCCAGGGCGAGTTCGCCGAACAGGCGGGGATCGATCAAGTCTTTCCAAGCATCCGGAGTTTTCTCGATCCCGAGTCGTTTCAGACTGTCGCGATTGTAAACGATGCCGAAGGCCGAAAGCACCGTGCCTGTCCAACGCCAGTCGGGATCGCGAAAAGGCTCGCCGCTGGCCTCGGCGGGCATCACGTCGTCGGTGAACCAGTCGGGGTGCGCTTTCTGCAAAGCCAACGGGCCGTATTGGCCGCTTGCATCGGTGGCCACCAGCGCCCCTTCATCGGCCTGCTTGCTGAAATCGTAGGCTCCGCCGCCAAAGAAAAGATCGATCCCGGAGCTGACCTCGGAATCAAGAAAACGTCGCCTTGCCTCGATGGCCCGGGCCGAGAGTTGCTCGGAGGGTTGTGCCGACTGAGGATCGATTTTGCCGTTGGTGAAAGCGGAGCGGACCTCGGTATCGAAAGCGGTTCCGGTTTCCTCCATCCAAAGGTTGGCGAAGGCGTTGGCATATTCCGATTTCAGATAGCGGGCGATCTCCGAAGTGCCGCCCGGCTGTCGCCAATCGATCCAGACCGATCGATCAAACGACTCCCGCATGTGGCGCACAAAGGCCCGCTCGAATTCCGATCGGATCGATTCGTTGTGTGGAGAAATGATGACGAGTCGCTCCGCCTTGTTGTCCGTGACCGCCTCGCCGTCCTGACGCATCAGGAAAGGCGCCACCAAAATGGCCGCCAACAGGCTCAGGACAGTGATCAGACGGGGCAGCATTTCGTGATTCAACAGGGTTAGGTCGCGGACCTGACAGGGTTAAGTTCAGGGGGCGGGAACCATGACAATGTCGCGAGGGTCGGCGGCCGCGTAGAGCAGAGTGCCCTCCTCCCGAACCACCCGGCGAGGGTTCAATTCGGCGATATGAATCGTTTTGGGGTCGGATTCGGTCTTCAGCGCGTAATGTGCGATTTCCCCAAGGTAGACAGATTCCGCAAGTTTCCCTGCTACAACATTTTGCGATGATTTTTCCACTGAAAGTGAAAGGCACTCGGGGCGGATGGAAAGCAGGGTTTTCTGACCAATTTGAGGTTTCCACTCCGGATTGCCGGGGCTGGCGGTGAATTCGCCGATCGCCGAGGAAATGCGGTAGCTCCCGTCCATATTGGCAGACTCGACAGCCCCCGGAATGAAGTTGGTTTCGCCGATGAAACTGGCCACGGTGGCGGTGTGAGGATGGCGATAGACTTCCTCTGGCGGACCGATCTGGGCGATCTTGCCGCCGTCGAGAATGGCCATGCGATCGGCAATGCTGAGCGCTTCCTTCTGATCGTGGGTCACGTAGATGGCGGTCAGTCCGAACTCCTTGCAGATGCGACGAATCTCGGTCCGCATCTCGATGCGCAGTTTGGCGTCGAGGTTCGAAAGGGGTTCATCGAGCATGAGGCAGCGAGGCCTCACCACGAGAGCACGGGCGAGGGCGACCCGCTGCTGTTGGCCGCCGGAAAGCTGATTGATCTTTCGCTGCGCGTAGTCGCCCATTTTGACCATCTCCAGCGCCTGCTGAACCCGCTCGCGAATCTCGGGCTTGGGCACTTTCTGCTCTTCGAGGCCGAAGGCGACGTTGCGAAAGACGTTCAGATGCGGCCAGAGCGCGTAGCTCTGAAACATCATCGCGGTGTTTCGTTTATGAGGCGGTACTTGGGTGACGTCGTCATCGTCGAAGTGAATACTGCCTTCTTCCGGTAGATGAAATCCGGCGATGGCGCGCAGCAGCGTGGTCTTGCCGCAGCCACTGGGGCCGAGAAGAAAGAACAGTTCACCCGCCTTGATGTCGAGATCCAGCCCCTGAAGGGCAATCGTCTCGCCAAAGCGCTTGGTGAGTCCGCGAATGCGAATGGAAACCATGATGCGTAGCAATGCGGCGGCGCAGTGGGTGATGATTCTCGCCGTCCTTCCCGAGTGGATAGCGGAGACGATGCCAAATGACAAGCCCGAGACGCGAGCAATCGCGTATCCTCGCTACTGAGGCTCC
The DNA here is from genome assembly GCA_020440025.1 of Verrucomicrobiia bacterium. Classification (GTDB taxonomy): domain Bacteria; phylum Verrucomicrobiota; class Verrucomicrobiia; order Verrucomicrobiales; family DEV007; genus JAEUHH01. The sequence continues at coordinate 15,340 of JAGROX010000039.1, forward strand.
GGATGACGCGCTTCATATCGCGCCAATCCACCGGGTCGATAGCGAAACACGTAGCGGGTGCAGGGCAACTGAAGCCCATAGAGGACAATGGGTTCATCGAAGACGTCGCGATCTTCGATGAGGGCCGTGCCCTTGGGAAAATGGGATGATCCCAGCCCGAGATTGGCGGCATTGATCCAGAGCGGACGATTCAAGAGGTCGGCTTGCCGAATGGCCTCGAAAAACTCCTCATCGTTTGTTGCCAGCGTCATCGCGGGATCATAGAGGCGGGTTGCGTGGACATAGCCGAGCGTGAGGGTTTCATCGATTCGGGGATGAAAGGGATTCACGACCTCGCGTGTCAGGCGAACGGCTTCGCCGAGTGGTTCGACCGAGTGCTGGCGGTAGATTTGTCGTTGATGCTGGGTGGCGAGGGCAAAGATGACCACGACCACGGCTCCGGCTAGCGTTGGCAAGACGGCTGCCAGAATGCCGAAACATTTACCGGCGCTGGGAGCCACGGCTCCGAATCCGATTCCGACAACAATGAAGGCGAGGGGAAGGAAGCCAACGGAATACCAAGGATAGAGCAGGTTTTCCATCCGGACGGCATCGCCAAACATCAGGAGGGCGGGAGTCAGGAGGGGGATCAACCACCACCTTCGCGTTTCCTTGGTGACCAGGGTGATGATGCCGGCCGCAAAAAACAGGCCGAGAAGGGCCGCCGCCCAGGTGGTGATCAGGGGCTGTTCTGCGTGCAGGTCACGCCAGGTTATCGAAAAGGGATTTCCTGGCTCCCAAGGATACCACGGGGTTCCCAGGGTCCAGAAACCCACCCAATCTTGAAGTAATTCCACACCGACGCTCCCGGCGACGCGTCCACCATCAAAAAAGGCAGGCACTTGCAACGCGACGGGCATCAGCATCTGGATGGAGATCATGGCTCCCAACAGGGTGCTTCCGGCATAGCGCCAGACATTGGCGACCTTGAGCGGATTGGCATGGCCTTTGGCATAGGGGCACCAGGCCAGCCAGAGGGCGATCAGGTTGAGCGGGAATAGCAGGTAGATGCCGCTCAGATGCGAGAGGAGGAGGAGGGCCTGGGAAACGCCGAAGGCAATCCACCATCGCGCCTTTCCCCGGTGTCGCAGCGCCATGAGAAGGAAGGCGATCACTGCCAATCCGAACAACATCTGAAGAGCGTAGCCTCGGGCGTCGCTGCCAAATCGGATCACCCACGGATGCAGGGCGAGCAGAAAGCTGACCAATGGTCCGCCTCGTGGGTAACCCAGCAGGGATACCACCCAGGCGGCGGTCGGAATCATCAACAGTGTCGCCAAAAACGATGGCAGCCGGATTTTCCGTTCGCTGAAGTAGAAGGCGTCGGGATTACTTCCCGATTCATCGGCGGGACCGTGGCTGAGCCGCGCCAGCACATTGAAAAGCAAATGACTGTTCGGTCCATTGTCGAAATTCCAGACGGCCTTGCTCCAGCTGGGATGCTTGGCGATGAAGGTGCCGTCATCGAGCCGATAGACATGGCCAATGAGAAATCGACGAGTGGTGGCTTCCTCATCACCCCAGAGGCTGAGGTCGAGTCGCGGCAACATCGCCCACGCGGCAGTGAGCATGGCGGCGAGGATCAGAATTCGTCGTCCCCAGGTCAGAAAACGGGAATTTGTGGGCGAAGGCGTCTCCTGGTAGTCAACGACTCGCTCCACCGTGGCTGGGCGGAAATTCCACGCCAGCAAGGCCCCCGAAGAGAGAATTAAGTTGATCGCCGCGCCATACCACAGGCCGATGATGACCCAGGACCGGGTGCGAATCGATTCTTTGACGGCGCGACTGGTATCTAGGCCCTCAGCCCAAGGTGACGGTGCCGCCACCAGATAGATCAGGCTGAGCGTCGCGATGGCAAGGAGCACACCCCACAGCAGCCATCGAGTGTGCAGTTCGCGGCCACTCGCGCTCGAAGTGGGAGTGGGGGAGGCTGGTGGAGTTTCTTCCAATGCGGGCAATACTAGCGGAGTTTTTTCATCGCGCCAATGAGAAGGGGCGCGAGTTCAGGGAACGCGGAACCAGTTGAGGAGCACGACTCCGGTCACGGCGACGATGGCTCCCGATACCGAAAGCACGGTTGGCCGGTCTTTTTCGACCCACCATGCCATGGGCATGAGGATGATAGGGGTCAGGGATACGACTGCCAGGACGAGCCCACCACTGCCCATGGAATCCAGAGCTTGTTGAAAGCAACTGACCCCAATCACCGGCCCAGTCAGGGCGGCCATAGCGAGCCAGGCAAAGGTCGTGGCCTTGCGATTGGCACTCGTGATGGTGGCGGGGAGTCGGGCCGGTCGCCAGCGATGCCAGATCCAGGCGGTGATGCCGGCAACGAGGACTCCCGCGAGGACGCGTTGGGCTGCTTCGCTGATTCCGTTGATGTCGACACCGATGGCTTGCTCGACTTCGTTTGCTTTGCGACTGATGACGGCACCGGTGCCTTGGCCGAATCCCGCAACGATGGCACAGATCACCCCGATCGAGTATTTCCCCTGAAGTTCAACCGAGCGGGTTCGTCCGCGCCCTGATCGCAAGGCCACCACCACACCCGCCAGAATGACCGCGGCCGCTCCGATCTCGCGAGGAGCGAGGGTGTTTCCGAGCCAGAACCATTCGATCGAGGTGGCAAAAAGGGGAGCCAGGCAGAGGTTCAGCAGCACCGCGAGCCGTGAGCCGATCCGTTCGTAGGCGAGAAACAGGCCCACGTCTCCGATGCCAAATCCCACCAGGCCACTGACGAAAAACCAGGCAAAGGTCGGCCAGGCGAGGGTTTCGGGAAAAAAAATCAGGATGATCACTCCCAGCACGATCGCGGACACGAGCAATCTCCAGAAATTTCCCCAGAGCCCGCCCAAACGAATGGCCGTACGCTGTCCGCTGACCGCAGAAAGCGCAAAAAGGAAGGACGTCAGGAGAGCCCAGTGCATGGGGAATGAAAAAAGGCGGGAGTAGCGGCGCGAGGCGAGATTTCCGGTTGGCATTGCTTGCCAAGTTGCGCCATCGTCTCGCGTTTCGAATCCGGCAAGTGCCTTTTCCCAAGTTGGTTGAAAGCGTGCCGGATCGTTTCACGTAACCTGCCAGAATGCAAACCGCGACTTCAAATCCTGAGACCGATCCTTCCACTGTTCACGACGCCAGCGGCGGAGCCGACATGGTGTGGCTCGATGGTGAACTCATTGATGCGAGCACGGCCTCCATCTCTCCCTTTGATCATGGTCTGCTCACTGGCGATGGCGTTTTTGAAACTCTGGTTTCTCACGGTGGCGAACCTTTCGCGCACACCCGGCATCATCAGCGACTGACTCGCTCGGCCAATTGCATGGGATTGGAAACTCCCGATGCTGACTTGTTGCTCGAAGCAATGCGTGCGGTTCTGAGTGCGAATCACCTCGATCACGCCCGGATTCGGGTCACGGTGACCGGCGGTCAGGGACCGCTGGGCTCCGCGCGGGGCCACGAAGGACAGACGCTCCTCATCGCCGCCTCTGCCGTGCCCGCTTTTCCCGCCGCCGCCAAGGTGGTGACCGTGCCCTACCCGCGAAACGAGCGAGGAGCCTTGGCCGGCATCAAGACCGTGAGCTATGGCGAGAATGTGGTCGCTCTTTACCACGCCAAGAATCACGGCGGTGACGAAGCCATTTTCGGCAATCTGGCCGGGAACCTCTGCGAAGGCACGGGAACCAACATTTTCATCGTTCGTGACGGACAATTGATCACCCCTCCGCTGGCAGCCGGCTGTCTGGCGGGCGTGACCCGCGGGGTCGTGCTCGACCTTTGCCGCGATTTGGGTATCGAAGCTCTCGAAATCGACACCCCGCTCGCGGATCTGGAATCGGTGGATGAGGCCTTCCTCACCTCGACGCTTCGCGATGTGCAGCCGATCGAAATCGTCAACGGCAAGGCATTGGCTCAGTCTCCAGGACCGATGGCCCAGCGCTTGGCGGATGCTTTCCGGGAGTTGGTGGGACGGGAGATGAATCCCTGAGAAGGCCACACCTCTTCAGCTCGCCATCAGACCGCCGATCACGGCGTTTCTGAGCCACACGCCGATCACCAGCGAAAGTGTTCCGATCACTGGGGACGTCACGGTAAGCACGGCTCGCTGCCAGGTTTCCAGATCGTAGACGAAACCACCCACCAACCAGGTGGCGAAAGCACATCCAACAATGGCGGCGACGATGGGACCGAAGGCCAGGGATTCCTCGATCGCGAGGAGTCTCAGAACCATCAAGGAGACCACGGTGATGACGGCGGCGATGGAAGCGGCTCGCCACCATTCGATATCGGCACTATCTCGGGCGATTCCCCAGAGCAGGGCTTGGGTGCCCAGGGTCGCAAAACCCAGGGCAAATACGATCGCGGGATCAACTCGCGAGTAGATGAATGCCAGTGAACCGTTGAGTTCGGAAAGGAGGGCGAGGTCGAGAAACATCTTGCAGCCGAGCCTGCCTGAAAAAACTCGATCGGGTCAAGCTTGTCACGCAATGACCTGATGAATCGGCTGCACCTCCTGAACACCGACCAGTTTCTCATTGAGTCCGCTGTGGAAAAAGCTGAGCCCGTTGGGGTCCAGTCCCATGAGCTGTAGCACGGTGGCGTGGAGATTTTTCACTTGGAAACGATCCTCGACCGCGGTGGCACCGAGTTCATCTGTTTGGCCGACACTGACGCCGCCTTTGACGCCACCTCCCGCCATCCACATGGTAAAGCCGTAGCTGTTGTGATCGCGCCCGGTGCCCTTGGCATACTCGGCCGTCGGCTGACGACCGAACTCTCCTCCCCAGACGATCAGAGTATCCTCCAACATGCCGCGACGTTTCAGGTCCTTGATCAGGCCGGCAATGGGTTTGTCAGTCTGTCCGGCGTGCAGGTTGTGATTTTTCTCCAAGTCGCCGTGCGCGTCCCAGTTCTCATCATTGTGAGCACCACCGGAATAGATCTGAATGAAGCGCACTCCGCGTTCCACGAGTCGCCGAGCCAGGAGGCATTTGCGGCCAAAATCCTCGGTTTGCGATTCGTCGATTCCATAGAGCTTCTTGGTTTCCTCACTCTCGGAATCGATATCGATCGCCTCCGGCGCGGTGGCCTGCATTTTGTAGGCCAGTTCGTAGCTGGAAATGCGCGCCGACAGGTTGGTGTTGTCGAATCGCGAGGCGAGATGGCCTTGGTTGAGGTGATTGAGCGAATCGATCAGCAGTCGCTGTTCCGACCGTTCCATGCCATTGACGTGCTTGAGATTTAGAATGGGATCGCCCTTGGATCGGAAAACCGTCCCCTGATAGCTGGCCGGCATGAATCCGCTGGTCCAGTTCTTCGCTCCGGAGATGGGACCACCACTCTGGTCGAGCATGACCACATAGCCGGGCAGGTTCTCGTTCACGCTGCCGAGTCCGTAATTCACCCAGGAACCGAGTGAAGGCTTCCCGCTGATGACGGAGCCGCTATTCATCATCAACAAGGCCGACCCATGAATGGGCGAGTCGGCGGTCATCGAGTGGAGAAACGCGATGTCGTCCACGCAAGTGCCGAGGTTGGGGAAAAGGTCTGACACATATTTCCCGCACTGCCCATATTGCTTGAACTTCCACTTTGGCTCCACAATCCGTCCCTCGTTCTTCTTCCCGCCGCGACCAAAGGTCTTCACCTCGATCGTCTTACCGTCCATTCCATACATGGATGGCTTGTAGTCAAAGGTATCGATATGACTCGGCCCGCCATACATGAACAGGAAGA
>JAGROX010000040.1:0-5934 GCA_020440025.1 Verrucomicrobiia bacterium
TGGCATGGGAAGCGGTGGGTCAGGATCATCGTCTCGAGATCGCTCTCCCGCCCGAATTTGCCCGCTACGTCATTCGCAAAGGATCGATCTGTGTCGATGGGATTTCACTGACTGTGGCAGAATTGGCAGAGGATCGCTTCACGCTCTGGATCATTCCCCATACCGCCGAAGTCACCAATCTCGGAGCGGCAGTCGCAGGAAAACGGGTGAATCTGGAGTTCGACATGTTAGCGAAGTACCTTGAGCGGATGACGGCAAGCCGGGATTCTGGAATTGGGATTCAGGAATCAGGGGTCTGATTTCGCCAGAAAAGATTTTCATCCTCCTGTCTACCTGTTTTCCTAATCGAGAATATTCGCGCCATCGCGTGCTTGCCTGATTGCTGCATGCCGGTCCACACTCACCGGCATGAAACAGGTAAAAATTGGCGTCATCGGATTGGGTTGGTTTGGTGAGAAACACTGCGAAGTGCTCTCGGGAATTCCCCAGGTGGAACTCGTTGCCGGATGCACTCGCAATGAGTCGCGACTCAATGAAGTCGGCGACCGTTTCGGGATCAATGCGGAGAATCGCTACACCGATTATCGGGCGATGCTCACCGATCCCGAGATTGAAGCCGTCAGCATCACCACGATGTGGGATCAACATGCGGAACCGACCATCGCGGCGCTCGAAGCGGGCAAGCATGTCTTCCTGGAAAAACCCATGGCCTCGACGGTCGAAGATTGCGACGCCATCGTCGCCGCTGCCAAGGCCGCCACAGGAAGCTTCATGGTCGGTCATATCTGCCGATTCAATCCGCGCTACGCCGCTGCCCGTGAAGCCATCGCGGAAGGAAGGATCGGTCGTGTCATCTCCATGTATTCCCGGCGAAATCTCCCCGCATGGGTTGGCGCCAGCGTGCTCGACAAAATCGGACCCATCATCGGCGACTGCGTTCATGACACCGACCTGATGTTCTGGATGAGCGGTTCCCGGGCTGTGACAGCCTACGCGCAGACGGTTCAATTCCGCGAGCACGCCAATCCCGATCTCGGGCAGGTGATGTATCGTCTGGAAAACGGCGCGAGCTGCATCCTAGAATCCGTCTGGTGTCTGCCCGATACCACCCCGTTCCAGATCGATGAGCGCTTGGAGATCGTCGGAACCGAAGGCTCGGTCTCGATTCACGACACTCACCCGAACCTCATGATCGTGGACAAAGATGGCTCGCGTTGTCCCGACACGACCTATTGGCCCGAGATGCGAGGCAAAGTTCGTGGCGCGCTGCGGGACGAGTTGGAGTATTTCGCGGACTGTGTGTTGAAAGGCGAAGCGCCGACAGTCATCACTCCCGAAGAAAGCCGGGAAGCCGTCAGGGCCTGTCTCGCGGCCGAGGAATCGGCTAGGACGGGAGTCGTCGTGAAGATCGACTGAAGGCAAAAAAGGATCGCGACGATCCTTCGTCACACTGTTGCACAGGTGAAGCGACGAGGATCGTCGCGGTCCTTTTCCTCAATAGGCTCCGACCATCCCGCCATCGATCAGGAGATTCTGACCGGTAAGGTAAGCGTTTGCTTCCGAGCAAAGAAACACCACGATCCGCGCAAAGTCAGCCGGCTCGCCGTAAGTACCCAGAGGAATCGAAGATTCTGATTGATGCCGTTGATCGGTGTAGGTGATGCCTTTCTGCTCCGCCCAGAGTTGATCGAGTTGGGCCACGCGCTCGGTATCGATACGACCGGGGCCGACCGTGTTGACGAGGATCTTGTCCGGCCCCAACTCGCGAGCCAGGGTTTTTCCGAGCCCCACCAGACCAGCGCGAAAGGTGTTCGAAAGCAGTAATCCATCGATGGCCTGCTTGGTCGATGCCGAGCTATTGTTGACAATGCGCCCCCCTTCCTTTTTCAAGTGCGGCAGGGCAGCCCGGACCGTCCGCACGTAGCTGAGCATGGTGAGTTCGAAAGCCTTTTGCCAGTCCGCATCAGAGAACTGGCTGAATGGACCCGCAGGAGGTCCGCCCGTGTTGTTGAAAAGTGCCCACAAACCACCGAATTCTGAAACGGTTCGCTCCACCGCGCCCTCTACGTCCTCGGCCTTTGTGATATCCCCGACGGTATAGAGTGGGGTATTTCCGGTCTCGGCTCCAATCGCTTCGGCAGTTGCTTTCAGTTTGTCTTCCGAACGGGCAAAGAGCATCACTTTTGCTCCTTCACGGGCAAATTCCGTGGCGACTCCACGGCCAAGGCCACCGGAAGAAGCCATCACGAGAACAGATTTGTCTTGGAGTCCGAGATTCATGTTTTTTCGAAGTTGGGAGGTTGGAAGTTGGGTAATAGAAGATGGGAGATGGGTGACGGAGACCAAAGTAGTGACGCCTAACTTTGATCTTCCATTTCCGAACTCCGCGGCGTAGCAGCAACAACGGGATTCATCAGAGGCAGGAACGGCGCGCCCTGAATGCGGCATTCGAGGGTGTCGCCATCGGCGAGGACCACGGCACCGGGCGTCCCGGTGGAAATGATATCGCCGGGAAGCAGCGTCATGATACGACTGTGATAGGCGACGAGTTCATCCGGTGGAAAGGTCATGTTGGCGATCTGGTTCTCGACCCGAACCTCGCCATTCAGCACGGTTTGAACGGTGAGCGCGTTGAGATCGCCATCGGGAATTTCGTCAGGCGTGAGGAAGAGAGGACCGAAACTGAAAAAAGTGTCGAAGCTTTTCGACTGAGTCAGGTTTCGGGGATTGCGCCGCAAAATGTCCTCGGCAGTCATGTCGAGGATGGTGGTAAATCCTGCCACCACCGAGAGCCAGTCCTCGCGCGGAACATCGCGGCATTCCTTTCCAATGATGATGCCGAGTTCGGCTTCTCCGGTGACGCGCTCCGACATTTCCGGCAAGTGGATGGCGTCACCGTTCCCGATGATCGCGGTATCCGGCTTCATGAAGCTGGCCGGCTCGGTCGAAGGCGCGGTTTCGTTGAGATCAGCCGCGTGGTCCCGGTAGTTCAGGCCAATCCCCCAGATCTTCCGTGGACGGCGATAGAGCGGAGCTAGCTTGGCGTGATCTTGATAGACAGAGAACTCGGGCAGACGGGGAAGACGTTCGTCAGCTTGATCGTTCCACCAAGCGGTCATTTCGGGCAACTCACCGCTCTCGAGAACTTCCTGCAAATCGCTCGGAAAAAAGGCTCCGAATACCGAGGCCACATCCTCGACCGCAATGAAATGTCGATCGTGAAAGTAGTAGAGCGATTCGTCGCCGTAGTCGTTGCGGAGTGTGGCCAACTGCATGAGGTCCTCACTTTGCCTCAGCTGTTCTGATTTTGCGACATCGAAGTCTGCGATTGGCCGCCTCCCTGAGACTGGCTCATGACCTGGGATTGACTGGGAACCGGGGCCGGAACTTCGAGCTCGTCCGTCGGCTGTACCGTCACCGCGATGGAGAGCTGCTGCCAACCACCACCGATCACGGTGCCGCGCAGGGGGCTGACATCGCCAAAATCGCGTCCGTAGGCGACTCTCACATGGGTGTCTCCCGCGATTCGTTTATTGGTGGGATCGAACTCCACCCAACCGATTCCCGGACAGTAGACGGAAACCCACGCGTGGGTCGCATCCACCCCGACCAGCCGCTTTTGTCCCGGAGGAGGATCGGTCCTCACGTAGCCCGAGACATAGCGAGCCGGAATCCCCAACGATCTGAGACAGGCAATCTGGAGATGGGCGAAATCCTGACACACCCCCCGGCGTTTGGCGAGTACTTCACTCACCGGCGTGGCCACTGTCGTGGCGGTCGGATCGAATTTGAAATCCCCATGAATCTGCAAGGTCAGCGCGAGGGCCGCCTCCAACACAGGCCTTTCTGCGGAAAAGCTCGCTGCTGCATAGTCGGCAAACTCTGGGCCCACGGGGATCATGTCCGAGGGGAAACTACACTCATAGGCAGCCAGCCCCGTAGGACTTCGGTCTTTTGCAAGGCTGGCCCTGACTTGCTCCCAGGCCGGACCGATTCCTTCCACGATGGGAATCGCTGCCGAGACTTCGACTTCGCTGAACGCCACCACCTCGAGCCGATCATGCGGCTCCTGGATGGAAAAGCGTTCGACCGCGTTTCCAAAATAGTCGCTATCGCTTTCCAATTGGGTCGGGGCCGGATTGCTGGTGAGGCGAAAATCGATGAGCTTCTGTCCGTTTCCCGAAATGGGGCGTAGTCTCGCCACGTGATGCGAGATGGACACGTTTTGACTGTAATCGTAAGCCGTCAGGTGATCGATCCGATACCGCACCAGCTCGGGGGCTTTCCCGGTCTCGTTGGAGAAAGATGGATGCGTCATGGGAACAAGATCCGGGATTCAGCCTTGGCTTCGGTGGCAAATTGCTCCGGTTGAAGCAGTGAGAAATACTGACGAGTCAGGTCTTCGCCCACTCCGGAGAGACCCTCGACAAGGCTTTTCATTTTTTCTTCGATCTCCTCTGTACGGCTCCGCTCTTCCTCGCCATCGCGAGCAGAGAGGTCGGTGGTTCGCAGTTGAATCAGGGCATTAGCGATTTCCGATCGACTGGGGGTGGAGTAGGGATGTTTGGACTCGATCGGCAAGGAAGCCAGATGGACATCCAGTTTCTCCACTTGAAATGCCAAAGATCGGGGATTGGATGGGTCCAGGAGCATCGTGTCGAGCACTGGCAGGAGACGGGGCTCGAAATAGTAACGTTGCCGATAGGTGATGGAACTGTCAAAGACCTCCAGCATGGCATCGAGCGATGATCGTCGATCTCCTTCTGTTGCTTGGAGCAGGGCCAGACCGAGACCGGCGGTGTAGTTCGCCCGCTCCAGCCGGCGACCGAGATCGAGAAATACCCATGCGGGGGTCCGGGTGAAATTTTCCTGGGCCAATCCACTGAGGGCTCCGTGAAGATTGACGAGCAGGTCGAGCACCGGCAGACAGTCGTTGAGGCGATTCGGAACTGGCCCCTCCTTCAATCGCTCGCCCAATCGACCCACGATGCGCCAGGTGTCCATGGAGAGGAAATCCCGCGACACCTGGCCGAGTCGATAGAGCTGACTGTTGAGTTCTCTCAGTGATCCGGATTGTTCCCCGTCAAAAATGGCGGATTTCAACACGGCCTCCAACGGCTCCAGACCCTTGGCCGTCGGTTCGGCGTGACTGGTCGGTGCCTTCAGATGTCCATTGGCAATCAGAAAATCCCACACCGGAGAAACTTCATTCAGAGCTCCAAAGCCGGATTCGGCCCCGACTCGCGCCACTACACCACGCAGCATTCGGGTGGCAAACTCGGAACGTTCCGCATATCGCCCGACCCAGAAAAGATTGTCGGCCACGCGACTGGGAAACTGTCCGGCAGTGCGTCGAATCGCGATGGGAAAACGATGGCGCAAGGCGGGCAACTGAGGTTCGTGTGGTCGGTCGGAAAGCACCCATGTGTCCTTGCTGCCGCTGCCCTGCTGCATGGAGATGCTGGGACGCTTCTGGGAGTCTCCCGCCACGCGGGTCAGTCCACCCGGCATGACCACGTAGCTGTCTCCTTTGGCGACGAGGAACACCCGCAGCACCACCTGCCGGGGTACGAATCCGTGATCCGTCCAGATCGGCGCAGTGGAGTAGGGGATTTCTTCTTGAGCGACGAAAGCACCTGGTTTTGCACTGATTTCTGCGGCCAGCGCTTCGCGGCTTTCGGCTTCGATTCCTCGACCGAACAGCACGGGAGCGCCCTTGTGAAACGCATGCTTTACCACCAATCGATCCAGCTGGGAAAGGGCCGTTTTTCTGGGTTTCTCCTGACCGCACCACCACGTCGCGACGGAAGGGATCTTCAGGGATTCTCCCAGCAGGCGCTGGCAAAGATTGGGCAGAAATGCCATCAGGGCAGGGGCTTCGACCACGCCGCTTCCGGGCGGATTCAGCACTGCGACATTGCCGGCACGCATGGC
>JAGROX010000040.1:6065-9186 GCA_020440025.1 Verrucomicrobiia bacterium
TCGCGCACGGTGAGGTCTTCTCCTTCTGCGAGAGTGATCCCAAGATAGCGGGCGAGGTAAGCGTGCTCGAAGTAAGCCTCATTTTTGGGCCCCGGTGTCAGCAGCACCACATGCGGTTGAGTCATGGGGCGAGGGGCTGCCGCCGCCAGAGATTCCCGGAGCAGGCTGAAAAACTCGGCGACTCGCACCAACTGACATTCCCTCGCCACTTCGGGAAGCATGCGGCCGAGCACGATGCGATTTTCCAAAGCATAGCCCATCCCGGAAGGGGCCTGAGTGCGGTCCGATACCACCCACCAGCGGCCGTCTGGTGACCGGGCCAGATCTGCGGCATAGAAGGGCAGGGGACGGCCTTTCCACGCCGGTAGCCCAACGCAAGGTCGCTGAAACCGCTCATTGGCGAAAACCATTTCCGGAGGAATGGCTCCCTCTGCCAACATGCGTCGCTCGCCGTAGAGATCTCGCAGGAGAGCTTCAAACAGGGTGGCTCGTTGAATCAAGGACTCCTGAATATGGCTCCAATCGTCGGCTGTCAGGACCAAGGGCAGCGGATCCAGTTCCCAGGGACGCTCACCGCCGTTGGGATCGCCGTAGACGTTGTAGGTAACACCGTTCTCTTGAATCAGTTTGCGGGCATCAGTCCAACGCTTTTCAAATTCGTCGGGTCGCTGTTTCGACAACTGCGCCAAGAAACGGGTCCAGACAGGACGCACCAGACCATCGCGGCTCAGGAGTTCGTCATAGACGCCCTCGCCGCCGCGGTAGTCCCGCAGCCAACGCTGAAACCGTTTCGCGTCGGTACCCGAAACTTCAGGCACTGACTCATCTTTGATACCCTGACTCACTGGGCGTACCTTACAGGCATCTGTAGATCCAGCGTCAAAGGAAATTCACGTGAACGAATCTCGGTCGGAGGTACCACTCGACCCGGCGTATGGCCAAAGGGCAAGAACCGCGTCTTGCGCCGACTTTCCGCCGCATAGGAGTTCACCGGAAAGTCCTCGTAGGACCGGCCACCCGGATGGGTCACGTGATACTCACACCCTCCCAGCGATCGTTCGTTCCAGGTATCCACCAGGTCAAACGTCAGGGGCGCGTGCACCGGAATCGTTGGGTGCAACGCGGAAGGCGGTGCCCAGGCGCGATAGCGAACGCCGGCCACGTATTCACCCGGCCGACCCGCCGGATGCAGCGGCACGAGGCGTCCGTTGCAACTCACCAGATGGCGTGAGTCAGTTAAGCCGCGGACGAATACCTGAAGTCTTTCGACGGAGGAATCGACATAGCGGGCGGTGCCGGAGCTGCTGCTCTCTTCGCCAAGCACGTTCCATGGCTCGATCGCCTGACGCAGTTCCATCCAGACCCCGCCTGGAGCAGAACTACCGATCTGAGGAAAACGGAACTCGAAATGAGGCTTGAACCATGCCGGATCGAAATCGAAGCCGTACTCCTTGAGATCATCAATGACGTCGACAAAATCATCCCAGATGAAATGCGGCAGCATGAAGCGATCGTGCAATCCCGACCCCCAACGAACCAACTCAGCCCGATAGGGTTTTTCCCAAAATCGTGCCACCATCGATCGAACGAGCAGTTGCTGAGCCAGGCTCATGTCGGCGTGAGGAGGCATTTCAAAGCCGCGCATTTCCAGCAATCCCAAGCGACCGGTCACGCTGTCAGGAGAATACAGCTTGTCGATACAGAACTCGGCACGGTGAGTGTTGCCGGTGAGGTCGACGAGCAAATTGCGGAGCACGCGATCCACCAACCACGGAGGCACTCCCGCCGCCTGTTCCCGCGTGGGGAGTTGGCGAAAGGCGATGTCCAACTCGTAAACCGCGTCGCCGCGAGCTTCGTCCACTCGTGGAGCCTGACTGGTCGGCCCGATGAAACCACCGGAAAACAGATAGGAGAGCGATGGATAGTTGTGCCAGTAGGAGACAAAACTGCGCAAGAGATCGGGTCGCCGCAGGAAGGGGCTGTCCAGTGGTGTTTCTCCGCCGACTACGATGTGATTTCCCCCGCCGGTCCCGGTGTGGGTGCCATCGACCCGGAATTTCTCCGTTCCGAGTCGAGTGATGCGCGCATCTTCGTAGAGGCCACGGGTGATCCCTTTCAACTCTTCCCAGTCGTGGGCAGGCTGCACGTTTACCTCGATCACGCCCGGGTCGGGTGTCACGCTGAGATGATTCAATCGGGGATCCCGCGGTGGAACGTAGCCTTCCAGCATCACCGGAGTGCCCAACTCAGCGGCGGTGTCCTCGATCGCTGCCACGAGTTCCAAATAATCCTCCAGTCGCCGAAGGGGTGGCAAAAAGATCCGGAGTTTTCCGTCTCGTGGTTCCACACACAGCGCGGTGCGCGTCAGTCCGGCGTGGCTCTCGCGAGTCAAATCTGATTCCGTTTTTCCAGTTAGCGCCTTGCCGCGTGCTGCCTGACTTTCCCCTGCTTTCTCAGCCGCGGCTTCGGGACGCAAATGCTCCTGAAATCGGATCGGCGCGTCAGGCCCTTGATTGGCCAGCTCCCGATAGCCTTGCAAACGGTTCGCAGGGAGTGGCTCACGCGGCACCGTCGGGTCGGATGGTTCCGTCACCCAAGAGAGATTTTCATCCGTCCACGGCAGGCTGTCCAAGGGCAGACGAAGTCCCATCGGAGAGTCGCCAGGAAGCAGATAGAGGCGTTCTGGCCGAACGAACCATGGACCTGACTTCCAGTTCGTGCCGCTCTCGCTGCGGGTCAGTGGCAACAGGTGTCCCACGGTTTGGTCCAGTCCCTTTTCAAAAATCTTAGCCAAACGCTTCCGCTCCATTTCGTCGGAGAGCTTCGAGTCGAAGGGATCGACATTGGTGGGAAGGCGCCGTTCCCGCCAGAGGTAATACCAGGCATCTTCGAAAGCGGTCGCGATGTATTCGCTGCTCACGCCCAGTCGTTCCGCGAGGCGCTTGGTGAAAGCATCACTGTCCTGATGGTTGTGACCGTAATCTTTTTCCTCATCCGCGATGAGACTCGGATCTTCCCAGATCGGCACCCCATCCTTGCGCCAATAGCAACCGAAAGCCCAGCGCGGCAACTGCTCTCCGGGATACCATTTCCCCTGACCATGATGAAGAAACGCGCCGGG
>JAGROX010000267.1 GCA_020440025.1 Verrucomicrobiia bacterium
CCGCCGGTGGCTCCGCCAAGCAGGGTCGTGATCGTCGCACCCAGGCGATTCTGCCGATTCGCGGAAAACTGATCAACGTGGAGAAGGCGCGACTCGACAAGGTACTCCAGAACAAGGAGATCCAGACCATGATCACCGCCATCGGCGCGGGGATCGGTGACGGCGACAGCGAGGGTGCCTTCAATCTGGCCAAGGCCCGCTATCACAAGGTCATCATCATGACTGACGCCGACGTCGACGGCTCTCACATTCGGACATTGCTGCTGACGTTTTTCTGCCGACAGATGATCGATTTGGTAAAAGCTGGCTATGTCTACATCGCGCAACCGCCGCTCTACAAAATCACCCGCAAGAAACGCGAGCAGTACGTCCAGGACGACGCCCAACTCAGCAAGATTCTCATCGATCTCGGCACCGAGGACGTGACACTTCGACGTGAAGGCGGCGACGAAATCGGGTCCGAGGCGCTCAAAGAAATCCTCGAAATGCTGTCGCGCCTGAGCCGCTACAGCGATGTCATTGCCCGAAATTCCGGAGACTTTGAGGAATACCTCGCCGCTGGCAGAGACGGCAAATTGCCCGAGTATCTCGTTCAGGTTCGGGAAGGAAATGAAGTCTTCGTGAAATATTTCGTGGAAGACAAAGACCTCCGCGAATTCGCCACCGAGAATCCGGATCTCCACCTCTTTGGTCGGAAAGAACTGAGTCCGCTGGAGCAATCTGTGGCGGACATCAGCGAGGACGGCGATGACAGCGAAGCCCCGAAGGAAACTGGCCCGGTGGTTACCCGTCGCGCCGTGTTGGTCGAGATTCACGAGGCAAAATCCATCAGCAAGCTGCTGGCCCGCCTCGGCGAACAGGGACTCGATATCGAGCATTTCTCTTCGCAGGACAAACCTCTCTTCGAAGTGGTCGAAGGCGAAGGCGAAAACGCCAAGCGTCACCCGGTTTTCAGTGTTCCAGAAATCTTGAGCACCGTGACCGAAATCGGAAAGCGCGGCATGCAACTGCAACGCTTCAAAGGTCTGGGTGAAATGAACGCCAAGGAGTTGTTCACCACCACCATGGATCCCACCAACCGGAAACTGCTCCGGGTAAAGATGGACGATGACAACATGGTCGAGTCCGACCGCATCTTCACCATTCTCATGGGCGACGTCGTCGAACCTCGTCGGCGATTCATCGAAGACAATGCCCTC
Organism: Verrucomicrobiia bacterium; assembly: GCA_020440025.1. Classification (GTDB taxonomy): domain Bacteria; phylum Verrucomicrobiota; class Verrucomicrobiia; order Verrucomicrobiales; family DEV007; genus JAEUHH01. The sequence goes on from JAGROX010000267.1 coordinate 1,200, forward strand.
AACGTTCGGAATCTGGACATCTGATTTGTCTCCTCGTTCGCCCCTCCCTCCCCTCTCTCAACTGTTGACCCGTTAAGTTTCCATGCCAGAAGATCCTCCACTGACTCCCCCCCGGATGATGGACATCGAGCCAATCAGCGTGGCCGAAGAGATGTCGAATTCGTTTCTCGACTACTCGATGTCGGTCATCGTTTCCCGTGCGCTGCCCGATGTGCGTGACGGCTTGAAACCTTCCCAACGTCGCATCCTGTTGGCAATGAACGATCTGGGACTCGCCCCCGGGAAAAACTATCGTAAGTGCGCCAAGATCTGTGGTGATACTTCCGGTAACTACCATCCCCATGGTGAAGCAACCATCTACCCCACCCTCGTCAACATGGCCCAGCCTTGGACGATGCGGGATACCCTCATCGACGGTCAGGGTAACTTCGGATCCGTGGAAGGCGACCCTCCGGCCGCCATGCGTTATACGGAAGCCCGTCTGACGCACCTTGGAAATGTCCTCATGATGGACATGGACAAGGACACCGTTGACTACATCCGGAACTACGACGAAACCCGCGAGGAACCCACCGTTTTTCCGGCTGCGTTCCCCAACTTGCTCGTCAATGGCGGCACCGGTATCGCCGTTGGCATGGCGACGAACATCCCGCCTCACAATCTCGGCGAGGTCGTCGACGGGATCTGCGCCACCATCGACAATCCGCAGATCAGCTTGCAAGACCTTCGGACCTTCATCAAGGGACCGGATTTCCCGACGGGATGTACCATTCTCGGCCAGAAAGGGATCGAAGACTATCACACCACCGGTCGCGGCAGTATCCGCGTTCGAGGCAAAGCCGAAGTCATTGAAGACGCCAAAGGCCGCGAACAGATCATCATCACCGAGATCCCCTACGCGGTGAACCGCGCCCGACTCGTCGAGCGCATTGCCGAACTGGCCACTGCCAAAATCCTGCCCGAGATCAGCGCCGTCCGTGACGAGTCCGACGAAAACACCCGGGTGGTCGTCGATCTCAAGCGCGACTCCCGCGCCCAGGTCGTGCTGAACAATCTCTACAAGCACACCGCGCTGGAAGGAACGTTTTCCGCCAACATGCTGGCGATCGACAATCGCCGTCCGCGCCTGCTCAACGTCAAGGACGCCATCGTCTGCTACATCGAGCATCGCCGCGAGGTCGTCCTGCGCCGGACCCGTTTCCTCCTCGCCCAGGCCGAAAAACAAGCGGAACGACTCGAGGCTTACTTGCTCGCTTTGGGCAATCTCGATGACTTCATCCAGATCATCCGCGATTCCAAGACCCGCGATGAAGCTCGCGAAAAGATCAAGGCCTACACCTTTGCTGCCGAAGCTGCCGAGGCGCTTGGTATCCTCATGCGGGATCAGGAGAGCCTGCGGACGACCCCTGGTCGCTACGTTCTCACCGATCGACAGGTCGAGCATATTCTTGAACTTCGCCTCTACCAATTGGTCGGACTGGAGCGCGACAAGATCAAAAACGACTACGACACCCTGCTCGAAACGATCAAGGATCTGCTCGACATCCTCGCCCGCGAGGAGCGCGTGCTCCAGATCATCAAGGACGAGCTGCAGGAGGTGAAATCCAAGTATGGCACGCCGCGACTGACCAACTTTGCCGCCTACGAAGGCGAGATCGCCAACGTCGATCTCATCGCCAACGAAGCCAACATCATCACCATCTCCCATCGCGGCTACATCAAACGCACCCTCGCCAGCGAATACCGCACTCAGGCGCGGGGCGGACGCGGGCTCAAGGGAATGGAGACGCGCGAGGCCATCGATGAAAAGGACGAGGTCGACTTTGTCGAACACCTCTTCACCGCCACCTCGCACGACTATCTGATGTTCTTTACCGACACGGGCCGAGTCTACCTGGAGCGAGTTTACCAGATTCCCGAAGGTGGCCGCACCGCCAAGGGGCGCTCGATCAAGAACCTGCTCAATCTCAAGCCGGAAGAAAAGATCGCCGCCACCCTGCGAATCATCGCAGTCGGTCAGGAGGACAAGGACGCCACTTTTGTCGACGACCAGTTCGTTCTTTTCGCCACCCGCAGCGGCAAGGTCAAGAAGACCCGCCTCAGCGACTTCCGAAACTACCGCAAGGACGGCATCATCGCGATCAAGATCGAGGAAGGCAACGAACTCATTGGCGTGGTGATGACCAACGGCGACGACGACATCTGCATGGTGACGAGCCAGGGCTATTGCGTCCGCTGTAACGAGAAGGACATCCGCCCCATGGGTCGACCCAGCGCCGGCGTCATGGGCATTCGTCCCCGCGGCGACGACCGACTAGTCTCCCTCACCGTGGTCGAAGACGGCGCGCAGTTGCTGGTCGCCAGCGAGCGCGGTCTCGGCAAACGCACCACCTTCGAAGAATACCCGACCAAGGGTCGCGGCGGCAAGGGTGTCATCACGATGAAGGTCACCGAGAAAACCGGTGCCGTCATCGCCGCGCTCAAGGTGACCGAGATCGACGAGATCATGCTCATGACTGATGCCGGACAAAGCGTGCGCATCAAAGCCTCCGAAGCCCGACTCACCGGCCGTATCGCCCAAGGCGTGAAGCTGATGAACTTGAAGCAAGGCGAAAGCATTCAGGACATGGCCCGCGTTGTCAGTGACGACACCGAAGACGAGGAGGGACTCGAAACCACTGCCCCTGAGGACACCAACGTCGCTCCGGAAGAAGTTCCGGAAAACGAAGCCAGTGAAGACTCCGCCGAGGAGTCAGAATCCTGATTCGGCAACTCTCACAGAACCATTTGAGATCCAACAGGGTTGAGTCAGTGACTCAACCCTGTTTGGTTTCGGCCTTGGCCGAAAACGTCGCGACGGTTGATTGTGCTATACTTTTGACGCACCGCTCCCGATCATTCGCTCTGTGACCCGTTTTCCGCCATCGCTCTTCGGACGATATTGCCTGCCGCTGATGCTGACCATCACCGGCGTCGCCCATGCCCAAGAGGGACAGTCGACCGCCACTGCCACCGCCACGACCAAATCCAAGCAGATCCGCGTCGAGTCCAACGATCCTTCCGTCAAAGCCGCTTTCACGAATTTCTCGGACAAACTCTACCGCGAGTTTCGTCAGATGCTTCACGAGCCGGATGATGTCTGGAAGTTCCCGATCGAGATCAAAGTTTCCGGAACCTCCCATGACGTCGTCGACGGGCCCACTGCGGTCACCGATGTGGAGTTGCTTTTGGATGGCAGCTTCCATCTTCAGCTCTTCGTCCGCCTCCACAATCGCTACGACCAGACCGAGGTGAATCGCCGATTCATCCAGCTACTGCTCTACGAGATGATGGTGCGTCCCTACGCCGGGAAGACCGAGGCTTTTCAAGGGAAACAGCTGCGGGTTCCTCCGTGGTTGATCCGGGGCATCGACGAACTCATCAAGCACCGAGCCAGCGGACGTCCCAGTGACCTGTTTGCCGGGATCGTCAAATCTCGAAAAGTGCTGCCCGTTTCCGAGATCCTCGACCAGGCCGGAGATCAATCTCTCGATCCCGTGACCGACTCGATTTTCGGGGCTTCGTCGGCTGCGCTGGTCGCGGCCCTCCTCGATCAGGAAGAAGGCAGCCAGAGCTTTCGCGGCTACCTCGTCGACCTGACCTCTCCCGACAAACACGGATCGGACAATCCCAGCGCCCAATTGCGAAAGCACTTTCCCGGTTTGCGTGGCAGTCCTGACGCCTTGGAAAAATGGTGGTCGCTCCAGATCGCCAGCATGGGACAGCTTCAGGCCTTCGAGTTCCTCAGTCCGGCCCAGACCGAAACCGCCCTCACCGAAGCCTTGCTCGTTGAAGTTCCCGCCGAGGAAGCGAAACAAGCTGAGGGCTTTCGCAAGCTCCTCCCCCACGCCAAACCAAAGCCGGGCTACTCGGGCCGCGTTCAAGATTTCGATGACTTTCTCGATCACACCAACGCCAAGGCTGCGCTGCAAGAATGCCGCATGAAATTGCGAACCCTCGGCCTGCAGGCGTTCCCACTCTATCGTGGCGTCGTCCTGAGATATGAAATGGCAGTGCTAAACCTCATCGAAGGACGGACCCGGGGCATGGATGAAGAACTGGAGAAAGCCGACCGCGAACGCGAGGGCATTCAGCGATCCATGAGCCGGGTGGAGGATTACATGAACTACTTCGAGGCCACCCAGGCCGAAGGCACCAGCGAGGCCTATGAGCAATACCGACAGATGAAAGAGAAGCTCGAGCGCGAGGGCCGGCCGCAGCGCAGTGACCGTATTTCCAAATATCTCGACGCCCTCGAACACGAGTACGACAACCGCTGATCTACCGGGATTGGAAAAATTTTCAGGGCACGCCGATCCGTCTTTGCATCTGCCCGGTTCCCGCCCATCATTCACCGGCATGGGACATGCCTTTCAATTCGTACCGGTCCAGCTCGACGAGCCCATCCAGACCGCCAACCGGGTGATCAACACACCGATCCCCCACCCCGAAGATCGCGAAATCGTGGAGACGCTGCGACGCTGCGAACCCCGATCCATGAGCGGCCAGCCCCTCATCGTTTGGGACCGCGCCGAGGGCGTTCACATTCATGACCGCCACGGCAACCAATGGCTCGATTTCTCCTCTGGAGTGCTCGTCACCAACGCCGGCCACGCCCGCCCCGAAGCCGTCGCCGCCCTCACCGAGGTCATCCAGCGCCCGCTTCACCATTCCTATTGTTTCCCCAATGCCGAGCGCGCTGCTCTGGTTGAGTATCTGCTCGACTACTGTGCGCCGACCTATTTCGACAAGGTCTTTCTCCTGACCACCGGTTCCGAAGCCATCGAGTGCGCCATCAAAATCGCCCGCGCCTATGGCCATCAGCAGGCCGGACCGGAAAAAGACGTCATCGTCACCTTCTCCGGCGACTTCCACGGTCGCACCCTCGGGGCCCAGATGGCTGGCGGCATTCCTGCGCTGAAAGACTGGATCGTGAATCACGACCCCTGCATGGTCAACGCCCCCAT
>JAGROX010000268.1:0-472 GCA_020440025.1 Verrucomicrobiia bacterium
GGGCGATCACCTGCTGCTTTTTGGCGAAGCCGGAGTGCGGGCGATCTCGCTGCGACTTCCGCTGGCATCGCAATTCCATCCCATTCAGGGTGTTTACGTGGGGACTTCGGGATCACAGACCTGGTTTCTGGATGGCGCCTGGTTGCGTCGGCTCGACTTGAAAACCAATCAGATCGCCTCGGTTTCGTTGGCGGGAATCACGGGAGAGAAAGAGTCCACCCGGGCCGTCCTTTCCGGAGGTCGACTATACGCGATGGGTGAGCGTGGCATTCGCGTTTTCAACGCCTGGGATGGCGACGCCATTGCCGCCTGGGGATGGCCCGCGAGTTTGGAGGAATACCGGAAACGCATTCTGGTGGATAATAGCGGAAGGCCACAGCCCGGCCAGCCATCCGAATCCTATTCGGTGTGGCAGGGATTGATCTCGCCTCACGACTCCACCCTGACTTATTGCCTGCCCGTTCGTGATTTG
>JAGROX010000268.1:560-4468 GCA_020440025.1 Verrucomicrobiia bacterium
TCCGAGCCCAAGCCTTCGCCAACTCCCTCTCCTGCCGAGGCGCCAGTGAACCTTCCCGTCCCGCCGAGTTCGAATTAGTAGGCGACTCACTTTTCCTTTCCCATCCCCCGACTTTTTTCATGGCCACTTCCTCCCGAGATAACGAAGAGATCTTCGACGCCGACTTCCTGGATCGGCTTCGGGCGCTCTTCTTGCGGCTTCGTAAACGTCGCCAACTCAAAAAGAAGGGGATCCAATCGACCCAATCGACCGGGTTTACCCGCGAGTTCAAAGACTACCGTCACTACACGCCCGACGACGATTACCGGGCGATCGACTGGATGCTCTACGCCCGACTGGAGCGGCTCTACATTCGGCTCTATGAGGAGATTCAGGAATTTCACATTCATGTCCTCATCGACACCAGCGCGTCCATGCAGACGCCATTCCCGGAAAAACGTCTTATCGCCCTGAAGCTGGCTGTGGCGCTTTCCTATCTGGGGCTCGTGGGCCAACATCGGGTCAGCCTCTACCAGATGGGGGAGCGAGTGATCGAAGGATTGCCGCCTCAGAAAGGGCAGGGGAACATCCAACGCATCATCGACTACGCCCGACGGCTCGAGTTCGGCGGGTTGACGGATCTGGAGCGATGCTTTACCGAATTTCGTCCCTCGCGTCGGCGCTACGGCATTCTCTTTGTGTTGTCCGATCTCTATGGACGCGGCGTCGATGAAACCAGCGAAGCGGTTCGCCTCGCGGCGACCTGGCCGGGAGAGACGCACTTCATCCACATCTTTCATCCCTGGGAACAGCACCCGGATCTCGACGGTGAGATTGAGCTGATCGACGTGGAAACTCAGGAGCATCGCCGCCTCTGGTTCACCCGTCGCGATCGCCGCAAGTACGAGGAGCGTTTCGAACTCTTCCTCAAAGAGATCGAGCACTCCTGCAAATCCCGGCAAATCGATTACCAACGCTGGCGGACGGATCTGCCTTTCGAAGAACCCTTCCTCGAACTGCTCTCGCGCGGTTCGGCGCTTGCTTCGGGTTCCTGACGGCTATCCTCCCGTTGACGGATTTCCTTCCTCTACTTCTTTCGCTTTTTTTTCACCACTCATGCAGCTTCTCAATCCCGGGTTTCTCTGGCTCTCGCTGCTCGCGATCATTCCGATCGCGCTCTATCTCTTTCGCCGGAAGTCCAAAACGGTTAGTGTCAGCACGCTCGTCTTTTTCAAGACTCTGGCGCGTGAGCACCAGGAATCCGCCTGGCTGAGGCGGTTGAAAAAGATCGTTTCACTGCTGCTGACGCTCGCTCTTCTCATCTTCGCCATCCTCGCCCTGAGCCGGATGATCCTCTCTCCGGTGAGTGACAAAGGATACCGGACCGTCGTCATTCTGCTGGATCGATCGGCGTCCATGGCGGCGACCAACGACGAAGGTGTCAGTCGACTCGATCAGGCGCGGGAAGTGATCGAGGCGCGTCTCGACAGCATTCCCGAGGATGTCGGCGTGGCCTTGATTGGCTACGACTCGCGTCCCGAGGTCATTCAGCCACGCACCCTCAAGCGACGCGAACTGTTGTCGCGGCTCGGAGAAATCGCGGTGCGTCCCGTGGCCCAGCAGACGCGGAATGCCATCGAGTCGGCCTCCGTGCTGGCTCGATTGGAAACGCCCGCGCTCATCTGGCATGTGACCGATTCCGGGGAACTCGAAGAGCTCGAAGAAGAGCCACCTGCTGCCGCGGCTGCCGAGGCCCCAATCGATCCCGCCGAGGAGGGAGAAGATCCGCTCCTCGGCGCCAAGGCCGATCTCGATTTGCCGGAGGGCGTCGATCTCGAGAAAATCAGCGTCGCCTTGGAATCGCCGGTGAACGTGGGCATCACCGCGTTTCAGATTCGTCCCGTCCCGCTGGAACACGGGCGATTCGAGGCCTACGTGCAGGTGGCTCTGAATCGTGCCGCTCCAGGCCCGATGGTGGCCAAGCTCGATGTCTTTGTTGGCGGATCGCTGGTGCAACCTCGCGAGGTGGACCTTAATCCCGGCGACCGCGTGGGACTCGTCCTGAAACTCGAGGGCGCGGAAGATCAGTTGCTGCGTCTGGAACTCTCGGCCGAAGGAGATTGCCTCGCCTCGGACAACGAAGTCATCGAGCCGCTGCCCCGCAGTCGTCCCATTGTCGCCGCCTGGGTTCGTCCCACCGTGGAGGGAGATCCCTTCAAGCCCGATCGTTTTACCCAGTTGGCTCTGCAGGCATTTCTCGATGACTACGATTTCGAAATTCTGGCGCTGGAACCTTCCGCTTGGCCGGGAGCACGGGAAAGCGTCGACGTGGTGATTTTCGATGACTACGTGCCCGAGGAATGGCCGGAGGAGTTGCCCGTCGTCCTGATCAATCCTCCGGGCAATGCGGGCCCCTTGCGCATCAGCCGGATCGAGTCTGGCCTGCCTCACGAATCGGTCCGGGTAGGCAACGATCAGCATCCAGTCCTGTTCCGCGTCAGCAGCGGTCGCGTTGCCATCACTCAGACCGCTCTTTTCGATATCACCGGATCACTGGAACCTCTTTGGTTTGCCGGTGACGAACCGCTGCTCGCCGCGGGCGATGTCAAAGGCCAACGCCTCGTGGTCATGGGTTTCTCTCCCGGTCGATCCGAACGCCTTCCGCTCACCGCTTCCTTTCCGCTCCTGATTGGAAATTCTCTCCTCTGGTGCGCCGAGACCGCGCCGGGGATCACCGAGCAGCTCATGGAATCTCCCACCGGCAAGGTTGTTTCCGCCAAGGGCGAGACCGTCACCTGGACGCGTTGGGAAAATGGCGGGATCAAGAAAGCCAGTGCCAAACTTTCCGGCGGATTGCTCGAACTCGATCGTATCGGCATCTGGGAAACCGATACTGGGCAGCGCGGTGCCGCCCATCTCATGTCCCGGGCCGAAACGGACGTGAGCCCGCGCAATCCCGCCCTCACCGCTGCCGACGCCGAGTTGGTCACGGAGAGCGGTTGGCTTTCCGGCGACATCTCCTGGATGATTCTCGCGCTCATTGCTTTCCTTCTTCTGCTCGAGAGCTATCTCTTTCACCGACACGCTGTCTATTGAGAGCTAACCACTAATTACCAAGGACTAAACACTTCCTCAATGGATTGGCTTCATCCCAAGCTCCTGCTCATCGCGATTCCGGCCCTGCTGTTGCTGTTCGGATTCGATGCGATGTCGACTCATCCCATGTCGATGATGCGTCGGCGCTGGCTGCTCATCGTCAGGGCGCTGCTGGTCATTCTGGCCCTGCTCTGTCTCGCGTCTCCGGCGCGGGTGCTGAACAGCCGTCAGCAGTCCGCCATCTTCGTGCTCGACCATTCCCGGAGCGAGGGAGAGGAGGGGATCAAACGCGTCTACGATGCCGCGCGTGAAATTGCCAAGGACCTGCCGAGTGATGTGGCCATCGGGTATGTGGCCGCCGGAAATGACGCCGAGGTCATGCGCTACCCCGAAGAAGGTGGCGATCGCATGCCGCCCGAGGAAGTGCGAACCGATCTCCTGGAAAAACTCGGGTCGCGCACCGATCTGTCGCGCGCCGTTCGTCTGGCCAAAGGCATCTTTCCCAGTGGTTCCTCGCGTCATGTCATTCTCGTGACCGATGGGCAGGAAACCTCGGGCAGTCTCGCCGATACCGCTCGCGAAGCCGCCGTCTCCGGCATTCGTCTCCACGCCGTCGGCGTCAGTGGCGATCCACGGCCCGACGTCCGCGTCACCCGCGTCGTCAGTTCCCAATCCCGCATCAACGAGGGCGCCTCGCTCGAACTCACCGCCACGGTGGAAAGCTCGCTGTCCGGTTCAGGACGCGTTCGCCTGTTCGAGAACGGACTCGAAGTCGAGAGTCAGGACATCACCGTGGAACCCGGCAAGGTGCAGACCCTGTCCTTTCGGCGGAC
>JAGROX010000269.1 GCA_020440025.1 Verrucomicrobiia bacterium
GCAACATCGCGAGTGCGAGGCACCAGACGAATTCCACTCAGGCTGGAAACCAAAGGCTGAGACTCGTCCATTCCATCACTGTTCCCAAGATCCCCCTGAAGGGTCCCTTGAGGGCGATTCACCGAGGTCACCTCATAGGTGTCGTCGCTCGCAGCGGAATCCGGAATGAACGGGTTACGCCACGACCACTTGGCCTTGTTGGGATCGACATCGCTGAAATTCGGATTGGTTCCCCGCTTGATCCATTTCAAGCCTTCAGATTCAGGTTCCCGCCCCTGAAACACGATCTGCTGATCCTGCACGTAGCGTGCTTTCCCACCAAATCCCTTGAGCGGATTGCCCGTTGGGGTCTCCGGCTGAATCGGAGCACCATTGTAGGCGTAATACACCGGCTGCGGCGCTGGAGGACGATTCGCAGCTTCCATGGCTTTCTGACGAGCCACTTCAGCACCCAATCGTTGTTGCTCCTCACGTTCGGCAATGACCTCTGCCTTTAATTGATTCACGCGATCAATCTTTGCCTGTCGCTCTTCCCGAAGCTCTCTCCTGGTTTTCTCGGAAGCAGGCCGGAGATCGGGCATCGATGGCAGCATTGCCAATGGGGCTTCAGTCGCGGGTGCCTCTTCCTCCTGCCAGAATCCTGGCTCGGAGAATGACTTCAAGCGATAGCCACTGGGTGTTTGAAAATCTGGACCAGGCGCGTTGGGATCGCGAGGCGGCAAGGCCACCTTCTGTTTTTCCAACTCGCTGAGACGCTGTGCCATCATGGCCTCCTCACTGGGGCCTTTCGGTTTCCGCGGTTGCACGTCAGAGAGTCTCTTTTCGGCGGCTTCACGAGCCGCCGCAGCGCGGCGTTCAGCCATCCGCTCCTTGAAGGATTTTTCCGAATCCTGTCGGAGGTCAGGCGCAGGAGGCAGAGCACCCAGTTCCCGATCTCGCTTGTTCTGAGCGAAGCCTTCTCCTGTCCCCAGCAGTCCTGTCACTGCCAGAGCAAGTGCGCTGATCATCAAGCGATTGCTCGCCCGCGTTGCTTTCCTATTCGAAATGGTCTTCATGGGAAAATGCAAAAGTCGGAAAGTTTGGAGCCCTGCCCATGCAGCGACCGCATCCCCCTCCCGCTACATGCGTGGATTCTTCCTGATAAATCACGCATCTTGAAAGAGTCTGGCAAAGTCTGCAAGAGGAATCGTCAGCTTTTTTCAAGATATCTGCGACTCTTTTTCGCCGAAATTCGGACACTTGCGCTTCGATCCGTGGGGATTCTCTCTCGGTTTAACCAAACTTTCCCTCACCAAGCCGTCGCTAGTTGTCCCTCAGCGCAATCACATCTTCCGATTCTCTGCCGAAAATCTACCATCCGGCGGCCCAACAAAAAGCGCCGCCCTGCTCTCAACGAGCATGAGCGGCGCTCAAATTGATTCGGCATGAATTCAGTCAGGCTCCTCGAATGGCCTGATCAGAGACCAATCGTGCCAAAGACGTTGTTACTGCTGTAATGCCCTTGATCTGAGAATGGCTGATACTGCCAGTAGATTCCATGAAGTCCACCGGTCCGCTGGTAGGCCCCTGAATTCCGCTCGCGCTCGTCGTCCTCTTCTTTTTCATCGGTCTCATCGACCGGGAAGCCCAACAACTCGGCAAGTGACTCCACCGCCTCGGAATCGTAGGCCAAGCCAACACCGGGCTCGCCTTCCTCGTTGCCGAGGATTCGAGAAATCAGGCCAATCCCGTCGAGATAGCTGTCTCCATCACCGAAGAGCCAAGCGTCGTCTCGGTCGTAGGAGTCATACTTATCCAGGAACAGGAAGGGTAGGAAGTTGAAGGGAATGGGAATGACCAC
>JAGROX010000270.1 GCA_020440025.1 Verrucomicrobiia bacterium
ATCGCTTTCATCGGGGGAACGAATACCTACGATCAGGATCGCGACGGATCTTTGGAGGCGAGCCTGTATCTTAGTTGGCCAGATCGAGAATTGAGCGTTCGGAATCTCGCATGGCAAGGTGATGTCCTTGGTTATCAGGCAAGGCCAAGGTATTTTTACACCAAAGTTGGAGACGCTCAACCGGGCAGCATTCCCGATCATCGTGAGCGCACCAAGCCGGGAATCATCTTTGTTTGCTTTGGAAAGATGGAGTCGCTCGATGCGGGTTCGTTTGCCAGCTATGACGATCTGATTGGTCAGCTCTGCGGATTGACTCAACGCATCGTTCTGGTGATTCCCACGCCGTTTTTTCCCGTCGGACCGGCAAGAGATCTCACGACATCTCGCAACGAATCGCTGGAGGAAATCGCGACCCAGATTCGTGAGGTGGCTTCACGGCGTCACCTATTGCTGGTCGATCTGTTCTCCCCGATGCGAGGCGATCTGGATCCCAACCTGTCGACCAATGGCATCCATCTCACCGAGGCAGGTCATCGGAAGGTGGCACAACTGACGGCGGAGCAGTTAAAGTTTCCAAGACCTCCGGCCTTCTCAGGAGACGCAGCCATGATGCCGTCGTTGGTTCAGGCGATCTCGCGAAAGAATCGTCTCTGGCAGCAATATTATCGACCGACGAACTGGGCGTTTCTTTTCGGCGACCGCCAGCACGTTCCTGCTTCGCGAGATCCGGTGAATCGAGACGAACGCTGGTTCGTAAGGGAGATCGATTCACTGCCGCCGCTGATCGGCGAGGCGGAGGTCGACATCCATCGCTACGCTCAAGAAGCCGCCGCCACCAAACCGTCCCGATGAGAACTGGAACATTTTGCACGCGGGGATTGGGCATGGGGATGGCCGTTGTTTTGGCGGCCGCTTCAGCTTCTGCCATCAGTCCGGACAATCAGCCGTCGGCGGACAACTCGGTCGAAGCAGAACTGAAATCCTTCAGCGTCCACGAAGACTTCGAGGTCAGTCTGTTCGCCGATGAATCCCTCGGCATCGCCAATCCGATTGCCTTGCACTGGGATCCTCGCGGGCGTCTGTGGGTGCTCTGCACCCTGGCCTATGCCCAACTGAAGCCGGGCGAGTTGCCGGACGACAAACTCTTCATTCTCGAGGACACCGATGGTGATGGAAAAGCCGACAAATCCGCGGTCTTCGCCAGCGGACTCGAGATGTCCACGGGATTTGCGCTCGCTCATGGCGGCGTCTATCTCGCCGAGGGACACGACCTGCTGTTCCTCCGGGACAACGATGGCGACGACAAGGCGGACGAGCGGAAGCTCATCCTCACCGGCTTCGGTACCGGCGACACCCATCAGAACATCAGCAATCTCACCGTCGACTCGGGTGGCTTCCTCTACTTCACTCAGGGGCTACATGCCTTGTCTCAGGTGGAAACTCCCTGGGGCGTTTCCCGAGGCGATACCGCCGGTTTCTGGCGATTTGATCCCCGCATCACCAAGCTCGATTCCTTCGGATTCCCCTCGATGACGAGCCAGAATCCCTGCGGAGTGGCCTTGGATCGATGGGGCGCCCTTTTCATCAAGAGCAATGGACCGCATCTCTGTTTTGCCACCCCGGGACTGATTCCGACGACCCATTCGCTGGAATTGATGCAGCATGCCCAAGTCGGTCAGACTCCGGGAAAAAGCATGGGCGTGGACATCGTGGAAACCTCTCACATGCCCGAGTGGATTCAGGGGCACGCGATCATCGCCGGGTATTTCGCCCGGGAAGTCTCGGCCATCCCCATGGTCGAGGAAGGCGCCGGATTCGCCGTGTCTCAACCGATTCGTTTGGTCTATGGCGGGCACGAGAGCTTTCGGCCCGTCGACATTCGCCAGGGACCGGAAGGGGCTTTGTATGTGGCGGATTGGTTCAATCCCGTCATCAATCACTATCAGGTATCACTGAGGCATCCGGATCGCGACTACTCGCACGGGCGCATCTGGAAAATCTCGGCTAAAGGAGGCGCGAAGGTCGACCAGCCCGATCTCGAATCGCTTTCGACCGAATCACTTTTCGAGCAACTGCGATCCGGGGAACGCTGGACGCGGGATCAGGCGCGTCGTCTGCTTTCAGATCGCGAGAAAGACGCGGCGACGGAGCTGATATCGGCCCTGACGCCATGGGCCGAAAGCCTCGATCCCGCA
>JAGROX010000271.1 GCA_020440025.1 Verrucomicrobiia bacterium
CGCTGTCTTCATCGACCAAGTCGTCACCGGTATCGCCATAAAAGCCGACTGCCGAAGCGCAGACAAAAGTCTTCGGTCGCTCGGCGGAGCGCATTTTTTCCATCCCGCGAACCAGGGCGCGGGTGCCGTCGACCCGAGTCTGGTAAATGAGGCGTTTTTTCTCCTGAGTCCAGAGCCCGACGAGAGGTTCGCCCGCGAGGTGAATGACGGCATCGAGTTTCCCGTAGTCGGCATGATCCGGTCGGGAAAACTCGCGCATTTCGACGGTGCCGGGAACGGGACGCTCGGGACTGCGGGAGAAACCGATGACCTGATGCCCGGCATCATTGGCGATCTCGACGATGGCTCGACCGATGAAACCACTCACCCCGGTGATTCCGATGCGGAGCGGTTTCTTCTGTTTTTCTGGGGCTGACATGGCTGGGGAAAATCGGCTCTTCTGAAGTGGTCAGGTCATCCAACCAATCACTTTGCCTGCAAATCCGATTCTCGCGACCAAAAAGGAAAGTCACGATTCACTGCTGGCGTTTCGATGGGACGCATGCGAAGAGGAAAACTGGTACGCTTCTCCCCTTTCTTTGTCTCCCTATGATACGGCATTACATCTTCGATATCGGCAATGTGATTCTGAAATTCGACTTCTCCGTCGCAGTTTCGCAGGTGGCGGATCGATGCGCGCTCGCGGAGGCTGACATCTTGCCCTCGCTGATGTCGATGCACGAGGACCTGGAAACGGGCCGCCTTTCAGCCGACGATTTCATCGCCGAGGCGATTCGACGAACGGGTTTCACTGGCGAGGCGGAAGAGTTTCGCCGGAGATTTCAGGAGATCTTTGAAGTGAACGAACCGATCTCGGAACTGATCGAAGAACTTCACGCCGCCGGAGCCCCGCTCTATCTGCTGTCGAACACCAGCGATTTGCACGTGTCGTTTTTTACCAAAGCCTATGGCGTGTTCGATCGCTTTCACGATGCGGTCTACTCTCACGAAGCGGGCTGCATGAAACCGGACGCGGAAATATTTCGCATCGCAGAGGCGCAGTTTGGGATCGACCCGTCCGAAGCGATCTATGTGGATGATCTCCCTGCCAACGTGGCAGCAGCCGAGGCAGCGGGATTTCGTGCGCTCGTCTATGATCACCGGGACCACGACGACTTCCGCCGCCGCTTTGACGCCGTGATCTCCGAACTCAGCGACTGAGGTCTTCCTGGTAGATCAGTTTGAAGCCTTCCTTCAGCAGGACGCTTTTGCCGAACTCGTTGTCCTCGAGGCAAAGAGCCAGCGCGGAACGCCCATTGGGCTGAGTGAGGATGGGGTAGATAAAGTGGATGTTGGTTTCGGCGTTGAGCAACGCTCGCAGGCAACCGGCGAGCCCGGTGGCTCCCTCAATGAGTTCGAGCACGATCACTTCGGTGGTACTGTAGGGAATACCGCGCTCGATGAAAAGGGTTTCCACCAAATCGGGATCGCTCAGAATGAGGCGCACCACGGTGGCATCGACCGCATCCTGCACGCTGATACCGAGCACGACCACATGGTGATCGCCGAGTAGGCGGACGACGGAGAGCAGGGCTCCGGCACGATTCTGGAGAAAAACGGCAATCTGGCGGACCGGTGTGCCGAGGGTGGTGATATCTTCCTGATGATCTTCAAAGTCCACGGGAGTCGTATTTCTGGGTTGGAAAAAACAGCGAGACTGATACCTCGTTTTGGCCCCAGGTCACGTCCGGGATGCGAGAGAAATCACGACTACTCGACGGTGACGCTTTTCGCCAGATTTCGAGGCTTGTCGACATCGCAGCCGCGGGCAACCGCGAAATGATAGGAGAGGAGTTGCAGCGGAATCACCGACAGAATGGGAGTGAGACATTCGTGGGTATCGGGAATGTAGATGACATCGTCAGCGACAGATTCGATCTCGGTGGAGCCCTCGGTAGTCACGGCAATGACAGGGCCCTTGCGCGCTTTCACCTCTTCGATGGTGCTCACATTTTTCTCAAACACGGAATCCCGGGGAGCCACGAACACGGAGGGTAGGGTCTTGCTGACGAGGGCGATGATTCCGTGCTTCAATTCGGCGCTGGCATGGCCACTGGCAAAAATGTAGCTGATCTCCTTCATCTTCAACGCCCCTTCGAGAGCACTGGGATAGTTGAACTGACGCCCCAGGAAGAGCATGCCGGGAGCGTCGATGTATTTGAGCGCGATCTGGCGAATGGCTTCGCTCTGCTGAAGAATGCTCTCGATTTTTTCCGGCAGCGCCCGGATCTCCCGCAGGATTTCCTGGCCTTCTCCCATGGAGAGATGCCGCATCCGACCTAGAAGCAGGGCCAGCAGGGTCAGGAGCGTCACTTGGGACGTGAATGATTTCGTCGCCGCGACTCCAATCTCGGGCCCGCAGTGCAAGTAGCTGCCGCCATCACTCTCGCGAGCGATGGTGCTGCCGACGGAGTTGACAATGCCGAGGACGCGGTGGCCCTTGCGCTGCCCTTCGCGGAGAGCGGCCAGGGTGTCGATGGTTTCACCACTCTGACTGAGGACGAAGATAAGAGTGTGTTTGTCGAGCGGCGGATTACGATAACGAAACTCGCTCGCGGTTTCCACTTCCGTGGGAATGCGGGCCAAGGACTCGATGAGATACTCCCCCACCATGGCGGCGTGACTCGCTGTACCGCAGCCGACGAGGACGATGCGCTCGACGTCGCGGAGTTCGCGAGGCGTGAGGTTGAGGCCCCCCAGTTTTGCCGAGGCCTCATCGTCGGAAAGTCGACCGCGAAACGCGTTGGCCACCGTCTCGGGTTGCTCAAAGATTTCCTTGAGCATGAAGTGCGGGTAGTCACCACGCTCGGCCTGTTCCGCCGTGTAGTCGACATGGCTGACTTCAAAGGCCGAGGAACCGCCTTCGACGGTTTCGATTTTGAAATCGTTCTGAGTCAGATAGACAAGATCGCGATCCCGAAGATAGATGGCATCGGAAGTATGAGCCACGATGGCACCCACATCACTGGCGAGGAAATTCTCGCCCTTGCCGAGCCCCACCACCAGCGGGCTGCCGAGCCGTGCGCCGACCAGAAAACCCGGCGCGTCAGCATGCATGGCGACGATACCGTAGGTGCCTGCGATGAGACCGAGCGATGCCCGCACCGCATGCACCAATCGCATTTCCGCCGTGCCTTCTGTGTTCTCCTCGTAGTGCTTCCCAATCAGGTGAGCCAACACCTCGGAATCCGTCTGAGAAACGAAAGTGTGTCCCTCGGATTCCAGTCTCTTGCGCAGGGGCTGATAGTTTTCGATCACCCCATTGTGGACCAGCGCCAGCTTTCCTGACTGATCGAGATGCGGATGAGCATTTTCGTCGGTCGGGGCGCCGTGGGTAGCCCATCGAGTGTGACTGAGACCGCAGTTACCAGCGACCGGTCGGCTTCCTACCAACTTGCGAAGATTATCGAGACGACCCTGACACTTTCGCAGATCAATGCGATTACCTCCGTTCATCACGGCGAGCCCTGACGAGTCATAACCGCGATACTCCAAACGCTGCAGTCCATCCAGAAGGATAGGCGTCGCGTCGGTCTTGCCTACATAGCCAATGATGCCGCACATAAGAAAATTGAAAAAAGCTGTTGGGGAGAATTGAGGGGTAAATTTCGACCACCCTGAAATTCAGCAGCTATTGTAAGTCAAAAAAATTATAAGTCGAATTTCACTCCTCCAAGCGGCTTTTATGCCAAATTAAATCATGCCCGATAGCATCTCCTCAAAGACCCTGAAATCCACTTTGTCGATCATCATGGGAGGCGGGCGGGGAACCCGTCTATTCCCCCTTACTCATCGACGTTCGAAGCCCGCAGTGCCCCTCGCTGGGAAATACCGCCTCGTCGATATCCCGATCAGCAACTGCATTAATTCCGGCCTCCGTCAGGTCTATGTCTTGACCCAATTCAACACCGAGTCGCTGCATCGTCATATAGGCGATACCTACAAGTTCGATCCCTTCAGCCGGGACTTCGTCCAGATCCTCGCTGCTCAACAGACTCCCGGCCACGATGAATGGTATCAAGGGACCGCTGACGCCGTCCGGCAGAACATCAGCTACTTCCTCGAACGGCCTCACCAGTACTTCCTGATTCTCAGCGGGGACCAACTGTATCGGATGGACTACCGGGAGATGATCAAGCAACACATTGAGAACGGAGCGGACATCACCATCGCGACCACCCCGGTGGAGCGCGAATCGGCCCGCAGTTTCGGAATCATGCACACGGACGATGACCGCCGCATCACTCACTTTTCCGAGAAACCAGGCAGCAATGACGAGTTGCTGGACACCCTGAAAATGCCGAAAGCCCTTCTGGAAAAATCTGGAATGGATGCAGAATCCGAGCGCTTTCAGGCCTCCATGGGCATTTACCTTTTCAACCGGGCAGCCTTGGAGAAATGCCTCGACAATGAGTTCAAGGACTTTGGTGGCGATATCATTCCCGAATCAATCAAAACCCAAAAGGTGTTCAGCTTTGTGTTCAAGGACTACTGGGAGGACATCGGAACGATTCGATCCTTTTTCGAAGCCAACCTGGGACTGACATCGGTAGTACCCAGTTTCAACTTCTTCGACAACAAGAACCCCATCTATTCTCGCGCCCGATTCCTGCCCGCCAGCAAGATCAACAACGCGGTGATTGAGGAAGCACTCGTCTCTGACGGATGTATCATCAGCAACGCTGTCATTCGACGTTCCATCATCGGACTGCGCTCCATCATCGAGACCGGATGCGAGATCACAGAATCGGTCATCATGGGTTCCGACAGCTACGAGAAGGTGACCGTCAATTCTGACGGCACGACCTCAACCACGCCGCTAATGATCGGTCATAACACCAAGATTCATCGTGCCATCGTGGATAAAAACGCCCGAATCGGGAACCATGTGGTGATCGATCCCAAAGGCCGCAAGGACATGGATTTGGCCCCGCATTGCTATATCCGGGACGGCATTGCCATCATCCCTAAGAGTGCCGATATTCCCGATGGCACCGTGATCTGATCTTTCTTGATCGAAAGCACTCCCTGCGGCGCGGTTTAACGCATCGCGATGCCGTCACGATTCACCGTGACAACTTCCTCGGTTCCGACGTTGCGAATCACCACTTGAGTGGGACGAACGTCGAGAACTTCGTAGTCCTGCTCACCGTCCTCCGCGGTGACGGCACGGAAAACATCACCATTCTTCACCACGTAGTCGAAAGGGCTGCCTGGCAAGTTGAGTGTGGCGTAGGTCTCGGTCGAACGTCCGGGGACATCCTTGACCAGCAGGTGCTTGGCACCCGACTTGGTGTCCTCGACCATGATGCTAGAGACATCCACCAAGGCCCCTTTGCCCATTTTACTGCTGATGAATTTCGAATCCATGCTGGCAATCTTGAGATCGGTGCCGGGAATGATTTCCCCCTCTTTTACGGTCACTGGCGTGGCGTCGTGGCTGGACAGGACCCGCACCTGAGCGGTGGCAGCCTCCCCTTTGCCACTCTCGACTCCCTTGAGCATCACCGGCAGGGGCTCTTCGCGATAGCTTTTCATCTGAAGTGACTGCACCGCATCTTTGGAGGTCGGGGCGACGACAACTCCGTCTCGCGAGGTGGTCACGGGTTCTCCCGATGACCCGATAGAGAGGGTATCTGTCAGGGCCATCTCCACGGGAACTTCAGTCTCGTTCCCGATAACACGACCGTTGATCGAGGCCATTCGGGGTTTGCCGCCCGGCTTCTGAATCGGCATCGACTGTTCGGAGATGTCCGATCCGGCCGCAGCGGACACGGCATCCTCTCCTTCCTCTGGCGCAGGACTTTCGCCGCCGTTGAATGCATGCAAGGCATCTGAGATGGCCATTTCAGAAATCAGGGGATTGCCCTCCACCAAAAGACTGTCGGCATCGGCACCACTTTCCGCCACCTCAAGCACCGAGGTAGGATCCAGCAGCATATCACTGAGTTCCACATGTCCGGCCGCCAACGCGAGGTCGGCCGCCGTGTGCTCGGAATCGTCGAGCGCGTATGGATTTGCCTGGCTTTGCAGCAGCAATTTCACGGCGTCTTCGTGACCGGCCTGCGCGGCGATCATCAGAGGGGTCAGATCTTCCGGGCTTCGAGTATTGATATAGGCACCGTGGTTGAGCAATTGATCGATCACTGCCGTATCGCCCTTGAAACTCGCCACCAACAGCACCTGATCGAGCGTCTCCTGCCCCACTTTGCCCGCCAACAACTCCACCACATCGGCCCGTCCATTGAAAGCAGCCAGTTTCAGAGCGGTCCACCCTTCCTGATCGGTCTCAGTCAGATCGGCACCCCTCTCCAGGAGTGCTCTCAGAACATCCTCGCGCCCCCCTTCGGCAGAGAACATGAGAGGAGTGCGACCTGCCGCGTTTTTGGCTCTCGGGTCGGCGCCGGCATCGAGAAATTTCTCAACCAATTCCAACCGACCACCTGCTGCGGCTCGCATCAGCGCGGTGTTGCCTGCGGCATCCACGGAATCGGGCTCCATCCCGGCCTCTTGGAAGAGACGAATCGCCGCGAAATCTCCCGCCTCGGCGGCCAAAAGGTAATCATCGACCGAAAAGCCGTAACGCATTTCCTTCAGCGACTCCACCGCCGTCTCTTGGGGATCACTGCAACCAACCAACCCAAGGGTCAAAACGATCCCGAAGGCAGTGAAAACAGGCAAATTCAGGCACCGCTTCGTCGCGGCAGAAAAAGAAAAATAGGGGCACTTCATGTCAATTGGAGGCGATCTAAAACCACCATAATTAACAGGAATTTCTTAGCCCGATCAATATTTATTTCAGAAAGCCGTATTATCGGGATGTCAGAACCTCTTAGCCATCCCTCGTTCGCCTCACCTCAACCGACTCATTGTTCGGTCGATTCCATTCCTGGCAATTCCTGCAGGCCTTCCATGCCCTGCATTCCTTGTTGCAGCGACAACATGGCACCGAGCCCGAGAACAAAGAACAGCACTACCATGACGACCGTCATGATGAGCCCCACGAGCATGAAAATTCCCTGAAGCTTGAAATACAGGGCGATGCGATCCAGCGAATCCTCGAGATCCACCTGATGCCCCTGATACTGCGCTGCGGTGGAAGTGTTCGCGACTTTGAAAAGAATGACGCCCAGCCAAATGGGAATCCATCCGATCAAGATCCCGACTCCGGTAAGGCAGGTGCTGATCCCGCTGATGATGCTCATCACGCCCAGAAATTTAATCCAGCCGACATTTACCGCGATGAAGGCCGCCAAATCTTTGATCAATTCGCGGTTGTCCACGGGTGCGACGAACGCTTCATCCGGCACCGACTCGGAAGTCTTGAGAGTCGCGCCGCCGCGAACCGTCTGAATGGGACGCTTCACCATGCCAATGCTTGGCGCTTTTCCTGCCGCAAGTTTGGGTGTCGCCCGTGTCAGGACCGGAGCCGCCGGGGCCGGGACCGATTCAGGAGCAGCTGCCGGAAACCAAGTAGGAAAAAGTGCTGCTGCACTTTGCCAGTCGCTCATGGATTCATTCCACAGCAACGTTTCCCCTGAGATGGATCCGTTTTCCACCAAACCGGCAAGATCATTCTCGTCGGCCGGGATCTGCTGCTGATTCGCGTCGAGATAGTACCACTCCATAAAGTTAACTTAGGAAGAGTTTACCAATAGTAGCAACCTGAAAAGCACTCGACCAAGGGACCGATTCAAGCCTCTCTGACCTCCGTAGCCGAAACGCCGCGCAGAGCGAACACTTTGAGAATGGTGTCCTCAATCAGATTTGCCGGACATGAGGCTCCCGCCGTGACGCCGATGACCGCTTCCTCGCCACTCATCAGGACATCGGAATAGCCGGTGACTTCGCTGCGTTTTTCCAGATCGAAATGAATGATTTCATCCAGTGACTTCAGGCAGGAGGCATCCTGAATGAAGAAAGTGGGAAGCTCTTTCTCTCCGATTTCAACCAGATGCGTGGTGTTGGAACTATTGTATCCACCGACGACAAAAAGCAGATCCATCTTCTTGTTCAGAAGCTCGAAAAGTGCGTCCTGCCGCTCCTGAGTCGCCCCGCAGATGGTGTCGAAGACCTGAAAATTCTCGCCCGAGCCATCCCGATCGATGATCGCCTTTTCGATTCGTCGCTGAATTTCCTCCGTCTCGGATTTCAACATTGTCGTCTGATTGGCGACGCCGACCCGACGGAGATGCGCATCCGGATCAAAGCCGGGAGAATGCGCCCCTGCGAACCGGGCGAGGAAGGCCTCGCGATCGCCTCCGTTCCTCATGTATTCGCAGACAAAGTCCGTATCCTTGAGCGTCAACACCATCAGGTAGTGCCCCATTCCATCGTCTCCTTGAGCCCTCGATGCGGTGGCTCGGGTCTCCTCATGGCCGGACTTGCCGTGAATAATGGAAGTGACACCGTCCTTGGCGTAGGTCCGCACCCGACGCCAGACTTTCATCACATCACCACAGGTGGTGTCGACCATGCGACAGCCCTGGGACTCGATCTTGTCCATGAATGTGAGGGGCGCGCCGAAGGCCGGCACGATGACGACATCGTCTGCCGTGAGATCATTGTAGTCCTCACTCAACTCCTTCCACGGCAGCGACACGATATCCATCTGAGCCAACTGGCGATTGACCTCGGGATTGTGAATGATCTCGCCGATCAGGAAAATGCGGCTGTCGGGAAACACACGACGCGAGGCATAGGCCAGGTCGATCGCGCGTTCGACGCCGTAGCAAAATCCAAACTGCTTGGCCAACCGCACCGTCGTTTTTCCGACAGTGATGGTGCCGCCCCGCGCGCGAATTTTTTCCACCACGGGACTGCGGTAGTGGTTCTCCACCTCTGCCTGCACCCGCTCCATCACCTCTGGAGTGCGGACATTGACCCGACGAGATGATGACGTCGAACCCTTGGCGGGACCCGATTTCTCGGAGGCGGCTGGAGAAGTTGGCGAAGACATGAATGAAATAGCTGGACCTCCGCAACATGGCCGATCCCATCGGGCATGTCATCCCCGGATTCGATCGGGAAATCCCCTCACTGCTTGAGCCGCTTGCCCATGATGTCGACCAGAGCCGCGTCGCTAATCATGTAGGACATGGGCGGATCGGGATCTGCGTAGTCCGTCGGGCGCTTCAGGTTCCGTCCCAAAGTGGCATCCTCGGGTAGTGACTGCGCGATGTAGACCGGCGCATCCTCCGGGACGATGGCGAAAAATTTCGGGGCGACATTCGCATGCAACCTCAGGCAACCATGCGATCGCGGCGTGGGCCAGACCGATCCGGCATGAAAACCGTAACCGGCTTTGAACTCCACCCAGTAGGGCATGGGATAGCCCACATAGCGATAGCCACCAGGAGTGTTGGCGCTTTTGCCTGGCCGGATGTCGTTGCCCCGAACATGAAAACCGTAGGTATTGGAGCGCTTGCGGGCGTCCTTGCGAAACGCGGTGAAACTCCCGGTCGGTGTCTCGTCTCCCGGTTTGCCGATCGCCACCGGTGTCACCAATAGTGGACGGTCACCTTCCATCACATAGACGGCCCGATTCTGCAGACTTACCCTCACGCGAACATTTTTGGGGTTGTTTGGCGTCAGCGCCACTGCATCATACTCACCCCCTCCCTGCTGAGTCGCACAACTCATGAGGAAGGCAGCGGCAACACAAGGCAAAGCCAATCGGCTCAGGGCGAAATATCGTTTCGAGATCATTGAAAAATTTGGGAGGAGGATACCGGCAGTTGGCTGCCAACATAACGCATCCCGGGAAAGGTCGCGCTGGTTTCGCAATCGGCCGAAGAAAAAATGATGCTTTATATCAATTAATTGTTGACCTTTCCTGATTATTTGTCATTCTGAATACGGTTACTTTCTCGGTAACTGTCTGTTTGTGTTTCGTGTTTCGGAATTACCCAGCCCTTCGGGGCTGGGTAATTTTTTTGGCAATCTCACCAACTCCAGCGCATGGTCAGGAATCGCCATGAGCATCCCTTCACGACTCGCCAGCGGTTTCAACACCGTCCCCATCATTCTCGCCTTGGCGACGCTCCTTACCGGATGCCTCACCACGCCCAAGGCGACGGGCGATCGATCTTTCCAGTCCCGCTACCAGGGCTTCAAATACTGCTCCATCGAAGCGGTCCGCCAATCGCGGCAACTTTCTTGCGGAGCCGCCGCGCTGACCTCAGTCATGAACTACTGGAGGGCGGATGGTCAGCCCCCTTTCGAGGAGCGCGACCTGATCAAACGCTATCCGGCAAAATCTGACGAGGGCTACCCCATTCTCCAACTCCGCGAAATCGCCCTCCAGGAAGGCATCGCCGCCTTTGCGCTGACCATGGATCGCGACCCGTGGACCCAACTCGGCGAAATGATCGACAACGGACGCCCCGTGATCTGTGCGGTGAACCTGCCTCGCGGCAAGTATTTCGGGCGATCACTCCCGCTCGTGGAAACGCTCGATCGCCGCACGGTCATGACCACCGGCAACGAATGGAAAAGTCACTACGTCGTCGCCATGGGGCGCACCCATCAGGAGGTCCTCCTCATGGACCCGAAATACGGCATCGTTCGCATCGGTCGCGAGCAGTTTCTCCACTTCTGGGAACTGGAAAAATTCGCGTCGCTGGTCTGTTCCTCGATGGCAACCGTGGAAGCGAGCGACTGATTGATCACTCAGACGGAATCGCATTCAGCGTGTACCACGCCTGCGGGTGCAGCAGCGGCATCCGGTCAGCAGACCAGACACCTTCGGCGATCAACTCGTGACAGTAGCCCGGGCGCAGTCCCTCGCAGGTCAGTTCCACCGACAGCCCGTCATCGCTGACTTTCACCGCCGTGACCGGCACCTCCTGCGTCTCGATTTCATCGCTCCCGTATGCCTTGTGATAGTTCCAGGTGAAACTCGACATCCGATAGGAATACAAACTCGCCGCCGCCTGGGCATCGACCGGCTTGGTAAACGTGAGACGAAATCCCTTCGGTCGAGCCTCCATCGTCTTAATTTCAAACGGCATCTCCCCCGTCCAAGCGAGTCGCTGCATCCCGTAACTCCGGGTGCCGAGCGAATTCCATCCCCGATTTGACTCACCGATGACCAGCGATCCATCGGACAGGAAATCCAGACTCAGGACCGCGCATTGCAGGCCTTTGCGAAAGTGGAAACAGGCCCCCTGATACTCTCCGTTCACCTTTTCCAGAAACACGCGGCTGACAAACGACTCGGTGAATTCCCCAATGAAAAGCTGATTCTCGAAAGGGCC
>JAGROX010000272.1 GCA_020440025.1 Verrucomicrobiia bacterium
CGCCGGGGCGATTGGAAGTTCGTCGTTGAGAAACCGAAAGCCAGGAAAGGGAAACCGGAAGCGGCCAAGGAAACGATGGGACTTTTCGACCTCTCCCAGGATCTGGCCGAAAAGACTCCCGTTGAAAATCCTGCCGTCGCGGCGGAACTGAAAGCCGCCCTCGATGCGTGGCTGGCGAGTTGGGCGGATGTCGAGCAGCGTTCCTGATTCCTCATGCATGATTCACCCCTCATTCTCGCCTCCGGATCCCCGCGTCGGCGCGATCTCATGGAAGAGGCCGGCTACGCCTTTGAAGTGATCAAGCCGGACGTCGAAGAAATCGAGGACGCGTCGATCTCCATTCAGGCGCTCACCCGGATCAATGCCCGACTAAAGGCGGAAGCCGTGGCCCTTGGTTACCGGGATCGCATCGTCATCGCCGCTGATACCTTGGTGCTGCGCGACGACACCGCCCTGGGGAAACCGGTCGATGCTGCGGACGCCTTTGCCATGATCCGTTCCCTGAACGGGCGCACGCATCAGGTGTTCACCGCCGTGTGTGTGACCTGCGAGGCGATGGGACGCGAGGTGGAATTTTCCGTCGCCACCGACGTGACTTTCAAGCAACTCACCGACGACGAACTGCGGCACTACCACACTCTGATCGAGCCCATGGACAAGGCGGGTGCGTACGCCGCGCAGGATCACGGGCAGGTCATCATCGAGTCCATCTCTGGCTCGTGGACCAATGTGGTCGGATTGCCGATGGAACGCCTGATCGAGGTTCTGACGGAGGATTTCGGCGTGGCGGCGACCGTCTCGGAGACCTCGGGTGACGTTTGACGTCCTCCCGGTCGTCTTCTATCGTGGCCACGGTTTCCCCCCGAGCCGACGCGTTCCTTTCTGATCCCGTTCGTTTGATCCTCCCATGAAAATCATCATCGTCGGTGCTGGTGAAATCGGCCGCCACATGGCCCTCAGTCTCTCGCGTGAGCAACACGCCATCGTCGTGATCGAAGCCGACGAACGCGTCGCCAGCGAGTTGGACAGCAAAATCGACGCCCGTGTGATGCACGAGGACGGGGCATCGATCAATACCCTGCTGGAAGCTGGCGTCTCGGAATGCGAACTTTTCCTCGCCCTCACCAGTGACAACAACATCAACCTGGTCGCCAGCACCATGGCCAAGGCTCTCGGAGCCGCCCAGGTGATCTGTCGCGTCCATCCGGGGCTGCAGCGCGAGGAGTTCCTCTTCGACCTGCGTTCGCATTTCGGGATCGACTACATCTTCAGTTCCGAGCGACTCGCCGCCATCGAACTGGCAAAATTCGTCCGCAATCCCCACGCGATTTTTGTCGAGGAAATCGCCCGCGGTCACATCGAACTACAGCAGGTCAAAGTCTCACGAGAGAGTTCCCTGATACTGAAACCCCTCCACGAGATGGAATTCCCTCCCCGCGTCCGGGTCGGTGCCATTCTTCGGGGAGAGCAATCCATCATTCCCCGGGCCGACGACATGCTGGAACCCGGTGATGTCGTCACACTCTTCGGCGATCCCAATCGACTTCACGAAGTTGCGTGGAAGCTTCAAGAAAAGGAGGGCAGTCGCGAACAGGAGACGAATGTGGTCATCTTTGGCGGCGGCGAGTATGGCTTTTCTCTCGCCCAAACCATGGAGAGCTGGAACAGCCGCATCCGCATTTTTGAAGCCAACCCGGCGCGCTGCGAGCACCTGACCGACACCCTGGCGAATGTCACCGTGTTGAATGCGGACGCCACCTCGCTGGCCGAGTTGAAAGAGGAGAACGTCGGCAAAGCGGACTATTTCATCGCGGTGACCGAGGTCGACGAAGACAACGTCATGACCTGCATCCAGGCCCACAGTCTCGGGGCAAAGTCCTGCCTGACCCTGATTCATCGGGCCGACTATGCCGACGCCATGACCGGATTCGGCGAGCGCATGGGCATTCGCGCCGCCATCAGCCCCCGGGAAGCGACTCGGCGCGACCTGATGCGTTTCGTCAAATCGGACAAATTTCACCTCGTCCGTCGACTCCACGCCGGTGAGCTGATCGAGGCCGCCGTGGCCGAGGGTTCCGAAGCCGAGGGCAAGAAGGTCAAAGACGTGAAATGGCCGGAAAACTGCGTGCTCATGGCGCTGCTCCACGGACTTCGCGCCGTGGCTCCTGCCGCCGATGATGAGATCGCTGCGGGCGACCATCTCTATGCGCTCGTGGCTCCCAAGGCGAAAAAGCCCTTTCTGAAGCTCGTCTCCGGCTGACATGAATTTTCGCATTCTGGCCAAGATTCTCGGCGTTCTGCTCTGCTTCATCGGTCTGGGCATGGCGGCCTGCATGGGATACGCCTGGTTTGAAATGCAGACCTCGCCCGAGATGGGACTGGAAGCCATGCGATCGCTCGGATGGTCCACCGGAATCACCATCGGTGTCGGCCTCATCGGAGTGCTCATCGGTCGCGGAACCGGGAATGAAGTCCTCCGACGCGAAGCCATCGTCGTCGTCGGCGTCGGCTGGCTGCTGTCGGCGCTCGCCGGGGGACTCCCTTTCTGGATTGGCTCGCCGCATCTCTCCTTCGCCGGCGCTTATTTTGAATCGATGTCCGGCTTCACCACCACGGGATCGACGGTGATCCAGGATCTCGATCTCTATCCGCGATCCATCCTGCTCTGGCGATCCGTCACCCAATGGCTCGGCGGTATCGGCATCGTCGTGCTCTTCGTCGCGGTGCTTTCCTTCCTCGGCGTCGGCAGTCGCTCGCTGATGCAGCACGAGTCGAGCCTGAACATCAACGACGCCGCCGCCGCCCGAATTCGTGACGTGGCCAAAAAGCTGCTCCTCATCTATCTCGGTCTGACCACTCTCTGCGGACTCGGTCTTTGGGCTCTGGGCATGACGCCTTTCGAGGCGGTCTGCCACGCGATGACCACCATCTCGACCGGGGGCTTCAGCACCGACAACAAGAGCCTCGCCCACTGGGATAGTCTGGCGATCGAAGGCTGGCTCACCCTTTTCATGCTGCTGGGAAGCGTCAGTTTCATGCTCTACGTTTTCATCGCCAATCGGCGTTGGGGGCGGCTCAAAGCGGAAGAGGAAGCGCGCTACTACCTGGTGTTTCTCGCAGTCACCTGTCTGGCGATCGGGACCAATCTCTGGATGGCCAACGAGAACATCAGCTTTCTGATGGGACTGCGGCGCGCGTTTTTCACCATCGTATCGATCAGCACCACCACCGGATTCGGCACCGAGGACTACGATCAGTGGCCCACCTTTTCCCGTCTGCTGTTGCTCGGGCTCATGGCCGTGGGCGGCTGCGCCGGATCGACTGCCGGCGGGGTGAAAATGAACCGCATCATTCTGTTCACCAAGATATCGATTCAGGAACTGGTAAAATCGTTCCGTCCGCATCAGGTCTTTCGTCTGCGGCTCAACGGCACCACCCCGGACGAAAGCGTCCGCCTGCAGACTACGCTATTTCTCTCCTTCGCCTTCGCCACCTGCGGCATGGCCTCGCTGGCGGTGGCCTTGCTGGAGCCCCACCTCGATCTCACCAGTGCTTTCGGTGCGGTGCTGGCGACGCTTTTCAATATCGGCCCCGGCATGGGCATGGTCGGTCCCACCGACAATTTCTCCAGCCTGCATCCCGTCTCATTGACCCTGCTCAGCCTCGTCATGGCACTCGGACGACTCGAATTCTTCGCCGTACTGGTGCTTTTCCTGCCCTCGCTCTGGAAACGCTACTGATTCCAACTCATTTCGACTTGTAAGCAAAGGGTAGGAACCGCAAGTTATGCCCGGTCGGGCCAGCCTCTCCCTCTGTTTCCTCCTGTTTCGTCTGGCCTCCCCTGTTCATGAACCGCAAGAAAGTCGCCATCATCGGATCCAACGGTCGTCTTGGTCGTTCCTTGCAAGAAGTCTGTCAGACAGATCACGACATCTCGGCATTGACCCGCCACGATCTGGATCTCGCCTGGTCGGATCGAAAAATCCGGGAGGCCCTCGATCAACACGCTCAAGGGAGTGATGTCGCTCTGCTCTCGGCGGGAAACACCAATGTCGACCAGTGTGAAGTGTCGCCGGAAGATGCCGAACAACTGAATGTCACGGCCGTCTCCAGCATCGCCCGCTGGTGTGCCGAACGAGAAATCCGCTTCATCAACTTCAGTTCCGACTACGTCTTCGACGGGCACAAAGACAGCCCCTACACCGAGGACGACCCCGTCAGCCCCCTGAGCATCTATGGTCAGTCCAAAGCCGACGGTGAAGAAGCCACCCTCGACGCTTCGGACAGAAACCTCGTCGTCAGGCTGACCTGGCTCTACGGCCCGGGAAAACCGCTCGCCACCCCCGATTGGGCCGTCGACCTAGCCGTCAAAAACGAGCACCTCAATGTGGTTTCAGACCGCATCGGCTCTCCCTCCTACACCGGCGACATGGCGGAGGCCCTGTTTCCCCTGCTGTTCGACGATCAAACCGCCACCGGCCTGCTGCATCTCTGCAATGCGGGAAGCTGTACCTGGCAGGAGTGGGCGCAATTTTGCCTCGACAGCGCAAAAGCATGTGGCGTCGAACTCCGCACCCACACCGTCGATCCCCTCACGATGGATGAACTCTTCGGCGATCGCGCCACCCGGCCCAAGTACACCGTGCTATCCACCGCCAAGTACGAAGCCATGACAGGGCGCACTCTGCCCGACTGGCGAGAGCCGTTGAAACACTACATCGAGACTTATGTCGCCCCGAGATTCCTCCGGATTTAGCGGTTGAGCGGGGCGACGGGCACGCTAACTTAGCTGCCCCGTTTCGACGGGGAACCGAAACTTTCTCGAAACACCCAGACAGACCCTATTTCCGCCATGCGCATTCTCGTCACCGGCGGAGCCGGCTTCATCGGCTCTAACCTCGTGCATTACCTACTCGGCCCTGCGGCCGATGAACTCGGCATCTCCATCGAGCGCGTCGTCAATCTCGACCTCCTCACCTACGCCGGGAACCCCGAGAACCTCGCGGCCTTGGAGGGAGATCCCCGCCACGTGTTTGTTCAGGGGGATATCGGCGATGCCGCCTTGTTGGAAAAACTCTATGCCGAACACGATTTCGATGGCGTCATGCA
>JAGROX010000273.1 GCA_020440025.1 Verrucomicrobiia bacterium
CTCGACTTTCTAAAGGCGCTTGTTCGGCTTGGGTTTTTGTTAGTCGATCCACTGCCAGCTCCATGGATCATCCGGATTGAAACGCGCCACACCTGATGTCCGTCCTCTGATGAGCATCATGGGATCTTCTGGATTCCCATCGCCGACTTGCTCTGTCCGTTGTGCGTTCGCTAGTCCATCCACATTTGTTGCTCGCCTGTAAATCGTAGGTCAGCGCCCTCGCGTTCCACGACGTAGGTCATGGTGCTGCTGGGAGAGAATGAGGCGCCAGGGTGCGCGCAGCAAATTCGATACCTGCCTTCCCGTTCACGGAGAACGGTCCAGTTACCCTTCAATGGTAAAATCTCGGAGAAATCGTCTCCGAACTGGCGAAGATTATTGGCATCTCGGAAAGCCTGGGTCATGAGTCCGTATGCCAATTCAGTCTCTCCGGAATGCACCGCTCGGCGGAATTCCTCGAAAGTCGGCCTCACTTCGTTCTTCAGTGATTCGGTCGAATGCCAACGAACGGAAGCGTAGATCGCTGCGGAGAGCACACCAGCGATCAGCAAAACGGTTACAGAGGATAGAATCCATTCCCGCATTTCTTGGCACAACAGTATCATCTTCCTCTGTGTGGCCTATCTGATAGGCCACACAGAGGGATATCAGGGTTAACCCCCTCCCACTCGGTCGGGTTTTGGCCACGGCATTTTGGAGGGTGGTTTTAGTCAATCGTGAAGCCTTGGGAAAGAAAAAAGGCCCGGTATGCCTGATTGAGCGGGGCGTTTGGTCTCGCCGCCAGGAATCGACCAGTCCGTGGATGTCACCCATGCTCTGAGCATGGGTTTCGCCCAGCTACCGCCCGGCCAGACCAGATCAATCCGAGGCCCGCAGTGAGCGGAGAGTTTTTTCACGGCGACTCAAAGGAAGCGGCGGCTTCTGAAGCGCTGAGAATTTGCCCTTTGGAACCTCAAACACGTGGTCCTTTTCGATTTCCCCCTGCCCAAGTCAAGGTGTAGATACCTTGCCATGAGCTATGATGCTGACGCTTTGAACTCCAAATACCCCTCGATCGAGCACCTGCGGGAGCGTGCCCGGCAGCGGGTGCCTCGCTTCGTGTTTGAATACCTGGAAGGAGGCTGCAACTCCGAAGTCAATCTGCGCCGCAATACGGAGGAAATACGGGAGATCCAGCTCAAGCCCTGGTATCTGCGCGACTACCCGGGTTCGGACCAGAAGACGGAACTCTTTGGAAAAACCTATGACGCCCCTTTCGGCATTTCGCCCATCGGACTGCAGGGCTTGATCTGGCCGCGTGCGACCGAGATCCTGGCGGCGGCGGCGCATGCTCACAACATTCCCTTCATCCTCAGCACGGTGGGCACCGCCAGCATCGAGACGGTGGCGGAAATCACGGAGGGCAATGCCTGGTTTCAGCTCTATCACCCCGCTCAGGATGAGCTGCGCAACCAACTGCTCGACCGCGTGTCTGCGGCGGACTTGCCGGTGCTGGTGATCCTGGCCGACACGCCGACTTTTGCCTATCGACCAAAGGAGATAAAGAATGGCCTGTCCATTCCGCCGCAGATGTCGGTGAGCAATGTGATTCAGATGATGTTGCATCCGACCTGGTCATTCAGTCAACTGGCGGCGGGCGCTCCCCAATTCAAAACGATGACGCCCTACCTCCCGAAAGGCCTCAGCATGAAGCATCTCGGGCTGTTCATGAACAAGACCTTTTCCGGTCGACTGAACCCGGACAAGATCGCGGCGATTCGGGATCGGTGGAAGGGCAAACTGGTCATCAAGGGCATCGTCAACGAAGAGGACGCCGAGAAGGCTATCAGTCTGGGCGTCGATGGCCTGATCGTTTCCAATCACGGAGGGCGCCAGCTCGACGCGGGTCAATCAACGATCAAGCCGCTCACGGCCTTGGCGAAGGAGTTCGGCGATCGAACGACGCTCATGATCGACAGCGGTCTGCGTGCCGGACCAGACATTGCCAGCGCCCTGGCGAGCGGCGCGAAATTCACCTTCATGGGCCGCTCGTTCATGTATGGCGTGAGCGCTCTGGGCAAGGACGGCGGCAACCACACCATCACGATGCTCAAGCGCCAGTTGCAACAAGTGATGGAACAGGTCGGTTGCGAAAAGGTGGCGGATTTTCCCAAGCATCTGGTCTCGTGAAATCGCAGCGACGCTGCTCAAGGTGAATGATCGCGGTTTCTCGTCGTCCGCGAGCCGATCCCGACTGCGGGCTGCCTTTTGATGCCGATGTCGTTTTCTGACATGGTATTTTCAATCCGAATCAGGCATGATCTTGCCACTCGATCATGAAATCCCTTCTTCTTTCCTTGCTACTGACGGCCATCTCTTTCACCGGACTGCCCGGTGCCGAACTGGTGTTGGTCGACAAAGACACCTCCCCTGCTCCCATCGTCGTATTCGAGAATGCTCCGCCACGCACTCAGGAAGCGGCAGAGGTATTGGCGGACTACCTGGAAAAGATCAGCGGCCAGAAGCCGGCGGTTATGACAGGCGAGCCGTCGCCGCGTCCCGAGCGCGCGATCTGGATCGGTGTGCAACCTGCGGTAAAGGCGCTGTTTCCGGACACGGATTTCGATTTCCCACATCCGGAAGAAATCGTTATCGCGGCAAATGAGCATCACGTGGTCATCGCCGGTCGCGACCGATGGGATCCCTCCATGCTGGACATCGAAACCCGCGAGGGTTTGATCCAAGGCAAGCAACAGGAGTATGGCACGGTGAACGCCATCTATACCTTCCTGCAGGATCAACTCGGGGTGCGCTGGTTCTGGCCCGGGGAACTCGGTGAGGATGTGATCTCGCGCGAACGCATTGTCATTGCCGCGCCTTTCGAGCATCGGCATTTTCCCCAGATCCGATCACGTGGTGGGGTGTTTCATTATTCATCCCTCGGAAACAAGGGCTACGGCCGGGCCCACGACTGGACATTGCGCCAGCGCCTGCAGCTCGACTCCATGCAGATGGAAGGAGGGCACGGCTTCGGTGACTGGTGGGATCGCTATCACGAGACCTATCCGGAAATTTTCGCTCTCCAACCCGATGGCACCCGCAGCGGCCATCCCAACCCCCACAATGCCAAACTGTGCTCTTCGAATCCGAAAGTGTGGGAGCTGTGGTTGGAGGACGTGGCGGCGAAACTGGCCAAGGATCCCAATCTGACCGTTTTCAATGCCTCGCCAAACGACGGCTGGGCCAGCGGGCATTGCGTCTGTGAAAAGTGCTCCGCCTGGGACCATCCGGATGGCGAGCCGCGCGTCTTCAACTGGTATCACCTGAACGAAGAACGCCCGGCATTGAGCGATCGCGACGTCACCTTTGCCAACACCCTCGGGGAACTGCTGGAGAAGAAGTATCCGGGCAAAGGCTACCGGGTGTTGATGATGAGCTACGGCCACTCGCGTCCGGCACCCATCGAGGCTCGTCCGGCGGACAACGTGATCATGTCCATCGTCGCGAATTTCTTCGGTCGCACCCAATTGGTGGATCGCGGTTCCACTCGTGGCGACACCTATCGCCAGCAATTCGAAGCCTGGGCAAAAATCGTTCCCTCGATGTTGTGGCGTCCCAACACCGGCAGTCCGGCGGGATGGCAACAAGGCCTGCCCGATCTCTCGATCCAGCAAACGATCCGCGATTTCAAGGACGTGGCCGCCGCGCATTGCGAGGGCATCTACATCGACAGTGTGTGGGAACACTGGGCCACCCACGGACCGCAGTATTACGTGATGGCGCAACTCACTTGGGATCCAGAGATCGATGCCCAGGCGGTTCTTGCCGACTACTATCGGCGCGCCTTTGGCCCCGCTGCCGGGCCGGCTCGCGATTACTTCGAAGGACTGGAAAAGGCGCGCATGGCATTCACCAAAGAAAACGGAGAGGCCGGCGTCTCCGCTTTCCCGAAACTCTACACCCAAGCGCTGCTCGGCGATTCCCAAGAACGCCTGACCCGCGCCGCCGGCGCCGTGCCCGCAGATTCGATCCAAGCGAAACGCGTAGAATTCATCCAGACCGGTCTCACCTACACGCAGCTCACCGTCGAAAACATTGGTCTGATGGATCGCTATTGGACAGAAAAGGACGATGCCATTGCCGCGAAAGTGAAATCCAATTGGGAGACGATTGAGAGACTCGTTGCCGATCACCCATTTTCCATCAACTGGGGTCCGGTGCGCCCGATCACGCCTCGGATGGCCGGTCTCCATCCCGACTTTCCCAATCCAAAAGCCAAGAAGCAGCAGCCCAGGGATCTGGATTTGAATTGATGCGTTTTCAGGAAAACCTGGTGCTCACTCCATACCGCCTTCAGCCTTCCTCAATGAGAACTCGACTTCACCTGGCGACGATACTTTCGCTCTGCCTGACCACCTGTCTCAGTCTCCGCGCCGCCAATGCGCCACGACCCAACATCCTGTT
>JAGROX010000274.1 GCA_020440025.1 Verrucomicrobiia bacterium
CATTCATCCGTTCCGGAATCATGGCGTCAGGTTCATGTCGCCCAGGCGGCTCCCGATACCTATCGATTGGAACTGACGCTGGCCATCGATGTCGATCCCGAGAGGATTTCGGCGAAACTCGAGGATGGCATCCTCACCCTCAGGCTTCCCGTCTCTGAGGCGGCTCGTCCGAGACGAATTGCGGTGAGTTGATTGAATACTGGTCAGCGATCTCTCGTCAGATCTCATGACAGATTGCTGGGAGCATCGGTCGCCCGTGGACCCCGGAGGTTCCGGGTGGCCGGTGCACAGCAGCTCTGCCAGAGGTGAGTGGAAAATTCTTCCGGGATAGTAATCGCTCGCCTCTGTTGTCAGTCGACACTTCCCACCTCCAAGTCAACCTACCAACCTTCCTCTAGCACGCCATGTTCTCCTGGATTCTTCTCCTTATCGGCACCTTTGCTCTGTCCTTCATTGCGATGGCCCGAGTGAAATCGGCGATCAGCAAATACAGCCAAGTTCCGGCGGCTTCCGGGCTCTCGGGAGCTGAAGCGGCGCGTCGGATTCTCTCCATGGCTGGCATTGATCATGTTGAAGTGGTCTGTCACAATGGCCTCATGGGAGATCACTACGATCCCATGAACAAGCGCCTCGTCTTGTCCGAAGAAAACTTCCACGGTCGGTCCGTGGCGGCGCTTGGCATTGCTGCCCACGAAGCGGGCCATGCCGTTCAGGACAAGGTCGCCTATGGCCCGCTCAAGTGGCGGATGGCTTCGGTCGGCATGGTGAATCTTGTCAGCCCGATGATCTACATCGTGCCCATCGTTGCCATGTTCGGACTGATTGCCCCCAAGACGGCTCTGACGGCCGTGGCGATTGCTTTCGGCGTCATGATGCTTTTCCAGTTGGTCACGCTTCCGGTGGAATTTGATGCCTCAAAGCGCGCCAAAGTCATTCTCGGACGCACCGGGATGATTGCCGCCGGCGAAGAAGCGACGGGCGTCGAGAAAGTCCTCAATGCCGCAGCGTTTACCTACGTTGCCGCCTTCGTCAGTTCCTTGGGGTGGTTTCTCTACTACCTGCTGCCTCTCATCGGGGCGAGCCGGGACTGATGCCCTTTTTCTTCATTGCTTGTTAAACCCCCAATACTCAGCAACCGGTTGCGGGCGCCATCCAACGCCCCGACCGGTTACTCTTTTCCAACCTCCCTCCCAATTTTCCCATGTCCAAAGACGACGACGGCAACATGCCGACTCCAGAAGAGATCACCCGCAAGCTTTCTGATTTCATGAAAGCCAATTTCGGAGAAACGGTCTCGTTCACCAGCAATGTCATGCCAAGCTTCGGGGCTCAGCCGGGAGCGACCGATGAGAGTGGCGACGGTGGCGATTCGGTCGTCGAGGAAAAACGCGATCGTAGCATCTTCGAATTCGACTATCTCCCGCGCGACATCAAAGCGCATCTCGATCGCTACGTGATTCGTCAGGAGGAGGCAAAAAAGGTGCTCTCCATCGCGGTTTGCGATCATTACAACCACGCCAAATATCTTCGTCGCCTCGCCAAGGTGGATCCTGATGAGGCGCGTCAGATCGAGTTCGCCAAACAAAACGTCATTGTGGTAGGCCCGACCGGGGTGGGGAAAACCTACCTCGTGAAGCACATCGCGGAACTCATCGGGGTTCCGTTTGTGAAAGCCGATGCCACCAAGTTTTCGGAAACCGGCTACGTCGGGGCGGATGTCGACGATCTTGTGAGGGAATTGGTCCGCAAGGCCGATGGCGATGTCGAGTTGGCCGAGTATGGCATCATCTACATTGATGAAGTCGACAAGATCGCGACCCAAGGCAGCATGATCGGGCGCGACGTCAGCGGACGTGGCGTGCAGACGACCCTCCTGAAATTGATGGAAGAGACGGAGGTGAGCCTTCGCAATCCCAATGACATGCAGAGCCAGATGCAGGCCATGTTTGACATGACCAAGGGCGGAAAGTCCGGCGCGAAAAACACCATCAACACCCGCCACATTCTTTTCATCGTCAGCGGAGCGTTTTCCGGTCTCGACAAAATCGTTAACCGTCGAGCGCGCCAGGGCGCCATCGGATTTGCCGGGGAAAGCCGGGAGATTCTGGAGGAGGGAGAGCTTCTTGCTCATGCGGAGACTCAGGATTTCATCGAATACGGATTTGAAGCCGAGTTCATCGGACGACTGCCGGTGCGGGTCGTTTGCGAACAATTGGCAGCTCCCGATCTCTTTCAGATCATGAAAGGTTCTGAGGGGAGCCTAATTCGCCAGTATGAGCGCGAATTTGAGGCATTCGGAATCAAAGTGGATTTCCGTGACGATGCCTTGGAGAAAATCTCCGAGTTTGCGGCCAAAGAAAAGACCGGAGCCCGTGGCCTCATGACGGTCTGCGAGCGTCTCTTGCGCAATTTTAAGTTCGAACTCCCCGGCACGTCCGTGAGCGAGTTGATTGTCGATGGCGAACTTGTAAATGATCCCGAGGCCAAACTGGCAAGACTACGGGAATCGGGAGCCACCATTAGCGACACCAAGCTGGTGGGCGAAATCAACGCTTTCCGTCGTCTGTTCACCGAGCAACATGGCGTTCGGCTCGTGTTTGAACCCGACGCCGTGGCTGCGATCAGCGAGAAAAGCCAAGCTCGGGATCTCAACGGTTTGGAGCTCTGCCAGGAAGTCTTCCGCGACTTCCAGTTTGGCGTGAAACTGATTCAAAAAAACACCGGCCAGGAAACTTTCGTGCTGACTCGGGCTGCGGTGGACGACCCTGATCGATTCCTCAGCAATCTCGTGGTGGCCAGCTATGCCGGACGGGAAACGAAGGCGGAGGATGAGAAAGTCGCCATCGAATCGGATGCGGATCATCTCCCTGAAGGTCCGGGTTTCACCTCTCATGAGGCCGATCTCCCACCTGCTCCCAGTGATCAGGACCCGGATGCCTCGCCTCCCACTGGCGGCTTTGCCTGATGCGATGCTTGCCGATGATTTGGATGTTTCAAATCACCGGCTTGGGGTGCTCGGCGAGCACAAAAGTGGACTCAAGAGGGTTAAGTCGCTGACCATACAGGGTTGAATCGAACCGTGGCGAAGTGGATTTCGCGTCGATTCGTGACAAAACGCGGCTATTTTGACAGACTCTCAGGTCTGGAATCCTCATGCGTCGCTATCTGATCGTCTCTTTGCTCATCGGCCTCACCGTTTCTGTCGTGGTGTTGACGCTGATGCATCTTGGCATGTTCGGGTCGATGACAGAATCGCTCGGCGGACTCTATGCCGGGTCGGGGTTCCTCCCGGAAGCGACTTCATTGAGCGCGGCAAAGGGCACGCATGCTTTGGAATGGGTGATCATTATCGTGGTGGCGTTCGGCGCCGCGTGGTGTGTCATCGACATTCCTCAGGTCGGTCACAAGATGCTGGTCTTTTTCGCGATGATGGTCGTGCTGCTGGCTCTCTCGCCGACCTTGGCGCTCTATGGCGTCTTGTTCGAACCATTCTCGGGGGTGAGCGCGGCTTTCTTGGCGACAGCGGCCGGGTTTTTCTATGCGGGCACGGAGCATGGCATGCGGAAACGGGTGTTGCTCAATGTGCTGGGAGCACGGGTTTCGCGGGCAACCTTTTACCAGCTCATGAACGGAAGCGAGCCGGTGAAGTTCACGGGTTCCACCCGCATCGTGTCGGTGTTGACCTGCCGGGTGTT
>JAGROX010000275.1 GCA_020440025.1 Verrucomicrobiia bacterium
GATCCCAATGTCAGGCAGCCTGCCGTGGTGGCAAACGGCTCCCTCGGAGGTTGGGTGACCACCATGAGTGAGCACGGCGCGATGACCCAGTTGGCGAAAACGGAAGATCTGTCGCTCGACGAACTGATCGAAGCCGTTTTCCTCCGACTTCTGACCCGGCAGCCGACAGATGAGGAGCGAGTCGTCTATGCCGAGCTGTTGAGCGAAGGTTATGCCGAAAGGGTGATTCCCGAAGCACAGAGGCCTCCCGTCGTGAAATTGCCGCCACTCAACCATGTTTCGTGGTCGAATCATCTCTCGGCTGATGCCAATCGCATCAAGATCGAAATGGAGAAACGGGCTCGCGAAGGGGACCCGCCGACGGTCGCTCTGAGGGCCGACTGGCGCGAGCGCATGGAGGACATGCTCTGGGCGGTGATGAACTCGCCCGAGTTCGTTTACATCCCCTGATCCCGGGAAAGAGAGATCGAACGAATTTCAGCCACGACTGACCAACCCTTTTGAAGAATCGATGAAAAGACGCCAATTTTTTCAAGTCGCCGGTATCGGCGGGATCGCTGCCGGAACGAATCTCACTCTGGGTGAGGAGGCGGGCAGCCACATTGCTCATTTTCCGAAGGGCAAAGCCGAACACTGTATTCACATTTGGCTCGGCGGCGGTGCCGCCCAGGTCGATACCTGGGATCCCAAAGCCTTGGGGGATGCCAAGGGGAAAAAGGCGGGGAGCTACTATCCCTCCATCGATACGGTCGTTCCCGGAGTTCAGGTTTGTGAGCATCTTTCGGGCTGTGCCAAGGTGATGGACAGAATCACGGCGATGCGGACGGTGAATCACGACGTCATCGATGAACATGCGGCGGCGTCGAATCGCATGCATACCGGTCGCAATGTCAGTGGGACCACGGTTTATCCGTCACTGGGTTCCATCGTGGCCCACGAGCGAGGAGCGGCAGACGAAGGGGTGCCTGCCTACGTCGTGATTGGGTATCCGAATTTTTCCCGTGGTCCTGGATTTCTCGGTGCGAAAGCCGGATTCCTCTACCTGCTGGATACCGATGCGGGTCCTGCGGGATTGAAGCGTCCTGAGCATGTGATCGATAGTCGTCAGGCGCGCCGAGAGGCCCTTCTGGCCACCATGAGAAAAAGCGCTGGTGAGGTGCGTGGCAAGGACTCCGTGGCGGGTTATGACGAGGTGATGGCGGAAAGCCTTCGCTTGGCTGGTCCCAAATTCATGGAGGTGTTTGATCTGAAATCAGAGAAAGGCGATCTCCGAAATTCCTACGGTGGCGAGTTCGGACAGCGCTGCCTGCTAGCCCGACGACTCATCCAACGCGGCGTGCGATTTATCGAAGTGTCTCACAACATGAACTTTGTGAATGGCACCGGTTGGGATACCCATAACCAGGGACAGTTGAACCAGCACATTCTGATTCAGGAACTCGACAAAGCGATGTCGACCCTGATCACCGACCTGGAGGCCCACGGGATGCTCGACAAGACCTTGATCGTGGTGAACACCGAATTTGGACGCCCATCAGCCTTCGATGGCGGAGGTGGGCGAGGCCATCAGGGTACCGCATTTTCCGTGGTGCTTGCCGGTGGCGGGTTGCAACATCAAGGGGCCTGGGGCACGACCGACGAGCTTTCCAAAGAAGTCGTCGATAAGCCATGCAGCGTGCCCGATCTCTTTGCCACCGTTCTGGCCGATCTGGGAATCGAGCCACGGAAAGAGCTGTTCGACGGCGATCGACCGGTCCCGATTACCGATCAGGGGACGCCGATTGCGGAGTTGTTGGGATGATGATGCCGGGAATCAGACGGGGGTCCGTCATCGTTCCCGAACCCCTGAATTGCAGACAATCTAGGCGAGAAGGCTTTGGATCTCAGATCCCGATTCCGGCGCGGCTCGCAAGTCCGAATCCAAAAGGCCCATGTCTTTCTTGGTCGGGGGAGTCAATGGGTGAAGACTCCCACCAGATAGCGGAGTTCTTCCTCGATATCTTCACCATCGACAAGAGTCGCCGCGATGGTTTCTCGAAGCAATTTTCCGTAGCGATTCTTCAACCGGTGGGCGGCGACTTTGACCGCGTTCTCCTTCATACACAGGTCCGCAGCGATGGCGGCGTAGTCTAGCGCTCCGGGGCCCTCGGACACGATAGGTTTCAGTCTATTGAAGAGGTCAGTCTGCCCCTTTTTCTTATACCTGCAGCCTAATTCGGCTAGAACTTGACCAAGCAGCGTAAGGGTCCATTGACGCTCGAACAACATCTCGGGAGTGACGCCATCACTGGGTTCGAGCAATCCGGCTCCGCCCTCGTCCGGACTCAGATCCAGCGAGATTACGGTGCCGCCACCTCCTCGCTTCTGGCGGTTCCGGTGGCGCCAGTCGTTCGTCATGAAATTGCTTGCGGAAGTCAGCAGAAAAGTGCGAAGTCGGCCACGATCTTTCGTTGCTTTGGCAAAATCGGAGCGAGCGAGGAAATCTGCGAAGAACCCCTGGGTGAGGTCTTCGGCTTCTGCGTGGTTGGCCCCTTTTGACCGGATGTAGGCGTAGACGGGAGGCCAGTAGGTTTGACAGAGTTCCTCAAGCGCTTTTTTTCGCTGCCCCGGTTCGACTCCGGCAGCCTTTGCGATTAGGGACCAGCGGGTTGTCGGAAACGATTGATTGCGTGTCAGGCCCTCTTTCACCTGACGGATGTAGCGAATCGGGGAGCCAATGGC
The DNA here is from genome assembly GCA_020440025.1 of Verrucomicrobiia bacterium. Lineage (GTDB taxonomy): Bacteria > Verrucomicrobiota > Verrucomicrobiia > Verrucomicrobiales > DEV007 > JAEUHH01. The sequence continues at coordinate 2,722 of JAGROX010000275.1, forward strand.
AAGGAAAACCGTTTCCCTACTGGTCGAACGGCTCGATCCAGAGCAAGGCGCATCTGTCGCCTTCATTTGAGATGTTGAACCGAATGTCGACCGCTGGTCCGATGCCTTCAATCTGCTGGATCAGTCCGGAATCCTGGTCGTTTCCCCATGCCCGCCAGGTGCCATCGGACATCTGGGCGGCAGCGACGGTATTGTAAGCGCGAACGGCAAAGGCAGGACCAAGATCGGAGGGAACCGGGCTTTTCACGTGCCTATCTTGAATGTGGAGGCGTCCATCGGCACGAAGCGCAGCCCAGAAGAGTCCCCCAATGGCAATATCGACCGCATCACTGATTTCTACGTCGGAGGGCAAGGCTCCATCCGGATTCCACGCGATCACTTCACCCGACTTTTGAAGGACCATTCCCGATCCATTGCCCACAGCGACGATCTTGACCGCATCGGTAACCGCATCAAGTTTCATTCTCGTTTCGGGCAATTCATCATCCAGCCAATCGCGACTGGGGGGAGCGCGATTGACTTCCACAGTTCCATCGCGGTTGAGCAACAGTTCGAACTGGAGTTTCGAACTACTTGCATATTTGGCATCAATCACGTCCGCGGGGACTAACTTGCGAGGGTGATCCTTGAAGCACGTCAGGATCTCCCCGCTCCGCAGCACCCCGAGATGCGTGTCGAGGCTGACCAGTTCCCCGCTTCGCTCGAAGTCCGCCAACGGAGTCACGCTCGGACCGTCGGCTCGGATAGCCAGCCAGCGGTCTGAGCCTGGATAAGCGATCCCATCACACCGAACAAAGTCGTCGATGCCCTCGGCCAGTTCGAGGCCGGTCAGGGGCTCGGAACCGGATGTCCAGGAGCGGAGTCGCCCCCCGCGCTGGCGCATCGCGGCGAGGGCGGGAGGAAGCTCCAGCTTCGGTGGCTCGGCTTTCGCCTGGTTCTCCCGGACAAGCTCCGGGTCGATCCAGAACAACGAGGCGTTTTCCCCTTCACTACTTTTCCACTTTCGAATGAAATGCGGGACATCTCCCGGGAGATTCTCCGCGAGAAGAGAATCGACCGCGTTCTCGATCGAATGCCATCGTCCATCGGCGTCTCTCCAAGTGTCATCGCCGACCGCGGTAGCTTCCTCGTTTACCATCTTCAGCAACTTGCCGGCATGACCGACAGGCTGGTTCGGTTGCGGATTGCGGGCCAGACCGAAGCGCCAGGCGCTGCCTTCAGAATCGAGAAGGCAAACCTGGTCAGGCGACGAGGCGATTTGAGTGAACGTCTTCGAGGTGACGTTGGATGGCAGCTCGACGAGCCCCTCCCACCCGAAGACGCGCAGGCTCCCGTCCTTCTTCAGGGTGGCCGCATGCGTATGGGCAACGGTGACTGCCTGGACATCGGTCAGGGCCTCTTCCGGCGGCGCCGGCCAGCGAGGGGTGCCGTAGCCGGCGGCTCCGAGCCCATCATCGATCGCCTTCTCGTAGTATTCGCCAAAAACGTGAGCCCGTCCGTCCTCGTCTAGGGCGATCCCGTGGTGATGGCTGATGGCAGCATCGACAAACCCAACGCCCGCGATTTCCGAAGGCTGCTCCTGAGCCTTGTCTTCGCGAAAAACCAATTTTCCCGTATTGGAAATCAGAACAGCATGAGTGTGGAAGCTGCTGGAAAGCCTCGCGATCCCGTCTGCATTGAGGCTGCCGTCGGAGGAAATCGTCTCGCCGTTGGCCCGCAGCCCGACCCAGAAATCCGGGGATCCCGCCACGTTAACGAAATCGTCGTAGGGGTCGGCACGGGACGTGTCGGTCTTCGTTGTGTATGGCCCGCTCCCTACGGCGCGGAGACTGCCGCGGGGGTGCGTCGCGAGTTCGGGCAGGCCCGGGATCTTCGATTGGGATGATTCGATCCAGAGAAGAGCTCCGTTTCGGTACTGTTTTTCGCTCTTTCCATCGGTCCGGAACTCCGCGAAATCCCAGGCGCACAGGGGCATACCTTGGATCTGTTGTGAAGCCACTTCCCGCCGTTCCCTCTCCGGTATTTCCAGTCCAAGCGTCTGGTAAGAGTCGTCCGGAAAACGGAGGACGAAGTCGCCGCCGAAAGTTCGGACACCGACCGCTTCGACTACGCGGGGGGAGACAGGGAAATCGAGATCTTTCCATTCGGTGTTGCCTTGATTCAGCAGGTCCGCGGTTTTCAATCTTCCCCCGCTGAGCAAGGCACATGCCTTGCTGCCGACCATCGCGATCGAAAACGTTCCCTCCGGGGCGAAAACGGGTTTTCGGTCTCTGCTCCAGAGCACGAAGCGGCCATCTTCCTTTTCGACCATGGTGATGTCTGCTGTCGTTCGGACCCCGACCGCTCCACTCCGAGCCACTTTGGGAGGAACCCGCCAGGCCGAGCGCAAGTAAGCTTCCACCTCGTCGTCTGTCTTTCGAGCCCCGGGCTTCGAGCTTGCTTGGAAATGGACGGTTCCATCGGTTCGCACGACCACGATGTCGAGGTAATCGCCCTTATGATCACTCTTCGCCGCCAAATCGCGAATCTCGCCGTCGATCCGGATGCTGGCGCTCCCGTTCAACGAATCGAGGGTTCCTTCGGTGGTGAGATAGAATAGGTCTTCCGAATACGCCCCGCCTCCCGTATAGAGGAGCGCTCGGACGTTTTTTGCGATTTCCCCACGATCGGAAGTCAACAGGGATCCATCCGCACGAAGTGCCAACCAGCGATTGCCGCGAGCCCGGATCTGGACGAAATCGGTGATTCCCTCTGCGTGGGTCATGGCCGGAGGATACTCTTCGCCAAAACTCCAGAGGTTCAGCCGCCCCGGCTCTGCGTAGGCGAAAAGCGGCGATTCCGCTTTGGGAGTGATGGCAGCCTTCGTTGTGATTTCGTTTCCTGACCACTTTTGCGAAACGGTATCCTCGATATGTGTGGAAGTCATCGCGACCGGCTGCGATTCCTTTTCGACTGCTGTCCCACGCTTTTTCCAGCCGTAGTAGCCGCCGACTACCACAAGGGCTAGCACGGTTGCAATTCTTGTTGAGGTAAAAATCGGGAAACGCTTTCCGCTCGCTTTCCGCTTCATCCGGGGCGCCTTCCTAGGCTCCTCGACCACCCGGGTGACATCCTCCTTCATGTGGCTCGCTTGCTGGTACCGTCGCTCAGGTTCCTTCTCCATCGCCTTGAGGACGACTTCGTCGATGCGGACGTCGACTTGGACCTTTCGTGACGGTGGATCGAAAACGCCGGCAGGTCGTTCTCCGGTCAGCATCTCGTAGATGACGACACCGAGGGAGTAGATGTCGGCGCGGTGATCGACCTTCTCCGGCGTCTCCCATTGCTCCGGGGCCATGTAGTGAGGGGTGCCCATGGACGTTCCGGTCAGAGTAAGGCCGGTCATCATGGCGTCGGCGGTAGCCTCTCCGTCGATAAGCCTAGCGAGGCCAAAATCGGCGATTTTTACCCGGCCCTTGTGGTTGACGAGGATATTGGCTGGCTTGATGTCCCGGTGCGTGATGCCCTCGTCGTGGGCGTACTGAAGGGCGTCACAGATCTGGGGCACCAGAGGGAAGGCGTGCTCGGGGGTAAGTTTCTTCGTCCGGATCAGTTGGTTGAGATCGGCCCCATCAACGAACTCCATCAGGAACCAGAAAAGGCTACGGACACGTTCCCCGTCAGGCTCGATTTCGCCGAAATCGAAAATGGTGACGATGTTGGGGTGATCCAGTCTTGCCAAGACTTGGGCCTCGCGCTCGAAGCGGAGAGAAAAATTCTCGTGTAATTCTGGTGGACAGCTCAGTACTTTAAGTGCGGCGAGGCGATCGAGCCGCGGCTGGCGAGCTTGGTAAACCGCGCCCATTCCGCCTGCTCCCAGCAATTTGAGGATCTCGAGGTCGGGAAAGAGCGTCTGAAGCTCTTCGACAGGGAGAGCAAACTCTGGAATCGGAGGTGATGGAGTGGCAGACTCAGTTCCGACTTTGTCTTCTCGTCCCGTATCCGGATCGTTGGCTTCTGGTTTGGGCAGGTATGTTCCCTGAGGAGAATGGGGTGGTGAGATGAGCGTATCTGCGTTCAGAAGGCAGACCGGGCAATACCCTCCAGGTGCTTGGGAGGGGATCAAGGTCCCACAGGTGTCGCAAATGCGGCAGTCCTTTCCTTGGCTGTCGATATCATTGTTCATCGCATCGTTTCAGCCCAATGTTCAAAGTTGGACAAATGATTCAATCGCATCATGAAGCTTAGCAACAAATGGATCAAACTCTGATTCCCTTTATTTCACATGGGACGTCCGTTCTCAACCAATCGTTTTGAATCTGGTTAAACCGGTCTGCCAACATACAGGAAAGTCTTTCGAGCAAATTCAGCCCGGTATTCGGTTGGCTCTTGGCGTATTGCCAAACCTCCTACTCCTATGTGAAACAAAGTTGCTGGTGAGTTACCTCAAACGGTGAGTTTTTTCGAATGATTGGCTATTCGCTTGAAGATTACCGGAAGAAACTTGTAACCAATTGGAAACTTTGGCGGAAGAAAGCCCCATAAAGGAATGAAAGGACGGCGAGAAGATCCCCTTGGTGAACTCACTAAGCCGACCTCACTGCAATTGACCAACCAAAATTCCACGATTCATGAGTTCCTCTTCGATCATAGTTCCAGCCATTACTCGATCTTCACACCAGCGATTCCTCCCTCTCATCCACCGTCTCGTTCGACAAGGTGGGCCGGGTTTGAAAGATTATCCGGAATTGGATTTTTGGTTGGTCGATCTCCATCAAGCCATGGAACGCGGAGAGGTGGGAAAAGATGAGAAAGGGGCAATCCACGATGCCTTTGGCAAGGCGCTTTCCACAGACACTATGCAGGGATTTGCGCTCGCCAAGCCACATGGCTATGCTGGCGATTTTGAGATCATCGATCGAATCTACCAAGGTCGAATGTCCGGTGACCCGGAGCTTGTCGCCTGGGACCGATACTACCACCAGCACGCCGCGCCCAAAGCGGTAAGAAACCGCAAGCTCGTCCTACATCGTCTGCTCGATGAATTGTCTGCCAGGAAACCAAATGCGCGTGTTCTCAAGATCGCAGTCGGCCCAGGGCGGAGCATGTACGAATGGTTGGTGGCGAATCCCGAATCCCGCATTTCTTTCGAGTGCTTGGAGATCGATCCGGCTGCCATCGATTATGCCGAACGGCTCAATCGCCCGTTTCTCGACCGCGTTCATATCCGCCAAGGGAACGCTCTAAGGATCCGGCCAAAGGCCCGCTATGACCTAGTTTGGGTCGCCGGGCTCTTCGATTACTTCAACGACAGAACTTTTGTCCGCATGATTCGTCGCCTGATGCCAGCAGTGGGTGAGAAGGGGCAATTGGTGATCGGCAATTTCTCAAACAGCAACCCAAGTCGAGCCTACATGGAACTTCTTGGTGACTGGCATCTCCATCATCGTTCGGAGGATCGCCTGCAGACCTTGGCGAAGGAAGCTGGAGTTGAGGACGATTTTTATGTTGTCAACGGTGAACCGGAAAAAGTGAACCTGTTTCTCCGGCTTAGCAGATGAAATCTTGGTGTCGTGAGATTGCTGTCTGGTCAGCTGCTTTTCACAGAGGGGGTTCGGTGATAAGGAGAATTGCGGGTTGAACACCGAGTAAGGTTTCTTTTGCCCCCAGACTGACAAAAGAGTGTTGGGATTTGATCTATTTTCCCTTCTTGTCAGTTTTCTCCAAGGACTTGATGTAGAGAATGATCGAATCGATTTCGTGGTCTTTGAGGACACCGAGATAGGACGGCATGCCGACTCCGGTTTTTGACATTTCGAAACCGGCGGAGACACGGCGTGCGGGATCGATGATGGATTCGCGCAGATAGACTTCGTCGACTCCTTCCCTGAGAATACTGCCATCGGCGAAGGTCTTCTTTGATCCCCAGAGTCCGACCCAGGTCGGCCCGACCGCCACCGTGGACTGAGTGCCCGCTGGTGCCGCGAGCACCTGATTGGGATCGACGGTGTGGCAGGCCATGCAACCGTATTGCTGATACATCTGCTTTCCGATCTCGATGGACGGTTTCACTTTCGCCATGGCTGCCCCGGCTCCGGCTTTCAGGGTGAGATCGACCTCGTTGGTGGCAAATCCCTCCTTGTCCAAATCGATGGGCAGCAGTTCGTAGATGGTGAGGAAGGCGTGTTGAACCACTGGCAACTCGCTCGCGGCAGGTTGGCGAAAACTCACTCGCAGGGTATGCACCGGCTGCATGTCGGGAATACCGAGAAAGACCGAGCGCTTATCTTTGGAGATCGTGACGCTGGCTACGGGAACGGTTTCCTGTCCGGGTTCGCCATTGAGTTGGTAGTTCCCCGAGCCGTAGTTCTTGGTCTGTTTGTAATTCCATCGATCCACCGAGTAGGATGCGACCGCGCCAGCGATGGTGGGATCGACCGGTTGGGCAAACCGCAACATGACTCCGCGATCTGACGAAAGCACCTGCTCAGGCACCCACAGGGGTTCTCCCGTCGGTCTGATACGATAGAGCCCGCTGATTTCTTCGGCGATGGTGCCCCAGATCTTCATGCCACAGATCCAGAGGGAACCATCGATCGGATGCACGCGCCCTTTGAGCAGACCCGTGGAGAAGTTGCCCAGCACCAGGGACACCCCGCCTTGACGTTTCTGACCGCGCTCATCGAGATAGATTTTGAATATTTCCGGCCGACTGAAGCCGAGGTGAATCAGCGAGTCATTTAGCGACCCCATCTTGGCATCGCGGAGCCAGACCTGACTGGCACCACTCTGATTGATGAAATGGGGAATCCAGACCGCAGGATCGGTGATGGAGGCGGGATCCTGAGTCTGATCCTTCAAAATCTCGGCGAGGAATCCGTAGTGTTTTCCTTTTTCGATCACATAAATGGGAGTGGCCGGTTTCCAGTTGCCCTGTTGATCACTGGAGGTGAGAAGTCCCGTCTCGTAGTCAACGCCGGCATAGGGTTGGCGCATTCCGGTGGCGAGAATTCCCCAAGAGCGACCGTCGGCAGAGATCTCCACGATGGTGCCGTTTGCCTTGCCGCGTGTCGTGCCGATCTGGCCGCCTTTGGCTAGATAGAACCCGCCACCCGGTTTCGCGTAGATGTCCATGGCAAACTCGCGAGTCTCGGCTGTCTGAGGAACGAGGTTGCAGAAGTTCTCGTAGAAATCGACCTCGCCATCGGCGTTCTCATCATGGAGGCGCACGACTCCGTCGCGACTGAACACGTAGATCTCGTCGTCGACAATCTCGAGCCCCATGGGTTCGTTTAAACCGGAGGCATGGCGCTTCCAAGTTACCTTGGTGAGATCATCACCGAGTCCGGTTACCATCCAGACATCACCATCGAAGGTGCAGAGCGCGGCCCGACCATCGGAGAAAAAATCGAATCCGGAGAGGCGGACGTTTCGCTTCCAGGGATTGTGATCGGGAATGGCGAGTTTATCGACCGCCAGCGCCGAGGTTGAGTTCTTGGCAGGGGAACTCCCCAATTCGATGGCTCCGTTCCAATGGGAGATGGGTGATTGGGTTTCGGTTGGTTCGATTTTCTCCACGTTGTGGGTGGTTACTCGCCAATGCGTATCGGTCTCATCGTGCGGGAATAGATGATTGAAGACATCTGTTGGGCCATTGCCGAACATCAGGGTGAGGTTCTCCGGGTGCGGTCCGATGGCAATGTTACGGACCAGACCGTCTTCCGGGGAAAATGAGATGTTTTCAGAGATGGGTGTTCCCGCGATCTCATACTCGAGCTGCACGCCGTCGCCGATCAGTCGCAGGCCTTTCCAAGCTCCCAGCTTGGTTGGCAGTGGACCCAGGCCCACCTCGCCTTCATCAGCGATGCCGCGGTCGCGAGGATCCTCGTTCGTGATGGAGTTTCCCGATTCCCATCCGGGATAGATTCCATTCGCCAGAAGCGGCGTGCCGATTGGCTTTGGCAGGGTTTTCTGTCCGGCTCCCGCTTTTTTCTCGGGGAGGCGATAGCTGCCTGCCGCCATGCTGTTCATGGTCAGGTATTCGCCATCGGCATTCTCTTTCCAAACGAGGGCGAGCCGGAGCAAGTCGGGATCGAAACAGGCCCAGTGCCCGTGGCCGAGGTTCAGGATGATGCCACGGGGGGAGAGATTGTCTTTCGGCCAGTTGTCGCCGAGATCTCGCGCATCCAACGTTTGACCGAAGAAGGGGAAATCCGTTTCGACGTAAGAGGCGAACGGGGAATCCAGTTTGAGGTGTTCCTTCTCTTGAGCCTTGGTCCCGTGGGGAATGAGCAACAGGGAGGCAACAATGAGAAGGGAAAAGAAGGGAAGTTTCACGGCGGGAACTTTACGCGGAGGTGGGAGGCTTGGAAAGGTTGGAGGACTCCGCCATCATGCCACGGGGAAAACCTTGCCGAATCGATGGCGATTGAAGAGGGTTAGATCGTTGACTCAACCCTCTTTGCCATGAAATCGGTGCTTCTCTTCTCACTCTCAGTGATTCTTGCGATCAACTCTGCCGTAGCCAATGACTGGCCGATGTGGCGAGGGCCCAATGGCGATGGAAAACTGGCTGACGATGTGGCCTACCCGGTGGAGTGGTCGGCGGAGAAAAACCTGCTGTGGCGAACCCATCTGCCCGCTCCGGGGAACTCGTCGGCAGTGGCAGCGGGTGGACGGGTTTTTGTCACGGTCGCGGAGAACGAGGGGCATCTTCGCTCACTGATCTGTTTCGATGCCAAGGACGGCGCAGAGCTTTGGAAAAAATCGGTGGAGTATGCGCCTGACGAAGTGACCCACAAGACCAATCCCCATGCGGCAGCGTCTCCGGTCACAGATGGAAAACTGGTCTTCGCCTGGCATGGCAACGCCGGGCTGTGGGCCTATGATCTGGAAGGCAAAGAAGTATGGCATCGCGATCTGGGGTCCGACTATGCCCACATTTGGGGACCGAATGCGGCCAGCCCGGTGTTTCTCGGGAGTGCCATGATCATTCATGCGGGACCGGGAATGGCGGCGCGATTGTTTGCCCTGAATCGAGTGTCGGGCGAAACCATCTGGGAGACGGAATTGACGGAGGCTCTCAGCCGAGAAGTGGGACAATTCCGGGGTTCCTGGGCGACTCCCACGCTGATCGACAACGGGGGGCGCGCAGAGATGTTGATTGGCTTGCCGCAGTTTCTGACCAGTTTTGATCCCAAAACGGGCAAGGAACTGTGGCGCATCGGAGGGCTCAGCGATCTCGCCTATTCCAATGTGTTGACCGGAAACGGTCGAGCCGTCTATCTGTGCGGATTTGGAGGGCCGGGAATTGGCATTCGTCTGCCGGGATCAACGGAAACCGGTGACCTGACCGAGTCGCACCGACTGTGGGCCGATCCTCCGAAAGGCAAGAATCAGAATCCGCAGCGGATTGGGTCCGGTCAGATTGTTGGCGACTATCTCTACCTTCTCAACGAGCCGGGCGTGGCCCAGTGCCTCAAGGTCGAGACGGGCGAGTCGATATGGCGTGAGCGACTGGGTCGACGGAGTTGGAGTTCGATGAATCTGGTGGGCGGAAAGCTCTATGTGAACGATTCTTCGGGAACGACCTTCGTGATGGAGCCCAGTCCAGACGGTTTGAAATTGCTTGCGACCAATCCGCTGGGGCCTGGTCTTTCCACCAATGCCACGCTGGCCTTTGCCGACGGGAAAATCTATCTCCGCACCGATACGACCCTCTTCGCGATCGGCGAACGCTGAGGCTATGCCCTCAGGGTGTGTCCCACCCAAGTCCAGGTGTTGGGACCGAAAGTCTGAAGGGCGCGCTCTTCGAGAATACGGCCGCGATCATTGCGGGTGAGCACGGCGAGCAGGCTGCTGCCCGAGCCTGAGAGCATGGCGGCGTGCACTTCCCGCTGATCCAAGAGCCACTCCTTCATTCGGGCCAGCATCAGGTATTTCTGAAACACGGGTCGCTCAAGATCGTTTACCATGGTTCCCCAGGGGCAGAGTTGAGGCGCGTAGGGAATGCCGGGAATCTCCCGGGACTCCGTCCAGAGACCGTAGGCGGGACCCGTGGGAACGGCAAAACCGGGTTTCATCAGAAACACGGGCAGCTCCCAATCAAACTCAACCGGGGTCACGATTTCTCCGCGTCCGGTGCAGTCGCATACGGTTTCCCAGACAAAGAAAGGAATGTCCGAGCCGATGCTGCCGGCGATTTCTGCGAGAACGGATCGCTCAAGCCCGAGATCGAACAGTTCGTTAAATCCCCGAAGCGCGGTGGCGGCGTCGCTGCTGCCGCCGCCCAGTCCGGCACCGTGAGGGATCTGTTTCTCCAGATGAATCTCGGCGCCGAAACGGTGTCCGGTTCTTTCCTCCAAAGCCCGGACCGCCTTCATGACCAGATTTCCCTCGTCGATGGGAACGTCGGGTTCGTTGCAAGTCAGGGAAACCGTATTGCCTGTTGTCGGCTTGATCTTGAGCGAGTCGGAGAGGGAGAGCGGCACCATTCGGGTGTCGATCTCGTGAAATCCATCGTCCCGTTTGCGGGTGACCCGAAGCCAAAGGTTGGTTTTGGCGGGAGCTTGTAGAGTGATCGCTGACATGGTCGAAAAAGTGAAGGGTGGTGGAGACTGCCATTACGCAGCCCATCCCAAGATAGCAAGATGTCGGCCTGTCTGACCGCTTTCTGTCCGATAGGAGTAGTAGCGGTTCAGATCTCGACTGGTGCAGGTTCCTGGATCGTGAATCTGATCCTCGGGAATTCCGGCGGCGGCGCAGTCTTTGCGGATGTCGGCTGCAAAATCGATCTCGTAGGCCGGGGGGCGAATGCAGGGACTTAGCTGAACGATCATATCCGCCGGTCGACTGCCATAGCGTTCTCCCATTTGTGAAATAGCACGGGCCGCGATGCCGAGTTCGGTGCCCTTTTTCCCGGAATGAACCAATCCACAAGCGCGATGAATCGGGTCGATCAGATAGACCGCGCAACAATCGGCCACATAGATCCCGAGGAGTTCCCCGGGCGTGGCGGTGATCAGGCCATCCGTCTCTGCCCAGGTTTTCGGCTCCATAGTGCCATCGCATTCGGCAATTTCACAGCCGTGAACCTGATCACCGAACCAGGTCTTTTCGAAGGAGATCCCCAAACCTTGTTGAAGCGTCTCGGAAAAGTGGGGCTGCAGACGTTCTAGCGCGGTGGCGCGATCCGTGCGCACATCGACATCGGGATGTCTTAGCACAAAGCCGTGGATGAGACCGGGAATGGCATCGAGTGCGGGAAAAGTCTCGAGCAGGGGATGGGGCATGGCAAAGGGCGGGTGGCGGGAGTTCTCCTTCTCTCATAGTCCATGCCGACGGACTGGGCAAGGCGTGAGCCGGGTGGGCTGCGAGCACAAAAAAACACCGTCGGCATGGAAGCCGACGGTGTTCTCAGTTTTATCGCCCTGAAGTTATCGCAGATTTATTGAATCGAAGAAGTCGTCCGGAACGTGATGTGTTTTCTTCGGGTCCCGGATCGGGCCTCTTTGATGCTGGTAATGGAATCCTCCTCGCCCGGAGAGTTGCGTTCGCTGTTCGGAAAAGGTTCCGGAGTCGACCGCGGTTTTTCCATCACCTGGCTCCTTGGGAGGCAGATTGAAATTCGCGTTGGTTTCGGTTCAGCGGTTTTTCAGGAATTCCTGAAGCTGTGAGTAGACCGGGGGCACTTCCTCAGCACCGCCATTGCTCTGTGCTGCCATGATCGAGGAGATGTTCTCGGCAATGGCGTTGCGAAGACGGCCTACGAGATCGATTCCCTTGCGGGTGATCTGGACCATCACCTTGCGGCGGTCATCAGCGGCGTGGAGGCGTTGCACATAGCCGAGTTTTTCGAGACGATCCACCAAGCCAGTCGCGGCGGCGGTGGAGTGTCCCATCTTGTTCGAAATCTCGGTCATGTTGAGGTAATCCTCATTGGCGAGATAACCGAGCAAGAAGAACTGGGCATACGAGATGTTGCCGTTGTTCAGCTCCTTCGACAAGTCGAGGAGGAATGAACGCTGGGCGAACATGATGAAGTCGGCCAGACGATCCACATTCGTGGAGTCTACCGAAGGACTGCGATCGTTAACAATTTGCATGGCTTTTTTTCCTCCTAAGGGCTGATTTGATTAAACTGAGAATGGTAAAATTAAACAAACATTACTGCTTTGCGCAACAAGAAATATTAAAATACCATAAATACCATCAATAAAAGAATTTACTGGAGTCAATCTTCTAAAAACTTTGCCACAAAATTAGATCTTTCGCAAATTTAAATTATCAGTGTGATCTTATTTTCATTTTTGAGAAGCGCTGATGATCGAGGTTCGAGTGTGGTAACGAGGTCCGAAAGGTGAATGGACGCGTGTTTTTGGAGTTCGAGAATGGGAAAACAGGGCACGAGATTGCCTGGTTGAAAACGGTCGATCGGATGGCTTTGGAGCCATCAAGATTGGTGAAGCTCTGAAGAGGTTCCTAAATTTCGACGCCGAAGCGTTTTAGGATGACTGCCATCAGCGCATAGAGCAGCATGGTGATGAAGCAGCAGAGCAGCAGATTTGGCCAAAACGGCATGCCCCTGCGCAGCAGCCAGGGGAAAATCAGGAACATCGGCAGGCTCGGGAGGACAAACCAGAATACGCCGGCGGAATGGGCCGCGAGTTTTTCGGTTCGGGCCTCGGGATTCTCCTTCATGCCATAGAAAATCCACACAAAGGTGATCAGTGACACCAGAGGCAGGGAGGCGATCAGGCTGCCGAGAGCCGGGCGACTGTGGCGAATCACGACCTCATTGACGAGGTAGATGATTCCGGCCGAGAACGCCAGTTTGATGAGAGTCAGCATCATCGCGATAAGGGGAAGAGGGGAAGAAACCCTCAGTTGGTGGCCGCAGCCGCCGTCTGTTTCAGGGTGGATGGCGTGTTGAAATCCTGAGTGGGAACTTCTGCGATCAGCGATTCCACAATCTGGCGATTCGTTTTCCCGTCGATGCGGGCATTGTATTCGAGAATGATGCGGTGCTGAATGACCGGCACGGCGACGGATTTCACGTCCTCGAATGAGGCATTGATTCTCCCGGCCATGAGGGCTCGCGCTTTGGCAGCCGACGCCAGACTGAGTGCGGCACGCGGGCTGGCACCGAACTTGATCCCTTCGGCGGTTTTCGACTGACCGGAGTGGGTGGCGTCCACGAGCCGGGCGATGTAGTTGGCCACGACATCGGGAAGATAGATCTGCCGCACCGTTTCCATCAGGCTTTCCAAGGCTTCGCCGTCCATGACTGGCTCCAGTTCCGGCTCTACCCCGAGTTCCCGTTGACTGACAATACGTTCGAGCGTGGCGGCATTGTTTCGGGGCACCTCAAGTTTGAAAAGAAAGCGGTCCAACTGCGCTTCCGGCAGCGGGTAAGTGCCTTCCAGTTCGATGGGGTTTTGTGTGGCGAGCACAAAGAAGGGGTGAGGCAGGGTATGCGTTTCCCCTAGCACGGTGACCCGGCGTTCCTGCATGGCCTCGAGCAGGGCCGATTGTGTTTTCGGAGAGGCGCGGTTGATTTCATCCGCCAACACCAGATTCGCGAAAAGCGGTCCGGGTTGGAACACGAACTCCCGCCCTTTTTCCGTTTCCTGTAGTACCGGGTTTCCCGTGATGTCGCCGGGCAGGAGGTCGGGAGTGAACTGAACGCGCTTGGTGACCAGTTGCAGGGCCTTGGAGAGTCCTTTGACCAGCTCGGTTTTCCCCAACCCCGGCAGACCTTCCAGCAGCATGTGCCCGCGGGCCAGTAGACCGGTGATGGTCAGTTCCACGAGCGTTTCCTGCCCGTATAGGATGGTGTTGAGCGCGTCACGGAGCTTTCCGATCTCCTTGGCGCGTTCCTGAATGACAGATTCGTCGAGAGCCATGGAGAGGACTTTCGCGAATTTTCCGGCTCGTGGCAATCCGATTGCGCGGAAAAGTGATTTCGTTCGTCAGCCTTGGGCGGTTGTCGTCGTGCCGATGGCGGCTCACTTGAAATACCTTTTCAACACTGCCTTCTCCTCCGGCATCAGCGATTCCCGCCAGACCGTGTCACCGCCCTGACCGACGGAACCGACGGCTCCGGCCTTCTGAGGGCCGGTCTTGGTTTCGTCGATGTCATGCTCGGTTTGACCGATTCCCATGACGTCTCCGGGAGCCGCCTTGGAGTAGTCCTCGTTTTTCACCCCCTCAATGTTGTTCGTTCCGAGATTGGTTTCGTTCTCTCCCAGGAAGAGCGGTGCCGGTCCGGGGCCTCGGCTGATCCCCGCATTGCCGGGACCTTTCTTCAGCATCGCCATCAGGGCGGCATCGCCTTCCCCGAGAGCGGGCAGTCCCTCGCCCTCGCCCCCGCCCTGTCCATTGCATTGAGAGCATGCTTGCGCGCCTTCCTTCAATGCTTGCCGCAATTGGTCGAGTTGTTCCTTTGATAGACTGCTCATCTGAGCCTGGGAAAGTTGAGAGGGATCGATGCCTTCCAGCGCTTTCATCAGTTCCGGATTCAGGGGCAGGCCATTGAGGGCGAGATCCTTCAGGGCCTGATCGTATTCGGCCATCAGCTTGTCCTTGGTCTCCTCACTGAGCTGTGAACTGTAGTTTTGCAGCGCATTGAGATCGCGTTCGGCATTGGCCAATTCGGCACCGAGATTCTGAATCTGTTGCTGCAGGGTCTGACGCAGGGTGTCGGTCGCTTCGAGTGAACTGTGGCTGAACCAGTCGTCTTCCGGCTGATTTCTCAATTCCTCGATTTTCTCTTTCACCTCCTCGATGCCCTGTTCCTCGATGAGGTCGTCTTCTTCCAGCAGTTCCATCCACTCCTCCATTTGGGCCCAAGCCAGCGGTTCGGAAGGGGGCGTGCGCGCTGCCTCCACCGTGGTGATCGGCATCAGGGCGGCGGAAAGAATTGCCATCATGGCCACGAGAAAGGGCGTCACCACCCGGCCCCAGTTCCACTGCAAGCCCGGATCGACTTTCGAAAAATCACTGGGCGGTTCCGGCCATTTCCCGATTCCCCGGTCTGCGGTGGTGAGCGCATTGCGCAGGCTCAGCCGGTCGTCGAGTCGGACCAGGCCATCGCTTTCCCGGAGGAATCGACGTCGGGCCACTACCCAAGCGATCAGGCCAATCGCCAGCACGAAAATGCCGCTGCCGATGAGCAGCGGGACATTGCCCATCACCGGTCGTGCCTGCGAGCGAAGCGCGAGGATGATGACCGCGACCACGAGACTGGAGACGATCAGCAGGGGAGAGAAGCGATCCAGCCACCACCCGAAGTTCACTTTCGTCACGGTGCGGCGCGCGAGATTGCGCCAAGTGCGGGCGGCTTTTTCTTGTTCACTCATGGCAAGGGAAAACGTGCAGAGTTGGAGACGTTGATTTGATCGGAAGAATTCACAAGCAGACTAACAGAAGGGAAAAATCACGGCAACCCTTGTTCCGTCGATTACAAAATACCGGATCGATTCTCGATTGCCATGGGGGCGGGTCGTCGTGCATGTTGGGAACCTCCATGGGCTGGAAATTTGGAAACAGCAAACGAATCGGGAAAAGCGGTTCCGAAAAATCGGGTGGGGGTTGCCTGATCCTGTTCGGCTTGGTCTTTGGCGGGATCGGATTGATGGTGTTTCTCTTCGCGGCCAGGCAGTTTTTTTCCGAGGCGGAAACCTACGGTTGGACGGAGACGCCGTGCGAGATCGTGCGCTGCGAGATCCAGGTCGAAGCCAATCGCGAGGACGATCCCTTTCAGTTGGTGGTCGATTATCGCTACCAGTTTGAGGGCAGGCGATTCGAGTCGAATCAGGTGGCTCTGCAAACTCAGCGCACCGATGATTACGAAAAGCTGGCATTGAAACGTCGGGGCATTCTCGAAGATCGGGAACTGTTCTGTTACGTGAACCCCGACAATCCCAGTCAGGCGGTGATCGAACGGCGGGCGCTTACCAGCGGTTTGTTCATGCTGTTTCCGCTGCTCTTCGTCGCCATTGGCGGGTTCATCATCTGGGGTGGGGTGGGGGGTTTGAAAAAAGGCAAAGCCATCGAAAAAGCGGGAAGAAAAGCGGCGATTTCATCGGGCGGTTCCACCAGCAAGTCGACGGGAAGAAAGGTGGGCATCGCCTTTGGGGCCATCTTCGCCCTCATCGGATTGGGCGTGGGAATCGGAATGGGCAACGGACCGATCAAACGGATGGTGATGTCGCGTCACTGGGTGGAAACTCCCTGCCAAATCATCTGGAGCCGGGTGCAGAGTCACGACAGTGATGACGGCACCACCTACAGCGTCGATATCTTTTACGAATACCAGTTTGGCGGTGAGACCCATCGGTCGAATCGCTACGAAAGCATGAGCGGGTCGTCGTCCGGACGATCCGGCAAGGTGACGATCACGAGACGGTATCCGAAAGGTTCGCAACAGGTCTGCTTTGTGAATCCGGATCAGCCGGAACAGGCCGTGCTGGTGAAAGGAATCACCGCTTGGGTGTTCTTCATGGCGCTTCCCCTCGTTTT
Organism: Verrucomicrobiia bacterium; assembly: GCA_020440025.1. Lineage (GTDB taxonomy): Bacteria > Verrucomicrobiota > Verrucomicrobiia > Verrucomicrobiales > DEV007 > JAEUHH01. Next base: position 19,222 of record JAGROX010000275.1, read on the forward strand.
CCTTCTGGTCGGCATCGGAGTCTTGGTGGGTTCCCTTCGTCAACATCCCTCAGCGGGCGGGGGCCCATCGAAGGGGGCGAATGGACGCCATGCCGCGCTGGCGAACCGACTGGCGTCCACTGGCTCTTCGCCGCACCTCAATGCTGAACCTGTTGCCGGCGGTCCGATGACCCTGCGTCCCGGAAAAAAGCGGCTGCTGGCCTGTCTCGGCATGCTGTTGGTGGCGCTTTTCTGGAACGGGATTATCTCGGTGTTTCTCGTGGAACTGGTCAAAGGTTGGCGGACGGGACATGGCGACTGGTTTCAAACGCTGTTCATGATTCCCTTTGTGGCCATCGGGGTTGGGCTGCTGGGGGGATTCTTTTACCAACTGATGGCAGCGACTAATCCCCGCCCCATCATCACGCTTTCCAGCGGAAATCCCGCGCTGGGAGACAGTTTTGATCTCAGCTGGACGTTCTCCGGGGGCGTGTCCCGAGTGGTGCAGTTGAAGATCTCGCTTTGGGGAATTGAGTCCGCCACTTACCGCCGGGGAACGACGACGGCCACGAGTTCGGAAGTGTTCTTCCATCTGCCCCTGGCCGAAGGCACTGCCGAATCGGAGATCCGCTGTGGCACGGTTCGAGTGACCATTCCCGAGGATCTGATGTATTCGCTGAAACTTGGCAACAACGAGATCAAATACGAGCTGCGCGTCGACGCCGACATTCCGCTGTGGCCTGACATTCGCGATCACTTCGACCTAACCCTGTTGCCTCGCC
>JAGROX010000276.1 GCA_020440025.1 Verrucomicrobiia bacterium
AAAAGGCGGAGTAAAACTCCGCCAACTTCGGCAGGAAGAACAACTCTACGATGCCGTTTTCTAAAAAGGAAGTGCTCGAGGGGGGACTCGAACCCCCACGGGTTGCCCCACAGGATCCTTAATCCTGCGCGTCTACCAGTTCCGCCACCCGAGCAAAAGTGACAACCTGCGGACAAGTCCAACAAGCTGGCGAGCGGGACTTTTAATGTCGAATCTCCCGGCTCGCAAGTAGGGATTTCACTGGGAGACAGAAGTTTTTGATCCTTACCGAATTCTCACTTTCCAGAAAGCCAACGCAGGATTGGCAGTTTTTTGAGTGAAGCCGGGGAATAGGTATCAAAGTTGCTAAAGAGTGCTACTGCGAAGCCCTGCCTTTTTTTGAACCAATCGGGCCCCTGCCAAATGTCCATCCACTGCGCTCTTCATCACCGAACTTCCTATCAGTACGAGCATGCCATCGGGATGGGGCCACAGGTCGTCCGTTTGCGTCCGGCTCCCCACAATCGGACTCCCATCCTGTCGTATTCGCTCAAGATCGAGCCGCAGCCCCATTTCCTGAATTGGCAGCAGGATCCCCAGGGAAACTTTCTGGCCCGCATCGTCTTTCCAGAAAAGGTGACCCATTTCGACATCACGGTCGATCTGGTCGCGGACCTGACGCCGATCAATCCCTTCGATTTCTTCCTCGATGAACAGGCATCGACGGTTCCTTTCACCTACGACGAATGGCTCGTGAATGAGCTGGCACCCTTTCGCCGCATCTCCGGTGAGGAGCCCAGCGAAAAAATGCAGGCACTGCTGGAGGAGTGTCGCCCGAAGCCAGAAGAGCAGACGAACGATTATCTGGTGCGGGTGAATCAGCTGTTGGAGAAACGAATCAACTACATGATTCGCATGGAGCCGGGAGTGCAGACGCCCGAGGAGACTCTTGAGAAGGAGTCGGGGTCCTGTCGAGACACGGCCTGGTTGTTGGTGAATCTGTTGCGCCGCCTCGGCTTCGCGTCGCGATTTGTCTCCGGCTATCTCATTCAGCTGAAACCCGACATCGAGGCACTCGATGGTCCGGTAGGTGCGACCGAAGATTTCACCGATCTGCATGCATGGGCTGACGTGTATTTGCCCGGTGCCGGTTGGGTGGGGTTGGATCCTACCTCGGGACTCATGGCTGGCGAAGGTCACATCCCGCTGGCGGCGACTCCGGACCCGCCTTCGGCGGCACCGGTATCGGGTACGGTTTCGGAGAAGGTCGAGACCGAGTTCGAATTCGACATGAAGCTTGAGCGGGTTCACGAGACCGCTCGCGTCACCAAGCCATACTCGGAAGAGCAATGGGAAGCCATTGATCGACTCGGCAAAGCGGTGGAAGAGCGCCTCCGCGAAGGCGATGTGCGACTGACCATGGGCGGGGAGCCGACTTTTGTCTCCATCGATGACATGGACGGAGACGAGTGGAACATCGCCGCCATGGGACCGATGAAGCGAGGGCTCGGCGACACTTTGCTGAGGCGCCTGAAGGACCGTTTTGCCCCCGGCGCGTTTCTTCATCATGGTC
>JAGROX010000277.1:0-3141 GCA_020440025.1 Verrucomicrobiia bacterium
ATCGCTCCGATGTGGGGCAGGCATTCGGCATTCATCCAGTGCCCGGTTTTGCCAAACTGACGAAAGCCATAGCGGGAAGGCACCACCGGCAGTGATTTCTGGTTCTTCGTGAACCCCGTCAGCCGCTGGCCGCCGCGCACGCTGTCCGGGAGATTCTCCCCAAATCGCGCGGACAGGTTCGGTTTGTAGTCGAAAAGATCCAGCTGCGAGGGACCGCCTGATTGGAAAAGAAAAATGACCCGCTTCGCCTTGGGCGCGAACCGGCGGAGGCTGTCGATACCTCCCAGCGAGTTGCGTTCCAGTGCCGATGCCTCCGGTCGCCCCATCATGGACGCCAAAGCCGCAGCGCCCAGCGACAGCGAACCCTGGGCAAAAAATTGCCGACGATTCAGCGCGAGGGGATTGGCGGCAAAGGGAGGCATCAGTGGCAGGTACCAAGAAAGAAATCCGAGAAACCCCCATCTGTAAAACATAGATCCGCGTCCGAGGACAGCTCAAACGTCGCGCGACGCCTTTTCCACTTTCAGACTCGCCATTCCTTTCGCTTTGGTTTCTGCTTCCTGCATCACCACCCTCGAACCTCGATCCCCACTCCTAAATCCTCCGCAGTGAAACGCCTCCTCTCAGACCATGGCATGATCCTCGTGCTGTTGCTGATCTGCGCCTGGTATTCCGTGGTGACGCTGAAAAAACAACCTGCGACCGGTGCCGATGGTGGCCGAGCCCTCGCCGAAGATGTCGCCAGCGAACTTCCTGCGGGAGCCGTCGTTTTTGTCGTTGCGGGGACCAAGCCCGACGATGCGGCCTTTGCCGAAGCGGCAACCGAGAGCCTGAAATCAGCAGGACATCCCATCACCACCTTGCGCGGCGCTCCGCCGGAGGTGAAGCGCCAACTTCTGGCCGAGTTCACATCAAATCGCCCTGCAATTATCCTCTGCAGCGCCTCTACCGCCAGTTGGCAGATTTTTTCCGAATTCGAGGACGTGCCGAGACGTTATCCCATTGAGCGACTCTGGCCTGACTTCCTGAAACGCGCCAACCTCATCAACATCGCCGACCAGATTGTCGTCATCGCCATTCTCGCCATCGGCATGACCCTTGTCATCATCACCCGGGGCATCGATCTCTCCGTCGGCAGCCTGCTTGCCCTGTCCGCCGTCGCCACCGCGTGGTTTATCGATCGCAACGGCGCCGAACAGGCCAGCCTCGGCGTCATGATCGCCGCCGCGCTCGGAGCCATGCTCATCTGTGGACTCATGGGCCTCTTCAGCGGCGTCATGGTCACCGGCTTTTCCATCCCGCCCTTCATCGTGACTCTCGCCGTCATGCTCATCGCCAGCGGCATCGCCTTCGATTGGTCAAACAACCAATCCATCCACCGGCTGCCGCCCGCCTTCACTTGGCTGGGGCGGGCGGGTGTCACCTTGCCAGTGGTCGGTATCCGAATTCCGTTTCAAGTGCTGCTCATGCTGACCCTCTATCTCGGCGCTCATGGATTCATGACCCGCACCGTGCTCGGTCGACACATCTACGCCATCGGCGGCAGTCCCGAGGCAGCACGACTCTCAGGCGTGCCCGTGTCGCGGGTCCTCATCTTTGCCTACACCGCCTGCGGTCTCCTCGCCGGGGTGGGTGGGGTCCTCATGGCTTCCCAGTTGAAAAGCGGCGCTCCCACCTACGGAGCCACCTACGAACTCACCGTCATCGCCGCCGTCGTCGTCGGCGGCACCTCCCTCATGGGCGGGCGAGGTCGCATCTTTGGCACCTTCGTCGGAGCCCTCATCATCGCCGTCATTCAAAACGGCATGAATCTCACCGGCATCGATTACGGAGCCCAAAAGTACGTCCTCGGAGCCATCATCCTCATCGCCGTCCTCCTCGATCAACTGAAGAGGAAGTATTTGAATATTAGAGGCTAGCCATTAGAGATTCCCTCGATCCTCGATCCCAAATCCTCGCTCCTTCCCCCATGCCCACACCACCGCCCATTCCCAGTTCCTCAGCCTCTTCCCGTCCCGTGCAGCGAGCCGTTTTCAAAGAAGTGAAGCGCGTCAGATTGGGCAGCGTGCAGTTCGACTACCGCCTCATCGAAGCGTCGCATGAAAAGGCCGAGGAATGGATCAATGCCCGGGCGGGTGACATCGAGATCGTCCAAATCCAGACCTTCCACTCCTCCAATTTCGGGATCACCGTCGTCTGGTATCGGTGAAAGCAGTTGATCTGTCCGTCTCATGGAAAACTCTGTGGGGCATACCAGAGATGTTACACAGATGGTTAACGATTCTGCTTGGTGCAAAAATCCGCCCATGGAAATTCACAATACGAAAAGGGGTGCGGAAAGTCTCTCCCGCCCTTGGCCATCGGCACGGGGATGGGGGCCGGAAGGGAAGGTGCACCTGGTGATCGTTCGGAAGATTGATTGGTGCCGTATCGCAGAATATCGGTCTGCCATCAGTAAAAGGGAGCCGAAAGGTCGCAACACTGAAGCTGATCGACAAGGAAGCGCGACCAACACTTGGTTGCGAGGAAGCGGGAAAGCCTTCTTCAATGCTTCCCGTTCTGAAAGTAGTCTTTGGTGCCTTGGGCGGTAAGGGCTTTTCCGATTCGTGAGAGGGCGTGGGCATAGGCGGCGGTGCGCATGTCGATGTCGTGTTTCTCGGTCAGTTCGAAGATGGCCCAATACTCCTTGGACATGCGCTCTTCCAGACGGTCGTGGACTTCTTTTTCCGTCCAGTAGTAGCCAGCCTTGTTCTGGACCCATTCGAAGTAGCTGACGGTGACTCCGCCGGCGTTGGCGAGGATGTCGGGAATCACAAACACACCGTTCTCTTTCAGGATGGGATCGGCGGCGCTGGTCACGGGACCGTTGGCGACTTCCACCAAGGTCTCAGCCTTGATCTTTGGGGCATTTTTCTCGGTGATGACGTCTTCGAGGGCGGCGGGAATGAGGATGTCGACATCGAGTTGCAGCAGTTCCTCGTTGGTGATGGTCTCGGCTTCCACTTTCTCACAGAGGTCGTTCTCGCAATAGATCGCTTCCAATTGGCGGCGCTCATTCTTCAGTTTGATGAGACTGGGAACGTGAAAGCCTTCCTTTCGATAGATGCCTCCTGAGGAATCGCTCACCGCCACGATGTTGTA